>NZ_JBFAUU010000012.1:0-163464 GCF_040679435.1 Spirillospora sp. NPDC052269
TCTCTGCGGCCTTCGCTCCGTGGCGACTCATTTACTTTATCAGTTCCGCCCGGCTTGTCAATTTCCGGCCGATCCCGATTCCGCGGTTCCCGTCCGCTTTCGCGGCCGTTCCCTGCAGCACTTCTATTTCACCAGATCCGCACCGATTCGCAAAATCGAGCTTTTCCGACGCCATCAGAACATGCGGGCACGACGGATCGAATCTGCATGATCAGTGATGGTCACGCTCTCCGGGCCGGCCACCGCTCAGCGGCGTCCTGCATCCCTCTAGGCGCGAGGAGAGACGCTACCCGAGGGGTGGAGTGGCTGCAACTTGATCGCGGGATGCGCGGACGGACGCGGGTGCCAGGCCAGGGGAGCCCTTGCTCAGCACGCTCGGATAGCCAAGGACCAGGTTCTCCCGCACCCCAGTTTCCGTTGGACACCGTGGCTCCGTGACCGAGTCCAGCCGTCGAACAGGCCCGCTACCGGTCGGCCGGCGTGGCCGGGCTCCCCGTCGACCTCCGCCCGGGACGGGCATCGGTGCCATTGGCTGACCAAGTGCGACATCGCCGGCAGACAATCGACCGACGTCGCCCCACCACGTGCCCGGACAACCTCAGCGGCACCGACCACGGCGACAACCTCCGACCACTGTGCGCCGACGTCCAGGTGGATCATGTCGCTCGGCGCTGGATGCTCATACCGGCGGGTGCTGTGGCGGGAGGCTCGGATCTGCTGTCCGGTGAGCGGGTCGCAGGCCGCCAGCACGGGCATGTTGTGGCGGCGCAGGATCCGGGGGACCGTGCGGGCCGGTACTCCGGTGGTCGCGGCGATGTGGTCGGGGCCTGCCCGCAGCCGCTGCCGGGCGGCGATCATGCGTTGCTCGACCTCGGCGGGGGTTCGTGACGGGCAGGAGCGGGGTCCGCTGCGCCGGTCGGCCAGCCCGTCCCAGCCCTCGGCCTGGTAGCGGCCCACCCACCGGTGCGCGCACTGGCGTGAGACACCCAGCTCCGCGGCCACGTGCGCGACCGGACGACCGTCCTCCACGACACGACGAACCAGCAGGCATCTGCCATGAAACGTCAGCCGGGCGTTAGCGTGACCCGTCAAGACCTCCGGGTGTGGGTGAAGCGTGCAAACTCCACTATGCCCGGAGGTCTTCTTCCTGATCGAACACCTACCGGTCAGGTGTCACCAAGATCATGACCAAGCCGGCTCCCCGGCACTTCGGAACCTCAAGCGTCCGTCGAAGGCCCGAGCGGTTCCGGAGCCCGGAGGACGCCATCCTGCATGTGATCATGAACGCGCTGGCACACCTTCTGACCTGTGGAAACAGGAATCGGGTGGATGGCGGATCACCACAAAGCACGCGTCTGAGGGCTCTGCTGGTGCGGTTTGGGTTTAGCGCCCGTCCGGGGTTCAGATCCCCGATCCTCCGCCACTGATCAGGGCCCCGCCGACGTCGTCGATGGGGCCCTGATCAGTGGCGCCAGCGGGTGGTGGCGGTTATTTGCTCGGGGGTCGCGTCGTCCAGGAGGGCTATCTCGCCTCGGCGGACGACTGAGACGGTGTCGATGACGGCGTCGCCCAGGGCCTGGCGGAGGACGGGGTCGGCTTCGAAGGCGGCGACGGACTCGCTCAGGGTCGTTGGCAGTGGGGTGATGCCGGCGGTTTCGCGTTCTCGGGTGGGGAGGGCCGCCGGGTCGGTGGTCACCGGGGCGGGGAGGGTTTCGCGGGCGTCCAGTCCGGCGCGTCCGGCGGCCAGGAGGGCGGCCAGGGCCAGGTAGGGGTTGGCGGACGGGTCGAAGCACTTCACCTCGAGGTTGGCGGCGCGGTGGCGTTCGCCGTGGGCGCCGGTGATGAAACGGAGGGCGGCCTCCCGGTTCTCGGGGCCCCAGCAGGCGTAGGCGCCGGCGCGGCCGGACGGGACGAGGCGCAGGTAGCTGGCCATGGACGGGGCGCCGATCGCGAGGAGCGCCGGGAGACGGCGCAGGATTCCGGCGGCGAACGCCTCGCCGGCCTGGGTCATGCCGGACGGGCCGTCCCCGCCCGCCATGGCGTTGGTCGAGGCGGCGCCGTCGGTGCCGCGGCGCCAGAGGCTCAGGTGGACGTGGCCGCCGTTGCCGAGGGACGTGAGTTCGGCCTTGGGTGAGAAGGACGCGACCAGGCCGTGGCGCAGGGAGATCGCGCGGATGGTCTCGCGGACGAGGACGGCGGTGTCGGCCGCGCCGAGCGGGTCTTCGGCGGCGACGGTGAGTTCGTACTGGCCGGGGGCGTATTCGGGGTGGATCTGCTCGACCGGGACGCCGGAGCCGTCGAGGGCGACGAGGACGTCGCGGAGGTAGTCGGAGAGCTCGCTGATGCGGGTCATTCCGTAGGCCGGACCGTTGCAGGCGGGGGTGAACTCGTCCCAGCCCTTGTCGGAGACGACCCATTCCATCTCAAAGGCGGCGCGGGCGGCCCAGCCCTGGGAGGCGAGGCGGGTCATCTCGCGGCGGAGCAGGGAGCGTGAGTCGAGGGGGTGGACGGTTCCGTCCTGGGTGTAGCGGTCCGCGGGGGCGAGGGCCCAGCCGGGGAGGGCGGCCAGGGGGACCAGGCGGTCCAGGTCGGGGTGGAGCCGGAGGTCGCCGACGGGCGGGCCGCCCGCGTACCGGCCTGTGACGACCGAGTCGTCCAGGAGGAAGGCGTCCAGGCCGGGCGGGACGCCGATGCCCCAGGTGGCGGCGTGTTCGAGCCGGGACAGCGGGACGGCCTTGACCCGGGCGATGCCGCTGGTGTCGACCCAGACCAGGATCACGGCGATGACGTCCTGTTCGGCCAGCCGGGTGGCCGCGGCGGCGGCCCCCGCGCCTTGCAGCGTGCGCTCATCGAGGTCCATGACAGCCTCCTGGGCTACGTTATGTAGCTAATCGTTACGATATGTATCCGATGGACGGGCTGTCTAAGCTCTCGTCTCGGAGGAGTTCTCCACGCTCCGGCCATTGGTCCGGCAGAATTCGGTCGTTTCCGACTGGTCCTGTTCGGGCCCGGACGTGGACGGAGAGGGGTTCAGGGTGGCGCGACGTCCTCTCGGGCGACTGGAGGCCGAGGTGCTGGCCGTCCTCGCCGCCGCGGACGCCTTCATCAGCACCGTCGACCTGTGCGAGCGCATGGTCGGCGCGCCCACGCGGTCGACGTTGAACACGATCCTGAACCGGCTCCTAGACAAGGGGATGGTCCAGCGCGTCCGGGTCGGGCGTCAGTACGAGTACCGGCTGGCGGTGGACGAGGCGGACGTCGTCGCCGGTCGCATGCACGAGCATCTGCGGCTGGCCAGCGACCAGCAGTACGTACTGAGCCGGTTCGTCGAGACGTTGAGCGGGGAGCAGGCGCGGATCCTCCGGGTCGTCCTGAACGATCTGCCGGTCGGCGTCGGCGAGCAGCCGAGCGTTGGCGACGGTCTGCCGGGCGACGGTCTGCCGGGCGTCGGTCCGCCGGGTGTCGGTCTGCTGGGCGTTGGCGACGGTCTACCGATCGTAGGCGAGCAGCCGTCCGAGGGGGCGCGGTGAATCTGTTCACTTTCCTGCCGGTCGCGGTGACGCTGCCGCCGGCGGTCCTGCTCGGGTGGACGCGGGTGCCGCTGCATCCGGTCTGGACGGCGCGGATCCTGGTGACGGTCGCGGGCACGGCGACGACGTCCGCCGTCGGGACGGCCCTGTTCGTCGCGGTGAACTACGGGGCGACGCTGGCTCCGGACGCGGCGGACCGGCTGCCCGAGTGGATGCTGTTCGGGGACGACGAGCCGGTTCCGTCCGCGTTCGGCGTTATTGCTGTGGCTTTGTTCGCGTTCGCGTGTGTTGTCGCGGGACGGGTCGTCCGGCGGAATGTCTCGGGGACGCGGGAGGCGCGGCGGCTGAGCCGCGGGGTGCTCGAATGCGATGAGCCGGTGGCCATGGCCGTCCCGGGGCGGCGCGACGGAGGCGTGCTGGTCTCGCGCGGGTTGCTTCGGAGGTTGAGCGGGCCCGAGCTGGCGGTCGTCTTCCGGCATGAGGAGACGCATCTGCGGCACGCCCATCACCGGTATCTGCTGGTCGGGGCGCTGACCAGTGCCGTCCTGCCGTTTCTGCGCCCGCTGGAGGCGCGGTTGCGGCTGGCGCTCGAGCGTTGGGCGGACGAGGAGACGGCGGACGCCACAGGCGATCGGGTTCTGGTCGCCCAGACAATCGCGAAGGTCGCTTTGGCAGGCACGGCGGGTCGGCTGGGCGAGGGGGCTGGGGGTGGGGTCGTTCGGGACCTTCCCGGGTTCGCCGAGTCGCAGACGGTCGAGCGGGTGCGGGCGTTGCTGGCCGCGCCGCCTGCGCGGAATCCGGTGACCGGTCCGGTGGCGCTGCTGGGCAGCAGCCTGACGACCGGGCCGTTCGCCGCCGCCGCGCTGCAGCTGGACCGGGCGCTCGGGCTTCCCTTCCTCTGACGCGCCCTCCCCACGCCGTCCGACCTGACAGGATCGGCTTGATCAACTTCGAATCATCTACGACACTTGTCGCAGATAACTCGATCCGGGGAGTTGCCTCCATGACGTGTTTCTTCGACGCCGCGCACGGTCCGGGCGTCCACTCCATCCTGTGGACGCCGCAGTGGGGTGCGGCGCGCAACGTGACCGCCTGCCCCGCCTGCGCGCAGCGCTGGGCCGTGTACCAGCAGCAGATGGCGTCCGGCCAGCCCGGATACCCGGCGGCCCAGCCGGGATATCCCGCGCCGCAGCAGGGATACCCGGCCCCCGGCTACCCGGCGCCCGGCTACGGACAGCCCGTTTACGACGACCATCACCACCACGACTACGACCGTGACGACCACCGGGAGCGGCGCGGGCCCGGCTGGGGCGGCGTGGCCGCGGCCGGCGCGGCGGGCCTGGTCGGCGGTGCGCTCATCAACGAGATGCTGGACGACGACGAGCCGAAGCAGGTGATCCAGGAGGTCACCAACATCGAATACAACGAGTACAACGACTTCTCCGACGACGGGGACGGCGACGGCGGCTGGTGACATCGGCCGAGCCTGGACCGTCGTCGCCGCGGCGCGACGGCGGTCCAGGCAAAGGTGTCGACTCATCATTTGACCACTCTTGGTAATTAGAGTGTGACTGAGTGCATATGGTCGAGTGCATGAGTGATCTGCGTACACGCAAGTTCCAGCAGTGGTTCCAGGGCGCCGACGTGGACGGTGACGGAGTCCTGAGCCGCGAGGACATCGTTCAGATCGCCGAGCGCGCGGTGGAGGCGAAGGGGATCCCGCCCAACTCGCCGCACGCCCGGCAGCTCAACGAGTCGATGGACCGGTTCTGGATGGAGATCATCGCTCCGTACGACGCCGACGGGGACGACGCGGTGGACGCCGCCGAGATGACCGAGGGGTTCCACGCCGCCCTGACCGACCGGTCCCGGTACTCCGAGCAGATCAAGTGGGTCGCCGACCTGGTCTTCGACCTTGGCGACTCCGACCGCGACGGCCTGATCACGCTGGCCGAGTTCAGCCAGGTCTTCGGCGCCGGGATGCGCGTCCCGGACACCGACTGCGCCGCCGTCTTCGGCCGGCTCGCCGCGTCCGGGGCGGACGGTCTGGGCCGTCCCGAGTACCACGACGCCGTCGTCGAGTTCTTCTACGGCGACGACCCCAAGGCCCCCGCCAACCACCTCTTCGGTCGCATCTGACCCGAAGGGCGCGAGGGCGCCCCGGCGGCGACTCCGTCAGTGAGCGCGATGCCGGGGCGCGGCCGAAACGCGGGTTTCAGCAGTAGGGCGCCTGGTTGGTGAGGGAGGCGGCCACCCGCATCCAGACGCCGAAGAGCCGGTACAGGTCGGGCAGGGCGCCACTGGCTTGGACGGTGCGGCTGTCGGTCGCGGTCACGCCGGGGATGCCGAGCAGGGTCGAGGCGACCGAGGCCGACTGCCAGCGGACGGTGAGCGTGGAGTCCTCGGAGTCAGCGGCAGGGGCGGGACCGCGAGGGGCGCTGAGGCTGTCGGCCGCAGCCGTCTCGATCGCCTGACGTGCCTCGTCGACGGGGACCAGCTCGGCGGAGAAGCGGTCGCCCGCGTTCTTGACGGCCACGCAGGTGACGGCGGGGTCCCATTTGGTCATCTCCGCGCAGGCGGTGTCGTCCCCGGACAGCAGGACGACCGGGACGCCGAGTGCGGCGGCGGTCGCGTGCGCGAGTCCGATCTCGCCGACGGGCCGGCCGTCCAGCCAGATGTCCTCGATCTCATGGCCCATGAAGCTGTGGCTCAGCACGCCCAGGGTGCCGGCGCGGGAATGGAAGCCGATGCAGAGCACCGCGTCATGAGTGGCGTCCAGTCCCTCGAGCATGATCATGTTCTTGGGCTTGCCGCGGACCAGCCGGGCGACGGGATGCAGCAGGTCGGGCAGGAGATTGCGCATCGGGCCGTGCGCGTCGTTGACGGTGATGGCGGTGGCGCCGGCGGTCAATGCGCCGCGGATCGCCGCGTTGACGTCCTCGGTCATCATGATCCGGCCGCGTTCGTAGTCGCGGCCGCCCGGCTGGACGTCGTCCGCGTCCACGAGTCCGGTGACGCCCTCCATGTCAGCGCTGATGTAGACGTGCATGCTGCACACTCCCCCCAAGTTGATCACCTGTGGGACGCCGCGGCCCGGCCTTTTGTTCGGCGGGGGCTGGGCTGGGGCCCACTCGGGATTGGGGGGTCAGGTCCCCGGTGGGTGGGCGCTCAGGTCCAGTGGCTGGGGGTGTTGGAGGGCGAAGACTTCGAAGCGTTCCACTCACACGTTGATGGGAAACGCGATGAACCTCCTCCTCGCCCGCCGTCTCACCGGAACCGCTGGACTCGCCGCCGCGGTGGCGGTCTTCGTTGAAGTCCCGCTGTACTTCGTCTACTCGGGGGCGCCGCCCGCCTCGAACGTTCTGAGCCGGCTGCTCATCGGGGTGCTGGGGCTCGGGTTCATCCTCGCCTTCACGATGTTCTTCCGGGAGCTCATCAGTCAGGCCAGTCCGGAGAACGCCTGGATCGGACGGTTCGCCGGGGGCATCGGACTCGCCTACGTCGTCGTCACGCTCGTCTCGTCCGGGCTGGAGGCCGGAGCGGTGATCGCGTCCGACCATCCGATCGACCCGACCATCACGGTCAACGGCACCTACATCCTCTACGGGACCATCGACCGGATGCTGCTCGCGATGTTCCTCGGATCGGCCGGCCACGCCATCCTCCGGACGTCCATCCTGCCGCGCTGGGCGGGCCTGCTGACCTGCGCCCTCGCCCTGGTCAACCTGGCCTTCATGCCGTCGATGTTCTTCGGCAACACGCCCGCGCACTTCTACGCCGCCAACGGCTGGGGAACCACCGCCCTCATGGGCGCGGTCTTCAGCTGGTGGCTCCTCGGCACGGCGATCGGCCTGCTCCGCCGTCCGAAGGCGGTGGCGGCCTGATTCCGGCACGCGAAAACGCGGAACGCCCCGCCGGTCCCGGCGGGGCGTTCCGCGTGTTGGAAGGTCGTCACCTGGCTTCGAGCACGGGCTCGCGGTCGGGGGTGACGGCCGGTGCCGCGGGGGCGGCGTCGTGGCGCCGGAAGAGCTTGCTGGGCCACCACATCCAGCGGCCCACGTCCAGGGTCAGCGCGGTGACCAGCACCGACCGGACGATCATGGTGTCGAGCAGGACGCCGAACGCCACCGCGAAGCCGAGCTCGGCCGCGAACACCAGGGGCAGCGAGGCCATCGCCGCGAACGTGCCGGCCAGCACCAGGCCCGCCGAGGTGATCACGCCGCCCGTGGCGGACAGGCCCTTCAGCGCGCCGCGCCGGGTGCTGCCCTCCTCCTCGGCGATCTCCCGGACGCGGGTGACCAGGAAGATGTTGTAGTCGACGCCCAGGGCGACCAGGAACACGAAGGCCAGGAGCGGGAAGGAGGCGTCCGCCCCGGCGAAGTGGAACACGTGGTCGAACACCAGGCTGCTCACGCCGAGGGTCGCGGCGAACGAGAGCACCACCGTCACCATCAGGAGCAGTGGGGCGACGATCGCCCGGAGCAGCAGCGCGAGGATGAGGAACACCACGCCGAGCACGATCGGGATGATCAGCTTCGAGTCGTGGGTGGCCGCGTTCTGCGTGTCGAGAGTGGTGGCCGCGTTGCCTCCGACCTGGGCGTCCGCCGCCTCGATCCCGTGGACCGCGGTCCTGATCCGCTTGACGGTGTCCATCGCGGCCGCGCTGCCGGGAGCGGCCTTCAGGTCTCCGGCGACGAGGACCTCATCGCCCTTGACCAGCGGCGGTGCGACGTTCGCGACCCCGGGGACGCCGGCCAGGGCCTTCCCCACCCGGTCCGCGGAGGACGCCTTGGCCACGATGTAGACGGGGTCGCCCGAACCGGCCGGGAAGTGACGGGCCTGGATCTCCTGGCCGACGGCCATCGGGGGCTTGTTGGTGAACTGGTCCGTGCTGGAGAGTCCGTCGGCCTTGAGCCCGACCACGGCGACGGCCATGGCGCCGAGGACGAGGGCGGTCCCGATCCAGACCGTCCGCGGGCGGCCGGAGATGACGGTGCCGATCCGGGTCCAGAGGCTTTCCTTGTTCTTGGCGGGCGCTCCGTGCACCGGCTTGACCGGCCAGAAGATCCAGCGGCCGAAGATGACCAGGAGCGCCGGCATCAGGGTGACCATGGCGAGCAGCCCGACGACGATGCCGATGGCGCTGGCCGGGCCGAGGCCCTGGGTGGAGCGGAGGGTGGCGAGCATCAGCAGGGTCAGGCTGATCGCGACGGTGGCCGCGCTGGCGATGATCGCCGGGCTGCTGCGGCGCAGGGCCTCGGCCATCGCCTTGTGCCGGTCCTCGTTCCGCAGCAGCTCTTCCCGGTAGCGCGAGGTGAGCAGGAGCGCGTAGTCGGTGGCGGCGCCGAACACCAGGACGGTGAGGATGAAGCTGGTCTGCGCGTTGACGGTCAGTCCGGCGTGCTTCGCCAGCAGGTAGACCACCGCTTCCGACGCGCTCAGGGCTCCGAAGGCGGACAGCAGGGGCAGGAAGGGCAGGAACGGGCTGCGATAGGTGAGCAGCAGAATCGCGATCACGACCAGGGCGGTGATGGCCGTCAGGGCGCCTCCGCCGCTGAACGCCTTCATCGAGTCGGCCGCGTACCCGGCCGGACCGGTGACATGGAACCCCAGGCCGCCGCTGTCCTTCTTGCCGATGTCGGTCATCGAGTCGACGACCTTCTGGACGCCTTCCCAGCCCGTTTTGTCCATCTGTACCTGGACCACGGTCTGGATGGCCTTGCCGTCCTCGGACTTCACCGGACCCTGTGGCCGGCCCACGACAGGCCCGGTCTTCGTGAAGGCCTCGGCGTCCGCCTGGGCCTTGGCCATGTCGGCGGCGGTGACGCCGCCGGGCCGGTTGTAAATCACGACCGCGGGCGTCATGCCGGACGGCAGGAACTTCTCGGACCGCTCGACGACCTTGGTCGACTCCGCCTTCGCGGGCAGCCAGGCCGAGACCTCGTTCTTCTGAACGTCGCCGAGCTTGCCGGCGAACGTGAAGGCCGGGATCAGCAGGGCCACCCAGAGGGCGAGGACGACCCATTTCGCGACCCTGCCGCTGGGCAGGGTGAGCACGTTGCGAAGCATGCGGAACTCCTTAGCGAGGCGTTGGAGTCGGCTCCTCGGCCCCTCGGATTGGAACTGCGATACATAGAATCTATGGAGCAGTCTCAGGTGTCAAGTATTAAGATGTTCCACATGAACGATCTGGTGGTTGCCGCCATCTCGGCGGCGAAGGAGCGGGGCCAGGACGTCGCGGACGTCCCGCTGACGGCGATCGCGACGACGGCCGGCATCTCGCGCAGCACGCTGCTGCGACGGCTCGGCGGCTCCCGGGCCGCACTGGACGAGGCCGTCCGGCAGACGGGCGTCGACCCGGGCGGACGGCCTCAGGTGCGGGAACGCGCGATCGAGGCGGCGGCCTGGCTGGTGGCCGAACGCGGCCTGGGCGGTGTCACGCTGGACGATGTCGCGGTCCGGGCCGAGTGCTCGCTGCCCAGCCTGCACACCGTCTTCGAGGGGCGGGACGGCCTGCTCGCCGCCGTCTTCGAGAAGCACACCCCGCTGCCGGACCTGGCGACGCTCGCGGCCGACCCGCCGGAGACCCTCGAGGACACCGTCCGGGCGATCCTCCAGGCCCTCGCCGCGGACTTCGAGCGCGAGCCGCGCGTCGTCCCGGCGGCCTTCGCGGACGTGTTCAGCCGTCCGGACGGCCCCGCCGCCCGGACGATGGCGAAGAGCTTCCCGCGGCTGTTCGACTCCCTGACCAAGCTGCTGCTTCCGCACCTCGAAGCCGGACGGTTGCGCCCGCTGCCGTTCACGGTGTTGCTCGGGCAGCTGTTCTCCCCACTGGTCACCCACCTGCTCCTACGCCCGGTGGTCGCCCCGCTGTACGGCGAGCTGCCGTCCATCGAGGACGTCGTCGAGGAGTACGTGCAGGCCTACCTGCGGGCGGTCGCCCTCCCGTAGAAGTCCTGACGACGACTGGGCGCTTCTCTGTCCTACGACCCGCCTTCGGCCGAGTCCTCCTTGCGAGCCAGCGTCGCCTCGGCCCACCGGTGGGTGATGCCCTCATGCAGGTGGCGTCGATATGCGTCCGGTCTTCGCGCGCGTGGAAGCCCCGACGGCGAAGTACGCCGCCGGGGCTGGTCTCTACGACGCGTCCGGGACGGGTTCCAGGACGAACCAGACGCGGAGGCGTCCGTCGGGGAGCTTGCGGCATCCCCAGGTGTCGGTCAGAGCCCGGATGATGACCAGGCCGCGTCCGGTCTCGCCGTCCGGGTCGTCCACGAGGTGCGGCAGGGTGTCGCCGCCCGCGTCCACGACCTCGACGCGGACGCGCTGGTCGTCGGCGTAGGCGCTGACCTCGACGACGTCGCCGTCGCCGTACCGGACGGCGTTGGTGAAGACCTCCGACACCAGCAGCTCGCAGTTCTCGTAGGCGGGATGGTTCGGGCCGAGCGCTCCGGAGACCCACGCGCGGGCCCGGCTCGCCTGCTCGGGGTCGGACGCGAACTCCTTGGTTCCGAGGCACGGCAGGTCGCCGCACATGTCCACGCGCTCAGGCGGCATCCCTGCCTCCGTCCGGCGAGTGAAGCAGCCCAGCGATCCGTCCGAGAAGGCCAGGCCGAACGTCCTCCTGCACACACCCGCAGGTGCAGAGCCCGTCCGTGTGCGTCCCCCTCGGACGAGGGACGTCCGCAACCGGCACGGACGTCGCCGAGTGCAGCGCACGTCCCTCGCCCTGCGCGAACGTCGCGTGGTGGATCGCGGCTTCGAGTTCCCAGGGCGTGCACGCCTCCAGGAGCCGACCGCCGATCATGGCCCACCAGTGGCCTGTGCTTCTGCCGTACCACGCGACGACCTGCGGATACCGCGCGGCGATCCGTCCGACGGCCGCACGAACAGCGTCGTGCGGGACCTCACCGCGTGCGTCGGTCTCAGCTTGGAAGATGACCGGTCCGCGTATGCTCATCCTCGCCTCCCATGTGGGGGTGAAGCCGTGTGGCCGGGCGGGCCTGGACTCCTGCACCCGGCCACACGGCGGCTTGTTTCTCTCTTCTCTTATCGCCGGTCAAGGGCTCTGCCCTCCCGACCTGGCAGCGCCGACACACTCGAAAGTCGTCGCCCCAAACATCTCGAACGCCCCGAAGGCTCCGATCACGCTTGGTACTGTTCTGGTCACATCATGAAGCGATGTCGTCCCAAGTGGAAGCTCCAACTCGGAAGTCGTCCGATAGATGAGCGAATGTCCGCCCCCGTAGGCATCGGCAACCGCCGACCAACCCGAAATCACTCAGCCGCACAGACGGAGAGGCCGATGACCGCTCTTCCTGACCGTCGAAGCCCGTCCATCCGTCGCCGACGCCTGTCCCGCGAACTCCGCGGTCTCCGGGACGCGTCCGGCCACACCGCAGAGGAGGTCTGGCGCGCCCTGGAGTGGTCACAGGGCAAGATGAGCCGCATCGAGCAAGGCGACTGGCGCCGCCCCAATCCGCGGGACGTCCGCGACCTACTCGACTTCTACAAGATCCAGGACGAGGCCAAGCGCGAATCGCTGATCAACCTCGCCCGGGAATCTCGCCAGCGCGGCTGGTGGGAGACCACTGAGTTCGCTGGTCTCTTCGCCAGCAGCCTCGCCGGGTTCGAGGCCGAGGCCAAGAGGATCTACACCTACCAGCCCCTGGTGATCCCGGGCTTGCTACAAACCCCCGCCTATACCCGCGAAGTCATCCGTCGCTCCATGCTCCGCGACCCCATCGAGATCGGTCGCCGAGTGGAGTACCGAATGAACCGGCAGAAGCTCCTTGAGCACCCCGACCCGCCCATGCTGTGGGCGATCATCGACGAGAGTGCACTGCGGCGACCATTCGGCACCACGGCGGAACAGGCCGAGCAGATTCAGCGGCTGATCGACACTGGCGAGTCGGACCACATCATCGTGCAGGTCATTCCGTTCGAGGCGGGGCTGCACGGTGGGCTGACCTACGCCTACATGCTGATGGACTACGACTTGGATCCGTCGGTGGTCTACATCGAACTGGGCAATAATGCGCTGTATCTGGAGGAGCCGAAAGACCTTGAGGCTCATAGTCTGAGGTTCCAGCATCTTCAGAGTGCGGCCTTGGAAAGGGACGCGACCCTGGAGTGGCTGGCGGACCTGCTCAGTGAACTGAGGTGAGGACCATGCAGCACCAAGCCCCGTCCCGCTCCGGCCTCTCCGCCGCGTCGTGGCGGAAGTCGTCCTACAGCCAAGGCGAGGGAGCCGATTGCGTTGAGCTCGCGCGCGTCGCAATAACTGTCTGCGTGCGGGACTCCAAGGACAGGAGCGGCCCAGGGCTGGTCCTTTCCCCTGCGGAAGCCCGAACGCTGGCTGTCCGCATCAAAGACGGCGAGCTCGACCTTTAGACACATCAGGCTCTTCGGACACTGAGGTGAGGACCATGCAGCACAACCCACCATCCCGCTCCACCTTCGCTGCCGCGTCGTGGCGGAAGTCGTCCTACAGCCAGGCGGAAGGCGCCGAGTGCGTCGAGCTCGCACGCATCGCGGCGACCGTCTGCCTCCGCGACTCCAAGGACGCGGACGGCCCAGCGCTGACCTTCTTCCCTAGCCATGCGAGGGCGCTGGTCACCCACATCAAAGACGGCAAGCTCGACCTCCAGAAGCGCTGCCCCCCTCTTCGAATCCAGAGGTGAGGACCATGCAGCACAACGCCCCGCCCCGCTCCGCCCTCGCTGCCGCGTCGTGGCGGAAGTCATCCCATAGCCAGGGAGAGGGCGCCGAGTGCGTCGAGCTCGCACGCATCGCGGCGACCATCTGCCTCCGCGACTCCAAGGACGCGGACGGCCCAGCACTGGTCTTCTCCCCCAGCCATGCACGCGCGCTGGTCACCCTCGTCAAGGACGGAGAGCTCGACCTCTGAGCACGACCGGCTCCGTCCACACGACCGGCACGAGGAACGGAGAACTCCATGGCCACCACAGGCGACACTCCCCGGCTCGTCTGGCGCAAGAGTGTCCACAGCGACGCTGGTCACGGATGCGTGGAACTCGCCCGATTCCCAGGCCAGGTGGGTGTACGCGACTCCAAGGACACCGGTGGCCCAACGCTGTCCTTCACCTGCGCACAGGCGCGGGCGCTGGGCGTCCGCATCAAGGACGGCGAGCTCGACCTCTAGCACGACCGGCTCTGTCCGGACGATCAGCACGAGGAACGGAGAGTTTCGTGGCCATGACCAGCAACGATCCACGTCCCGTCTGGCGGAAGAGTAGCCGTAGCACTCAGCAAGGCGAATGCGTCGAACTCGCATGATTCACGGCGGCCGTGTGCGTGCGGGACTCCAAGGACGTGGGTGGTTCGGCGCTGGCCTTTTCTGTTGAGCAGGCTCGGGGGTTCGTTGCTCGCATCAAGGACGGCGAGCTCGGCCTTTAGGTGCTGCCTGCCGGGTTGCGCCGTCCTGTGGCGGGGTTGGGCTAGGCGGTGAAGGTGAACTGGTAGTGGGTCAGGCCTGCCTTGGAGGATCCCGCCACCACGTTGAGGTAGGAGCCCCAGAAGGCGGCGGCTATGAGCTTGTCGACTGCGGCGGTCTCGAAGACCTGGGTCGTCCACGCTCCGTATCGGACGGTGGGGTCGGCGGGCTGCTCCAGCACCCAGAGGGTGCCGCCGTAGACCACGGCCGCCACCAGGAGCTTGCTCGGGCCCGGTAGCAGGACGGGGCGGACGGCCGGGTCGGTGTTGGGACGTGCGGTCTCGTCGTACGGAAGTTCGGCGGACGGCGTCCAGGAGAGGTCGGCGTTCTGTTGAGTGAACGACAGGACGTTGTCGGCGCCAGAGGAGTTGGCGCCGTAGACCGCCATGAGCGGGGCGGTGGTCTCCGGAGCGGCGACCAGGGGGCCGGTGACGCTGGTGATGGGGTTGGAGAAGTCTCCCCAGGAGCCGTTGGGACCGGTCTGCTGGATCACCCAGAGTTCGCCGGACATGTTGGCGTGGAACAGCACCTGACGACCGTCCGAGGTGGTGGCGACCGCTATGTCGCGGATGTTGCCGCCGCCGAACTGGGCGCATCCCGCGCTCTCCAGGCCCGCGTCGCCCGTCCAGGTATGCCACAGGGCGCCGTCGGTCCCGACGAAGTACGTCTCCAGCCGTCCGTCGGCGTTGCGGCCGAGGATCGGATCGCCGGTCATCAGCGCGCCCGCCGGGTTGACCGGGGCGTTCCAGACGCCCGGACCGCCCTTCGTGTCGCCCAGCAGCATCAACCGGCCGTCTCCGTCGCGGTAGAACACTCCCACCCGACCGTCGCCGACCCGCTGCGCGACCGGGGCGCCGGCGGCCGCCACGGACTTGCCGCCGACGGTCACGGGCGAGAAGCCGTCCGGGGCGGCGCCGGGCTTGATGCGGGCCGCCTGGATCTGGCCGCCCGCAGTCGCGAACACGCTCATCGAGCCATCGCCGTTCCCGACCAGGGAGACCGCCTGGTCCGGGGCCGCGGCATCGATGGTGTAGGACGTCATGCCCGTGATCTTCATGATGCTCCTGCCTGCTCGCTCGGCCGTGTTCCTGGATTCAACGTCCACGGAGGGCAGCGGAAAAGTCACAGAAATGACCCCTGACCGGATACGGACGTCGGAGGCCGGGCCGCTCGAGGCCCGTGCGACCATTGGCTGCTCGCGTCCACCACTGGCCTACGACCTGCCCTGCGCTGAGCCCTCCTGACGCGTGGACGGCTGCTCGGTGCGGCGGCGGCGGGTGATGGCGTTCATGCCGGTGGTGGTGTTGATGAGGGCTATCAACATCAGCAGGTCCGAGAGTTCGTTCTTGGTGTAGTGCTTGGCGGCGTCCGTCCAGGTTTCGGTGGCGGCGCCGCCTTTGGCGATGCGGGTGGCCTGTTCGGTCAGGTCCAGGGCTGCTCGTTCTGGCTCTGTGAACGCCTTCGAGTCGCGCCAGGTGGTCAGCAGGTTGATGCGGGTCTCACCAGTTTGCGCGGCGGTTCGGCTCCACGCGTGGGTGTCGCCGTTGAGCTGGCCGGCGCGGAGGATGACCAGGTTCTGGATCGCGGACGGCAGCGTCGATTCGCCGAGGATCGTCCTGCCTGCCAGACCGAAGTGGTCAGTGGGCTTGGCCGTGGTCGGATTGGTCGAACGAGCCGCCATGGTGTGCTCCCGGGTTTCGTAGCCGTTCGCATACCTGACGCCGGTGGTCCGATCTTTGTGACGCGGCGAGGGGATGGAGTGCACCACACGGCTTCGGTCGGGGCGCGGTGATGGGGCTCGACATCAGGGCGTCCCGACCGGGCTCACGGGTCAGTGCGAGGTCAGGTCCCAGGGCAGAACGACGGCCTGGCGGTTGATGCTGCCGGGAACGAGGAGGAAGACCCTGGTGTCGAGGCGTTCCATGTCGCCGCCGCGGCCGAAGACCAGGCCCGCGGCGAAGTCGACGAACTGGCGGGCCACGTCCTCCGGGAGGTCGGTCAGGTCCATCACCACGGGCACCCGCTTGTTGCGGAAGAAGTGCCCGACATGCAGAGCTTCGTTGTAGTCGCGCGGCCGCAGCGTCTTGACCATCACCCCGCCAGTCTCCCCGAGCCCGGCCTCACGTCAAGCCGCGATCAGGAGAAGCTCGCGTGGTAGGTGGCGGACATGTCGAGCTCGCCGTGGCCCTGTTCGATGGCGCGGCGGAACCGGGCGCGGGCGGCCTCGGCCATGTCGAGGCGGACGTTCACGGACGCGGCGGCCTCGGTGATCAGGCGCGTGTCCTTCTCGGCGTTCCGGACGGTGAAGCTGGGCGTGAAGTCGCCGGCGAGGACGGAGCGGAGCTTGGCCTGGAGGTAGGGGCTGTCCATCGGGCCACCAGTGACAACCTCGGCGAACAGGGCCGGGTCGAGGCCGAGCGCCTTGGTGAGCGCGAGGGACTCGGCGGCGATCGAGGTCATCGTGATGCCGTAGGCGACGGCGGCGAGCTTGAGTCGGGTGCCCGCGCCGGACGCGCCGTCCTCGTCCAGCCAGACGGTCCTGATGCCGACGGCGTCGAACACGGGCGCGAGTTCGGCGCGCGCCTGCTCGGGGCCGGCGGCGAGGATCACGAGTTTGCCCTGTTCGGCGGGCTGGCGGGTGCCCTGGACCGGGGCGTCCACGAAGGTCAGGCCGTGTTCGGCGGCGAACGCGGCGAGCGGGGCGACGGCCTCGGTGCCGACGGTGCTCATCTGCGCCCAGATCTGGCCGGGGCGCAGGGCGGGGGCGGCGGCCTTCATCGCGGCGAGGACGGCGTCGCCGTCGGTCAGCATCGTGATGATCACGTCGGCGTCCCGGACGGCCTCGGCGGCCGTGTCCACGACGGTCGCGCCGTGCTCGGCGAGGCCCTCGGCCCTGGCTCGGGTGCGGTTCCAGGCGGTGAGCGTGATGCCGGCGCGGGTGAGGTTCGGGGCCATCGCGGCGCCCATGATCCCGGTGCCGAGGAGGGCTGCGGTCGTCATTGCTTCGGTTCCAATCTTGACTGAGCGTTACACAAAAAGGGCGCGCGGAAGCGCGTGGCGGGGGCGGGGCGGTTCAGAGGACGGCGAGGGCGGTGTCGACGACGGCGGTGAGGCGGCGGCGGTCGGCGCCCGCCTTGCCCTGGACGCGCAGCCCCTGGATCGTCGTCACGAAGAAGTCGGCGATCGCGGTGACATCGGCGTCGGGGCGGAGGTCGCCGCGTTCGCGGGCCCGGCGTAGGACGAGGGTGATCGCCTCGGCGGTCCGGTCCAGGGAGGTGCCGACGACGCGGGCCGCCGTCCGGTCGCGGGGCAGGCGCTCGACGGCGCTGTTGGTGATCAGGCAGCCGCGCCGCTCGGGGTCGTCCACGGTCTGGTCGACCAGGTGCAACAACAGGTCGCGCAGGACGACGCGGACCGGCTCGTCCCGGTCCAGGCGTTCGGCCATGGCCGCGCCGGAGCGCTCGGAGTACTGCTTCAGCGCCGCCGCGTACAGGCCGTCCTTGCTGCCGAAGGCGGCGTAGATCGACCCGCGGCCGAGCCCGGTCGCGGCGACGAGGTCCTGAATCGACGTGGCCTCGTAGCCGAGCCGCCAGAAGACCTCCACGGCGCGCTCGACCACGGCCTCGGTGTCGAACTCCCTGGTTCGTCCCATGGCTGGGACGTTAGCGGTTTCTGTAACGAACGGTCAAGTTATGCGGAGGGGGTTGTCCAGGGCGCGCTTCTCGTGGTCGACGGCCAGGTCCTCGGGCATGCGCTCGGAGTCCGAGGCGCGGACGAAGTCGCGCAGGGTGGTGCCGGTACAGGCGGCGTCGACGTTCGGGGCGCCGCGATGGGCGCGGACGTCGTCCAGGTGGACGGTGCGGAAGTCGATGCTGAAGCGCGTCCTGCCCGAGGTGTTCGGGACGGTCGAGTGGAACTGCGCGCCGGAGAAGACCAGCAGGCCGCCGGCCTCGGGGACGACCCGGATCTGCGGGTCGAGTTCGACGGGTTCCTCGGGTTTCGGCTGTTCGCGGGTGTCGGTGCCGATATGGCTGGCGGCGGACAGGCGGCTCGTCCGGTTCCATTCGGCGTAGTCGTAGCGGGCGCTGCCGTTCTTGACCGGGCGGTCGAAGTAGCGCGGGTGGAACGCCATCGCGTTCTCGGGGACGATGTCGAAGACCGGAATCCACCAGTTGACCTGGTTGAACGGCGCGGAGTACCAGCAGTCCCGGTGCGGGTGGAAGGCGTAGGAGATGCCGGTCGTCAGGTAGTCGTCGGACGTCGAGGTGCGCAGCCGGGGCACGTCGAAGTAGGTCCGGGACGGGTCGCAGCCCATCTCCTCGAGCAGCGCGGGCAGCAGGACCCGGCAGCGCGGATGGTGGATGAAGCGGGGTTTCAGGTCGGCGAGCAGCGCGGCGAACTCGCCGACCTCCATCTCGTGCTGCGCCGTCTCCGGGTCCCGGTCGCCGAACGCCTCGGCGACCAGTTCCCGGGCGAAGTCGACCAGCGCCAGCGACGCCGGGGTGGCCGCGTAGACGAACACCTCGCCCTGGAAGAGCAGCCCCCGCCGGGTGTCGTCGTCCAGCGCGGCATTGGAGAATACAGAAGTCACCGCAACATGCCCCCTTGCCCCCTGTTCACCATCGTTCCGGACGAATAGTGACTCAGGTTCCGACGAATTTCCGCCGGGCGGGGGCGAACTGACCAGAACAGGTCAGATGGGGCCTGAGCTGCACGGGAGCGCGGCGTGGCGGGAGCGCGGGAGGGGCATTAGGTCCGAGCCGGTGCCGCTTTTCCGGACGGGCCTTGATCGACCATTCGTAACGGCTTTTGCGAATCCCGTTACGACGGACCGGAAGACGGACCGGAAGACGGACCGGAAGACGGACCGCATGGCGGGCCGCATGGCGGGCCGGATCAGGTGTGTTCGGAGATCAGGGTGGCGCGGGTGCCGGGCTCCAGCGCCTGGAAGGTGTGCGGGAGGTCGCCCGGGTAGGCGATGTAGTCGCCGGGGGCGAGCTCGACGGGGTCGTCCAGGGGGCCGACCAGGGCGCGGCCGGTGCTGATCACAACGTGCTCGACGACCCCGGGCATGTGCGGGTCGGACGCGCGGGGCGGGCCCGGCTCGGCGGTGATCTGGTAGACGTCGCGGCGGGCGCCGGGCGGGCAGGACGCCAGGACGGTCGCCCGGTAGTAGGCGCGGTCGGAGGCGATCGTCGGCCCCTCGCCCGCCCTGATCACCTGGACCCGGGGGACGGGCTGCGCGACGAGCTGCGCGAACGGGACGTCCAGCGCGACGGCGAGCGCCCACAGCGTCTCCACGCTCGGGTTGCCCGCGCCCGACTCGAGTTGGGACAGCGTCGACTTGGCGACCCCGGCGCGGCGCGCGATCTCGGTCAGGGACCGGCCGGTGCGGGTGCGCTCGCGGCGCAGCGCCGCGGCGATGAACTCCATGGGCGTACGGGCGGGCTGCTCGCTCATGGATGTTCATCTTAGAGAACAAGGTTCGATTTGACGAACAGGGCACAAATCGTTCAATCTGGACTACGTGCGTTCGATATGGAGAACAGTCGACCGGGACATCGTGCTGGTGTGCCTGGCCGTGGGCGTCACCTCGGTGTCCTACGGCGCGATCTCGGTCGCCTCCGGGCTGCCGTTCTGGTTCCCGGTGGTGATGGGGACCCTCGTCCTCGCCGGATCGTCGGAGTTCCTGTTCGTCGGGATCGTCGGGGCGGGCGGCTCGCCGATCGCGGCCGTGCTCGCCGGGCTGCTGGTCAACTCCCGGCACCTGCCGTACGGGCTGGCACTGCCGGACGTCCTCGGGAGCGGATGGCGGCGGCTGCTCGGCGTCCACCTGATGAACGACGAGGCCGTCGTGTTCGCGCTCACCCGGAAGGACCCGGCGCGCTCCTACTGGACGTGCGGTATCGGCGTCCTGCTGTGCTGGCCGCTGGGGGCGCTGCTCGGCGCGGGACTCGGCTCGGCGGTCAGCGATCCGAACGCGCTCGGGCTGGACGCGATGTTCCCGGCGGTGATCCTGGCGCTGATCCTGCCGTCACTGCGGGACGCGCGGGCACGCCGTCCCGCGCTTCTGGGCGCCGTCATCGCGCTCGTGTGCGTGCCGGTGCTGCCCGTGGGGCTTCCGCTGCTGGCCAGCCTTGCGGCGCTCGCCGTGCTTCCGCTGTTCAACCGCAAGGTCGTCGAGCGGGGGCAAGCATGATCGTCGCCGCGATGCTCACGCTCGCTGTCGGGACCTACCTGATCCGCCTGTCCGGGCCGCTGCTGCGGAAGCGGATCACGTTCCCGCCGACCGCCGAGAAGCTGCTCGACACGTCCGCCGTCGTCCTGCTGACGGCGCTGGTCGCGGTCACCGCGCTGACGGAGGGGAGCGGTCCGGCAGACGCGGCGCGTCCTGTCGGTGTGCTGGTCGGAGGCGTCCTGGCCTGGCGGAAGGCGCCGTTCATGGCGACCGTGCTGGCCGCCGCCGCCACGACCGCGCTTCTGCGCCTGCTGTGAGGCGTGGGGACAAGAGGAAGTGGTGCGGGTTTGTCGGGTGCCGCATTGCCGCAGGTCGGGCGGACGCCCAAGGATCGTCCCATGAGGCGTTTCGCGAGTGTGGACGAGTTCACCGCCGCCAAGGGCGAGCATCTGGGTCACAGCCCGTGGCGGACGGTGGAGCAGAAGCAGATCGACCTGTTCGCCGAGGCGACCGACGACCGGCAGTGGATCCACGTGGACCCCGAGCGGGCGGCCGCGGAGGGCCCGTTCGGCTCGACCATCGCGCACGGCTTCCTCACGTTGTCCCTGGTCAGCGCGCTCGTTCCGGAGATCTTCCAGATCGAGGGGCTGTCCATGGCCGTCAACGTCGGGCTCAACCGGGTGCGTTTCCCCGCGCCCGTGCGGGTCGGCTCGAAGATCTGCGGCGGCGCCGAGCTGGTCGACATCAAGAACTCCCCGGCCGGACGGCTGGCGACGATCAAGGTGACGGTCGAGGTCGAGGGCGAGCGGCGCGCCGCCTGCGTCGCGGAGACGCTCTCCTTGTTCGTCCCGTAGGTACGGCCCGGTGGCGGTGCGCTAGCGTCCGGAAGCGTGAGTGAAGTGGACGAGCTGCCGCGACTGCTGTTCGCGTTTCCGGGACCGCTGCGCGACACGCTCGTCGCCGCGATCCTCTCCGGCGCGGAGACGACCACGACCGGCCTGGTCGTGCAGTACGAGGCCGAGGACGAGCCCCTGCCCGAGGCCGGACGGCTCGGGGTCATGGTCGACTCGTTCGAACGGCCCTTGGCGGTGCTGGAGACGGTCGCGGTCGACACCGTCCGGCTAGCGGATGTCGACTGGGAGCACGCCCGCGACGAAGGCGAGGGCTACCGGTCGGTCGCCGAGTGGCGGGCGGAGCACGAGCGGTTCTGGCACGGCGCGGAGATGCGCGCGCAGATGGACGACCCGGACTTCACCGTGGACGACGACACCATCGTCGTGACCGAGCGGTTCCGGGTCGTCCGGACACTGGCGGAGAACGGACGGCTCGAACCCGCGCGGACCGCCGGCGAGCGCGCCACGCTGGCCGGATTCCTCGACTGGCAGCGCGCCACGCTCGCGATGAAGTGCGAGGGCCTGGACGCCGACCAGCTTCGGCGCAAGGAACTCGCCCCGTCCGAGCTGTCGCTGCTCGGGCTCGTCCGGCACATGGCCGAGGTCGAGCGGAGCTGGTTCCGCGCCGTGGTCGGCGGCGACGAAAGCGGGAGTTACTGGCCGCGAGTGAACGGCGAGATCGCCGACTTTCTCGTCGATGACGCCGACCCCGACGAGGCGTTCTCCGTGTGGCGTGCCGAGTGCGACAACGCGCGCGCGGTCGTCGCATCCCACGACCTGGACGAGCCCGTCGAGTGGAAGGGCGACACCTACGCGCTGCGCTGGGTCGTCACGCACATGATCGAGGAGTACGCGCGGCACAACGGCCACGCCGACCTGCTGCGCGAACGCATCGACGGCGTCACCGGCGAGTAGTTCCGGTCTCAGTTGTCCGCGGCGAGGGGGACGGCGTCGATGGCGGCGCGCAGGGCCTCGGCGTGGCCGTTGTGGCGGGCGTATTCCTCGATCATGTGGAAGAGGATCCAGCGCAGCGAAACCGGGCCGCGCCGGGGGTGGCGGCCCGTCGCGTCCAGGCCGGGGGCGGCGGTGACGATCTCGCGGGACCGCGCGCACTCCTCGTACCAGGCGTCGTAGGCGGCGTCGGCCGTGCCGTCGAATCCGAAGTCGTCGCCGGGGAACCGGGACCATCGCAACGGAACGTCCTCACCTGCGAAGACGCGCCGGAACCAGGCGCGTTCGACCTCGGCCATGTGGCCGACGAGACCGGCGAGCGTGAGCGTCGACGGGTCGACGGAGCGGGTCGCCATCTGGCTCCCGCTCAGCCCCGCGCACACCATCGCCAGTGTGTCCCGCTGACGTTCGAGAACGCCCGCGAGCATGTCCCGCTCGTCCTGCCCCGCACCGGATCGATCCACCTGACCAGCCTAGTCGCGGGGTCTTGCCGGACGTCTCCCGGAGCGCGACGCTGGAATCGGCGCGATCTCGACATGAGCGCGGCCCTGGCGGCGGGAGGCGCGATGGACCTCTACGAGACGGCCTACCTGTGCGGGGGCGGGGACCGCGTCGCGCTCGTCGCGCTCCTCCGCGCGACCCAGGACGGCCACATCCGGATCGCCCCGGCGCGGCACCGGGTCACCGCGGTCCTTCCGGGGCCCGAGGACGCCGCACTCGATCCCGTGACGGCGGAGGCGCTGGCGTCGCTGCCGTCCACGGGCGCCATGCTCGGCGAGGTCAGGCGCATGGTGGCCGGGTCGGACGCGGTCGCGGACGTCCGGCGGGAGCTGGTGGGGCAGGGCCTGCTGTGGGGGCGGTTCCACACCCCGCGCGGGCGGCGCAGGAGGGCCGAACTCGCCCCGGACGCGCCGCTCGAGTGGGTGGCGATGCTCGGGGCGTCCGCCATCGCGGACGAACGACTCCAGAAGATCTTCGCCGCGCCCGACCCGGACCTCTCCGGCGCCCGTCGGCTCCGCCGCCATCCGTTGATCAGAAGGCACCCCCAGCACAGTGACTACAGCCCGCTCGACATCAGCAAGGACGGAATCGGCGGGACCTTCGACGGAGGCGGCCACTACGACGGAGGCGGTGGTGGCGGAGGCGGCGGCTGGTGAGATGACCGTCACGCGCGCTTGAGGATCGACCTCGACCTCAAGCGATCTTGGGGGCGCGGGGTGGAGCCTGTCGCCCGATCGGCGGGGCGGGGGGACGGTCAGGGGAGGATGCCCGCCAGGAAGTCGGCCGTGGCCCGGCGGAGGTCGTCGAGGGACGGCACATCGCCCGCGCCGGCCAAGGCGTCGAAGAGGACGCCTTCGTGGAAGGCGACCAGACGGCGGGCGTGGCGAACCGGATCGGAAGAGCCCGCGGCGGTGACGAGGGCGACGAGAGGTTCGCGGAAGCGGCGGCCGGTGTGGTCGTAGATCTCCCGGAGTTCGGGCCGGCGATTCGCTTCGAGGGCGAGTTCGTAGCGGGCGAGCGTGCGGCGGGGGGCGGCGGTGAGCTGAACGTCGAGGGCGTGCGCGACGATCTCGGTGAGCTGTTCGCGGGTGAGGCTCGGGGGGACGGGCAAATCCGCGAGCAGCGTGGAGCCCTCCAGTTCGGAGAGCCGGGTGAGGGCGAGTTCGAGCAGCGCGAGCCGCGTCCGGGCGATGTTGGAGGTCGAGCCGGGGGCGAGGGCGGCCGCCTCGTCCACGGCGCGGTGGGTGAGGCCGCGCATGCCCCGGTCGACCAGCAGGGCGATGGCGGCGTCGGCGACCAGCTCGGCTCGTGATGTCACCACCCCAAACTACCGGTGTAGTGAACCCCGAGCTACAGTGCGATCTAAGCGAACTACAGACGTAGTGAACGGGAGGCCGGCATGACCACGCGTACGGCGATCGTGGTGGGCGGCGGCATCGGCGGGTTGACCTCCGCGGCGGCACTCGGCGGCAAGGGTTGGAAGGTCACACTGGTAGAACGCTCGCCCTCACTGGACCCGGTCGGCGCGGGCCTGGCGCTCGGGCCGAACGCGCTGCGCGCCCTGGACACGCTCGGGCTCGGTGACCCGGTTCGGGCGCTGGCGACGTTCCAGGGGGACGCCGGGGTCCGGCGGCCGAACGGGGCCTGGCTCTGCCGGACGAGCGCGGAGGCCGCCGCCGCCCGGTACGGCGACCCGACCGTCGTGCTGATGCGATCGGCACTGGTGGACCTGCTCGCCGGACGGCTGGGCCAGGCCGAGATGCTGCTCGGCACGTCCGTGACCGGCGTCGATACGGACCTCGGGATCGTCCGGACGGACGACGGCCGGGAGCTGCGGGCCGACCTGGTCGTGGCGGCGGACGGCATCCGCTCGGCGATCCGCGAAGCCGTTTTCCCGGATCATCCCGAGCCTCGGTACGCGGGCTTGACGGCGTGGCGGTTCGTCGTGGCCGCCGACGAGCCTCCGATGCCGTCCGAGACCTGGGGACGCGGGCTGGTCTTCGGCGTCATGCCGCTCACGGAGAACCGCGTGTACTGCTACATGACGGCAGCGGTTCCCGCGGGGACGTCCGCGTCGGACGGAGAGAAGGCCGAGATCACGAGGCTGTTCGGGACCTGGCACGCGCCGATCCCCGAGCTGGTCGGGAAGGCCGGGCCGATCCTGCGGAACGACGTCCGCCATCTCAGTCGGCCGCTGCCCGCGATGCACCGGGGCAAGGTCGCGCTGCTCGGCGACGCGGTGCATCCGATGACGCCGAATCTCGGGCAGGGCGCGTGCCAGGCCGTCGAGGACGCGATCGTCCTCGCGCACGAGGTGACGGACGGCGGCGGGCTGGCGGCGTACACCGGGGCGCGGCTGCCCAGGACGTCCGCGATCGTGAAGCGGTCGGCGGGGGTCGCGCGGCTGACGAGGCTGAGCAATCCGCTCGCCGTCGCGGCCCGGGACGCGGCGATCCGCGCGGCGGGGCTGCTCGGCCCGACGGCCCTGCTGCGGCAGGGCGACGCGGCCTTCCAGTGGACGCCGCCGGGGGGCGGCGGGAGCTGGTGAGATGACCGTCACGCGCACTTGAGGGTTGACCTCAAGCAATCTTGAGGTCGCAGGGTGGAGCGTGTCGCCCCGATCGGCGGGGCGCGCGACCCCTGGAGCACGCGGCCATGAGCGAGAGCCCGCACGCAGGACCGTCACCGTCGCCCCCGGCTCCGCCGCTGCGGGTGGCGGCGATCATCGGGAGCACCCGGCGGGGACGGTACGGGCCCACGATCGCCGAGTGGTTCACCGGGGTCGCCCGTGCCCGGGACGACATGGAGACCGAGGTCATCGACCTCGCCAGGACGACGGCGTCCGAGGACGGGGACGGGGACGCACGGCTGTCGGCGAGCGAGGCGGCGCGGGTGTTCGCCAAGGCGGGCGAGACGCTGGAGCGCGCGGACGCGTTCGTGGTCGTGACGCCCGAGTACAACCACAGCTACCCGGGCGGGCTGAAGGAGTTCATCGACGCGCACCGGACGCAGTGGCTGGCCAAGCCGGTCGCGTTCGTGTCGTACGGCGGGATGTCGGGCGGGCTGCGCGCGGTGGAGCACCTGCGCCAGGTGTTCGCCGAGCTGCACGCGACGACCGTCCGGAACGTGGTGAGCATGCACAACCCGTGGATGACGTTCGACGCCGCCTGCCCGCACGCGCGGGCCGCCGCGGACCGGATGCTGGACCAGCTCGGCTGGTGGGGAAGCGCGCTGCGCGACGCCCGCGCCGTCCGTCCGTACGAGGTGGTCTGACGATGGCCGCCACGATGACGCGAAGGGCCGGGTCCGAGACCGCCGCGGGACCGCGGCCGATGACGATCGCGCTGGTCCTGGTGCTCGGCGGGGTGATGGTCTCGCTGGACACCACGGTCGTGAACGTCGCGATCAACCGGTTGTCGCAGACGTTCGACGCGTCGCTCGCGACGATCCAGTGGATCGCGACGGGGTACTCGCTGGCGCTCGGCGCGATGGTGCCGACGGCGGCGTGGGCCGTCGGACGGTTCGGGGCGAGAAGGCTGTACCTGACGGCGGTCGCGGGCTTCGCGCTCGGGTCCGTGCTGGCCGGGCTGGCCTGGGACGTCCCGTCGATGATCGCGTTCCGGGTGGTGCAGGGCCTGGCGGGCGGGCTGGTGATGCCCGCCGGGATGACCATCCTGATCCGCGCGGCGAAGCCCGAGGAGCTCGGCAAGCTGATGGGCACCAACGGCCTGGCGATCCTGGTCGGGCCGCTCGCCGGGCCCGCGCTCGGCGGCTGGCTGATCGACCAGGTGTCGTGGCGCTGGATGTTCTTCATCAACCTGCCGGTCGGGTTGGCGATCCTGCTGCTGGCCGGACGGCTGTTCCCGGCCGACGTCCCGGGCGCGCGGCGGGCGCTGGACGTCCCCGGGCTCCTGCTGCTCTCCCCCGGTCTCGCCGCGCTGATCTACGGCGTGACCCGGTTCGGGGACGGCGCGTCCGGCGCGACGCCGTTCGTGTGGATCGCGATCGGGCTGGCGCTCGCGGCGGCGTTCGCGGTGCGGGCGCGGTTCTCCGCGCACCCGCTCATCGACCTGCGGCTGTTCCGGACGCGGACGTTCTCCGCCGCGACCGCCACGATGGCGGTGTTCTGCACCGGGTACTTCGGCACGCTGATCCTCGCGCCGCTGTACTTCCAGCTGGTGCGCGGCGAGTCCGCGACGCACGCTGGGCTGCTGGCGATGCCGGGCGCGTTCGCGTCCGGGGTGGCCATGCAGATCGCCGGGCGGCTGGCGGACCGGATCGGGGCCGGACGGATCGTCCCGGTGGCGATCACGATCGCCGCGTCCGGGTTCGTGCTGCTGTCGGTCCTGCTCACCGCGGACGGCTCGTACTGGGGCATCGCCGGGGCGATGATGCTGGTCGGCGCGGGCGGCGGCGCGGCGATCATGCCCGCCATGACGGCCGTGACCAAGGGCGTCTCGCACGACCTGGCGCCCGTCGCGAGCACCACCGTCAACCTGGTGACGACCACCATGGCAGCGGTCGGGACGGCTTCGGTCTCCGCGCTGCTGTCGGCCCGCTTGCCGGATGGCGGGATCCAGGCCATCCACGGCATGTCCGGGGCCGCCCGCGAGGCCGCCGCGCCGACCCTCGCGCACGCCTTCCAGCTCACCTACCTGCTGCCGCTGTCGCTGGTCGTGGCCGCTCTCCTGCCTTCCCTACTGTTGATCAACCGTCGTTCGGCCAAGAAGGAGTCGTCATGAAGGTCCGTGTCGAGATGATCCAGGACGTCGCGTGCTCATGGTCCGCTGTGGCCCATGCCCGGCTGGAGAACGCGCTGGAGCGGTTCCGCGCCGAGGGCGGTGAGGCCGAGGTCGTGTACCGGCCGTTCCAGGTCGCCCCGGACGCCCCGGCCGAGGGGGAGCCGCTGAGCGAGGTCCACCGCCGCGCGTTCGGCCCGGAGGCCGAGAAGGCCACCGCCGGGATGACCGTGCTCGCCGCCAAGGACGGGTTCACGATGCGCTTCGACACCGCCGTGTTCGCCAACACCCTCGACGCGCACCGGCTGCTCGCGGCCGCCGCGCGGCACGGGAAGGGCGAGGAGGCCGCCGCGCGCATGTTCCGCGCCTACTTCTCCGACGGCCTCAACGTCGCCGACCCCGCCGACCTGGCCCGGATCGCCGGGGAGCTCGGCGTCCCGTGGCCGGCGCCGGAGGAGGGCGGTTCGGGCGACGAGGTCCGGGAGGCGATCAGGTTGGTGCGTTCGGAGGGCGTGACGAGCGTTCCGCGTTTCACGGTCGGTGAGCGGACGCTGCCGTCCGGCGCGCCGACCACCGACGCCCTGCTGACCGCCCTGCGCGACGCCGCGGCCGCCGGGTGACGGCATCAGGGCCTACGGACCGGATGGACTCCGTCACAAACAGCACCTAAAGGACAACTGCGTCTGCTAGAACATCCCCGTGGAAGCCCTGCGGCCCGGTGATCCCCGGCAGATCGGACCCTTCCGGCTGGAATCCCGCCTCGGCCTGGGCGGGATGGGCCGTGTGTTCCTCGGCGTCTCGCCCGGCGGACGCCGCGTCGCGGTGAAGGTCATCGAGGCCGCGCACGCCGAGGACCCACGCTATCGCCGCCGCTTCGCGCGCGAGATCGAGTCGGCGCGGAAGGTCGGCGGGTTCCACACCGCGCAGGTCGTGGACGCCGATCCGGACGCGCCCGAGCCCTGGCTGGCGACCGCGTTCATCCCCGGCCCGTCGCTGCGCCGGGTGGTCGCCGAGAAGGGCCCGCTCGGCCGGGACGACCTGCGCGCGCTCGCCGCCGGGCTCGCCGAGGGCCTGACCGCGATCCACGCCTGCGGGCTGGTGCACCGCGACCTCAAGCCGGAGAACGTCATCATGGCGGCGGACGGCCCGCGGATCATCGACTTCGGGGTCGCGCGGGCCGCCGACGCGACGTCCCTGACGTCGCACGGCGTGGTCGTCGGGACCTACGCGTTCATGGCGCCCGAGCAGGTGCTCGCCGGTCCGGCCGGGCCGCCCGCCGACGTGTTCTCACTGGGCTGCCTGCTCGTCTTCGCGGCGACCGGGAGGGGGCCGTTCGACGCCGAGACCATCCCGGCGATCGTGCACCGCGTCCTCAACGACGCGCCCCAGGTGGACGACGTCCCGGAGCCGCTGCGCGCGCTGATCCCGGTCTGCCTCGCGAAGGACCCGGCGGCGCGTCCGACCGTCGGGCAGGTGCTCGCGCACCTCACCGACCCGGGCGCGGGCGCGCTCCCGAAGCCGAGCCTGGCCGCCCTGCTCACCACACCCGCCGTCGCCGCCGAGACCGTCGCCGAGGAGGGCGTCACGCGACCGGCGGCCACGCCGGTCGCGACGCACGAGTACGTCCCGGCGCGGCCTTCATGCGAACCCGTCGACGTGCGGAGGCGGGGGCTGCTGATCGGAGGAGGCGCGGTGGTCGCGGCGGCGTTCGGGATCCCAGCGGCGCTGCTGCTCAGCGGCTCGGACGGCTCGAAGAAGAAGCCGGAGGCGCGGACGCCGCATCTGGTCGCCTTCACTCCGCCGTCCAGCACGCTCAAGGGGCACTCGCAGGGCGTGCGGAGCGTCGCGTTCAGCCCGGACGGACGGTTCCTGGCCAGCGGCAGCGACGACTCGACCGTCATGATCTGGGACGTCGCGGCCGGACGCTCCGTCCAGACGCTGCGCGGCCACACGTCCAGCGTGCTCGGCGTCGCGTACAGCCCCGACGGGCGGACCGTGGCCAGTTCGGCGCTCGACGGGACCGTCCGGCTGTGGGACGCGGGGACCGGCACTCTCAAGCACACCCTCCCCACCGATGAGTTCGGCGTGAGCGGGCTCGCGTACAGCCCGGACGGGCGCTTCCTCGCGGGCTCCAACCCCGACGTCCGGATCTGGGACGCGGCGAGCGGCCGCAAGCTGCGCACGCTCACCGGGAGCGGTCACGCGGGCGTCGACGCCGTCGCGTTCAGCCCGAACGGACGGACCGTCGCGGCCGTCACCGACGGCTTCTACAAGAAGGCGCCCGGCAGCAGCGTCCTGATGTACGACCCGGTGACCGGACGCCGCACCGGCACGCTGACCGGGCACAAGGACAGCGTCCGCGCGCTCGCGTTCCACCCCGACGGCCGGACGCTCGTGAGCGGCGGGAACGAGGGGATCGTCCGGATCTGGGACTACCCGGCCGGGCGGACGACCGCGACGATCGTCGTGGGCGGCGGCGTGATCCACGGCCTCGCGTTCACCCCGGACGGGCACCGGCTCGTCGTCGGGAGCACCGACCGGACCGTCCGGCTGTTCGACCTCGCGACCCGCGCCCCGGCCGGGACGCTGACCGGGCCGTCGTCCGCGATCGAGTCGGTGCGGGTCAGCCCGGACGGCTCGCTGGTCGCGGCGGGCTCCGGCGAGGGGTCGAGCGCCGACACCGACGTCTACCTGTGGAAGGTCCGCTGATGCAGCCGCTGCGCCCCGAGGACCCGCGCGAGGTCGGCCCGTACCGGCTTTCCGGACGGCTCGGCGCGGGCGGTATGGGCGAGGTGTTCCTCGGCGTCTCGCCGGGCGGACGGCGCGTCGCGGTGAAGCTGATCCGCGCCGAGTTCGCGGCGGACGAGCGGTTCCGGTCGCGGTTCGCGCGGGAGATCGAGGCGGCGCGGAAGGTCGGCGGGTTCCACACCGCGCAGGTCGTGGACGCCGATCCCGAGGCCGAGTCGCCGTGGATGGTCACCGCGTTCGTCCCGGGGCCGTCGCTGCGGCAGGTGGTCGTCCGGCAGGGTCCGCTCCCGCCGCACGAGGTGCGCCGCCTCGGCGCGGGCCTGGTCGAGGGGCTGGCGGCGATCCACGGCAGCGGCCTGGTGCACCGCGACCTGAAGCCCGGCAACGTCATCATGTCGCCGGACGGCCCGCGCATCATCGACTTCGGCATCGCGCGCGCGGCGGACGCGACGTCCCTGACCTCGGCGGGTGTCGTCGTCGGGACGTTCTCGTTCATGTCGCCCGAGCAGGTGTGCGCCGAGGAGACCGGCCCGCCCGGCGACGTGTTCTCGCTCGGCTGCCTGCTCACCTACGCCGCGGCCGGGCACGGCCCGTTCGACGCGCCGACCATCCCGGCGATCGTGCACCGCATCACCAGCGGCCCGCCCACCCTGGACGGCCTGACCGGGGACCTGCGCGACGTCGTCGCCGCGTGCGTCGCGAAGGATCCGGCGACGCGTCCGACCGTCCCGCAGCTCCTCGAACGCCTGACCGCCCCGGAACCGCATCAGCCGCCGCCTGCGCTCGTCCCGCCGCCCGTCTTGCCGCCCGTCCCGCCGCCTGTCTTGCCGCCTGTCTTGCCGCCTGTCTTGCCGCCGGTGTCGACGCGGGTTGAGGTACCGCGAGTTTCGCGACGAGGGCTGCTGATCGGGGGAGCGTCGGCGGCCGCCGTGGCGGTCGTGGGTGTTCCGACGGCCGTGCTGCTGTGGCCGGAGAGCGGCGCGGCGGGCGAGGGCGCGGTCCCGGCGACGCCGCTCGGGACGCCCGTGCCGAGCACGCTGCCGAACACGGCGGTCGACATGCTGCAGCTCGCCTACAGCGCGGACGGGAAGCGGCTCACCGGCGCCGCGTTCGACCAGCTCTGGCAGTGGGACCTGGCCACCGGGAAGGGCTCGTCCACCAGCCTCCAGTTCGACGACTGGACGCGTCCGCAGACGCTCAGCGCGGACGGGCGGATCGCGGCGGGCGCCACCCGGAACGGCGCGTTCATGGTGCGGGACGCGTCGACCGGGAAGGCCGTCGGCAGCCTGCCGGCGGGCACGCGCCCCCGGGCCGTCGCCCTCAGCCCGGACGGACGGCTGCTCGCCTACGCCGGGGACGACGGCGCGCTTCAGGTCTGGGACGTCGCCGCGAAGCGCATCGTGAAGTCCGGGCCGGCCGTCACAGGCGGCACCGGCTTCCGCCTGCTGTTCAGCCAGGACGGACGGGACGTCCTGCGCGTCGACCAGGGGAAGGTCACGCGGACGCGCGTCACCGACACCCCGGCCAAGGGCGCCACCCGCGGCGTCCCCAGCCTCGCGGCCGAGATCGGGTCCTCGGTCACCGCGCTGAGCCCGGACGGCAGGACGATGGCGGTCGCGACCGGCTCCGACTCCACGATCTCCCTCGGCCCGCCGGACGACTCCTCGGGCCGGAAGCTGGAGGGCCACACCGGCCGGGTCACCTCGGTCGCGTTCAGCCCGGACGGCACGGTCCTCGCGAGCGGCGCGGAGGACGGCACGGTCCGGCTCTGGCACGTCCCGACCGCGCGCCAGATCGCGTCCGTGAGCGGCGATCCGAAGAAGGTCGAGTGCGTGACCTTCGGCCCGGACGGCCAGTCCTTCGTCAGCGGCGGCGCGAGCGGCGTGACCAGAATCTGGACCTTCCCCGCGCACTAGAAACAGGGGACGCCACGCCCTGATCTGCGGCCTTCCCGCCTCTCCGGCACCCCCCGGCGCAATAATCAATCAATTGCGCAATCACTGATCATCGGGGGTGGCGGATGGCGGTCGCGGCCGACGACGTGCGGACCGAGCTCACCCACCGCTGGGACCTGGTGCTGCTCGGCGCGGTGCTCGCCCTGACGGCGCTCGGGGCCCTGCTGGTGTGGTCGGCGGCGCGCAGCGCGCCGGACCAGATCGGCAACCCGTCCGCGCTGCTGAAGAAGGACCTGCTCACCGTCGCCGTCGGGCTGGTCGTCCTAGCGCTGGTCAAAGCCGCCGACTACCGGACGCTGCGCGCCTACGCGCCGATCGCGTACGGGGTGTCCTGCGTGGCGCTGCTGGCGGTGCTGTCGCCGCTCGGTTCGAGGGTGAAGGGGCACCACTCGTGGATTCAGGTCGGCGGCGGGTTCCAGCTCCAGCCGTCGGAGTTCGCCAAGGTCGGGCTGATCATGCTGCTCGCGGCGGTCCTCGGCGAGCTGCGGGACGGCGAGGAGGTGCCCGCCGACCGCGAGCAGGTGATCGCGCTCGGGGCGGCGGCCGTGCCGATCGGGCTCGTCCTGCTCCAGCCCGACCTCGGGACGATCATGGTGCTGTCGGTGATCGTGTTCGGCGTGCTGGCGCTCGCGGGCGTCCAGCGGATCCGGCTGTTCGGGCTGGTCGCGACGGCCGTGGTGGGCGCGCTCGCGGTGTGGCAGTTCCACCTGCTGAAGCAGTACCAGATCAACCGGTTCATCGCCTTCGCCGACCCGTCCGCCGATCCGGCCGGGGCGGGGTACAACGCGCGGCAGGCCAAGATCGCGGTCGGATCGGGCGGGATCTTCGGGCAGGGCGTGCTGAACGGCCAGCAGACCGGCGGCCACTTCGTCCCCGAGCAGCACACCGACTTCGTGTTCACCGTCGCGGGCGAGGAGCTCGGCTTCGCGGGCGCAGCGCTGCTGGTGCTGCTGCTCGGGGTGGTCCTGTGGCGCGGGCTGCGGATCGCGACGGCCTGCGCCGATCCGTACGGGCGGCTGCTGGCGACCGGCGTGGTCTGCTGGTTCGCGTTCCAGGGCTTCGAGAACATCGGGATGACGCTGGGGATCACTCCGGTCACCGGCGTCCCGCTGCCGTTCGTGTCCTACGGCGGCTCCGCGACGATCGCCAACCTCGCCGCGATCGGGCTCCTGCAGAGCGTCCACGCCCGGCTGCGCATGTTCTCCTGAAGGGTCGGGGGATCCGGCGACCTAATCAACAAATTGAATAATCGCCGGGTACGATCGGACGCATGTCCCTGCGCAACGCGGTGCTGGCCGCCCTCCTGGACGGCGAGGCGTCCGGCTACGACCTGGCCAAGAACTTCGACGCGGGCGTCGCCAACTTCTGGATGGCCACGCCCCAGCAGCTCTACCGTGAGCTGGAGCGGATGTCCGGGGAGGGCCTGATCGAGGCGCGGATCGTCCAGCAGGAACGACGCCCCAACAAGCGGCTGTTCTCGCTCACCGACGCGGGCCGCCGCGCGCTGCGCGAGTTCACCGCCGCGCCGCCGCGTCCGGGAGCGATCCGGGACGAGCTGATGGTCAAGGTGCAGGCGGTGGACGACGGGGACGTCGAGGCCGTGATGGAGGCCGTCCGCGAGCGGATGGCCTGGGCCGAGGCCAAGGTCGCGCGGTTCGAGCGGCTCCGCGCGCGGATGCTCGACGGCCGCACCGAGGACGAGCACCTCGCCGAGGCCGAGCGCGTCGGCCCCTACCTGACCCTCATGCGCGGCCTGGAGTTCGAACGGGAGAACCTGCGGTGGGGCGAGCGGGCCCTGGCCGTCCTCGCCCGCCGCCACAACGCCCGAGTGGAGTGAAGAGCATGTCCTACCTGCGTTATGTCGCGGTCGGCGACAGCCAGACCGAGGGCCTGATGGACGGCGACGAGGCCTCCGGCTACCGGGGCTGGGCCGACCGGCTCGCCGAGAAGCTGGCCGCCCTGTCCGGGCCGGACTTCCGGTACGCGAACCTGGCCGTCCGGGGGCATCTCGCGGGCGCGATCCGGGCCGGGCAGATGGAGGCGGCGCTCGCCCTGAAGCCCGACCTCGTCACCGTGACGGCCGGGATGAACGACCTGATCAGGCCGGGGTGCGACGCGGACGCGGTCGCCGCCGACCTGGACGCGATGCTCGGCGCGTTCGCCGCGTCGGGGGCGACCGTGCTCACCTTCACCTTCCCGGACGTCGGCGCGATCGCGCCGCTGGTGGCGCGGCTGCGGCCCCGGGTCATGGCGTTCAACGACCGGGTGCGCGCGATGGCCGAGCGGCACGGCACCGTCCTCGTGGAGACCTGGGGACGGCCGTCCGTCAACGACCTGCGCAACTGGAACGCCGACCGGCTCCACGCCTCGCCCGCCGGGCACGCGCGGATCGCCGCCTCCGCCGCGCACGCGCTGAACCTGCCGGGCAGCGACGCGAGCTGGACCGATCCGCTGCCGCCGATGCCGGTCCTGCCTGCGTGGCGTCGCGCCGGGGCCGAGGTGATGTGGGCTGGATCGTTCCTCGGGCCGTGGGTGTGGCGGCGGGTCCGGGGACGCTCGTCCGGGGACGGCCGCAGCGCGAAGCGTCCCGAACTGCTGCCCGTCACCCTCCCTTAGCGGACGCCCGCGAACAGGTCGTCCTCAGGCAGGACGACCTGGACGGAGGCGGCGGCCTTCGCCAGGAAGTAGTCCTCGGTCGGCCACACGTCGCGTTCCACGTCACGGTCGTGCAGCATGAACCCGCTGTTCGGATCGACCTGCGTCTCGTGCGCGAGCAGTGCCTCGTCCCTGGTTGCGAAGTACTCCGCGCACGGGACGCGCGTGGTGAACTCCGGCACGGGGACGTCCTTGGGGAACTCCTTCAGGACGTCCGCCATCGGCGATTCCAGGCCGCGCGCGGTCATCCCGTCGTGCAGTGCCTCGAACCACGCCTTCGACAGAGCGCCGTGGAAGTACAGCTTGAGCGGCAGCCACGCTTCGCCCGCCTCGGGGAAACGGTCGCCGTCGCCCGCCGCGTCGAACGCCGCGACGGTCACCTCGTGCGTGCGCACATGGTCGGGATGCGGATAGCCGCCGGTCTCGTCATAGGTGACGACCACGTGCGGACGGAACTCGCGCATAGCCGCGACGAGTCGTCCGGTGGCCTCGTCCAAGGGCGTGCGCGCGAAACAGTCATCCGGGAGCGCTTCGCCTGGCGCGGGCAAGCCAGAGTCGACGAAGCCGAGGAATCGCTGCTCGACGCCCAGGATCGTCCGGGCCGTGTCCATCTCCGCGCGCCGGATCTCGGCCAGGTTCGCAAGGACGCCGGGACGGTTCATCGCGGGGTTGAGGACGTCGCCGCGCTCGCCGCCCGTGCAGGTGACGACCAGCACGTCCACCCCCTCGGCCGCGTACTTCGCCAGCGTCGCGGCGCCCTTGTTCGACTCGTCGTCGGGGTGGGCGTGCACGGTCATCAGCCTCAACGTCATGGAGCAAAATCTTAGGTCGGGCCTATTTATTCTGCAACATCATTCTTAGGTTCGACATAAGCACCGGCCTTGGCGGCGCAGCAGGCGGCGTGCGCGGCGCGGTCGGCGACCGCCTCGTCCAGGGGATCTCCGCTGACCAGGAAGCGGTAGTACAGCGGAGCCGAGACGGCGCGGATGACCTCGGGCGCGTCCGTGCCCTCCGGAACCTCGCCCCGCTCGACGGCCTGCGTCACGCACGGCACCCACTCGGCGATGCGTGTCGCGTAGAAGCGGTGCAGCGCCTCGGCGGTGCGCTCCTCTCCGGCCGCGGCGGCGATCACGGCCCTGAACAACGCGCCCTGCCGCTCGTCGGTGAGGGTCCTGACGACCAGCCGGGCGTTCGCGCACAGGTCACCGTCCAGCGAGCCGGTCTCCGTGCGCGCGACGGACTGCTCGGCCATGTCCACGAGCAGGTCGGCGACCAGCGCACGCGGGTTCTCCCAGCGCCGGTAGACGGTCGTCTTGCCGACCTCGGCGCGGCGCGCGATCTCGGCCAGGTCGATGCCGTCGAACCCGCACTCGATCAGCGCGTCCTCGGCCGCGCGCAGCACCGCGGCGCGCACCCGCGCGGTCCTCCCGCCGGGGCGCTGCGTGCCGGGCGCGGTCTCCAGTTCAGCCATAACGGGTCTCCAGTTCCATTTAGGCGTGACGGGTGGTACGTTCATCCCATCCTAACGGAACCACAGATCCGTTAACCGCTCCGGAGGCATCCCATGGCCGCGTCCACCACGGCGCCCCCCACACCCCTTCCCACGGCGTCCCCGGCCCGCATGACCGGGCGGCAGCGGCTGCTGCTCACCCTCCTGCTCGGCGCGCAGTTCATGGTCGCCGTGGACTTCTCGATCCTGAACGTGGCGCTGCCCGAGGTCGGGAAGGGCCTCGGCTTCTCGCTGGCGAACCTGCAGTGGATCGCCACCGCGTTCGCGCTCTCCGCCGCCGGTTTCACCCTGCTGTTCGGACGCGTCGCCGACATGGTCGGACGCAAGCGGCTGTTCATCGGCGGGATGGCCGTCCTCGGAGCGTCGTCGCTGCTCGGCGGGCTCGCCACGAGTCCCGAGGTGCTGCTGACCGCGCGCGTCCTGCAAGGACTCGCGACCGCGGCCGTCACCCCCTGCGGACTGGCCCTGCTGACCACCGCGTTCCGCGAGGGGCCGCTGCGTGAGCGCGCGCTCGGGCTGAACGGCGCGCTGATGTCCGCCGGGTTCACCGCCGGCGCGATCCTCGGCGGGCTGCTGACCAGCCTGCTCTCCTGGCGCTGGGCCTTCCTGATCAACGTCCCGGTCGCCGTGCTGGTCGTCGCGCTGTCCCCCCGCATGATCCGTGACGAGCGTCCGGCCGACCGGCCGCGCCTGGACCTGCCCGGCGCCGCGTCCGTGACCGCCGGCCTGCTGCTGCTGCTGGTGTTCGGCCTCACCCAGGCCGGCGAGCACGGATGGACCTCCCCCGCCACCCTCATCTCGCTCATCGCCGGCGCCGTGCTGGTCGTCGCCTTCTGGTTCGTCGAGAAGCGCGCCGCCGAGCCGCTCGTCCCGACCGCCCTGCTCAAGCGCCGCACGGTCATCTGGGGCAACACCGCCGGGCTCGTCGCCTTCGTGACCGAGACCTCGCTGGTCTTCCTGCTCACGCTCTACCTGCAGAAGGTCCTCGGCTACTCCCCGCTCATGACCGGGCTGGCGTTCGGCGTCCTCGGCCTCGGCACCGTCCTCGGCGGCACCTTCGGCGGACGCGTCGTCGGACGGATCGGCACCCGCGCCACCATCCTCACCGGCGGCCTGGTGCAGGCGGCCGCGACCGCGGCGCTGATCGCGCTCGGCGCCTCGCACGGCTGGATCGTCCTGCTGCTCGCCGCGACCTTCGTCGGCGGCGTCGGCAACATGCTGATGATCGTCGCCTTCATGGTCACCGCGACGTCCGGGCTGCCGGACGCCGACCAGGGCCGCGCCACCGGCGTCGCGACCATGACCCAGCAGATCGGCATCACGCTCGGCACCCCGATCATGAGCGCGATCGTCATCGCGAGCTCCACGAGCGCGGACGTCCTGCCCGGCCTGCGGGTCGCGATCGGCGTCAACGCCGCGCTGGCCGCCGCCGGGGCCGTCCTCGCCGCCACCTCCCTCAAGCGGGCGCGTTGACCCCGGACCCGTTCCCGGACCCGTTCCCCGGTCCCGCCCTCGACCCGGCCCTCACCCGGCCGGGTCGAGGGCTTGCGCGCCGAGCAGCGACTTCACGTCCGCCGCGAAGGACGGGCCGGGCTCGACCGTGAAGTCCGGCAGGTCGAACAGCACGTCCTTCGCCCCGCGCCGCCGGAGGAGAAGGTGCACCGGAGCCCGTCCCGGATGCGCGGTCAGGACCTGCCGCAGCTCCCGGACGAGGGTCAGCGTGACACGCGGCTCCGCGACCGCCAGGAGCACCGGCGGATGCTCCGACGCGGTGTCGACCTCGAGGACGGCGACGTCCTCCACGTAGACGCTGATCGCGTCGTCCCGCGCGTTGACCCGGCCCTGGAGCGCGACGACCCGGTCCTCGGCCAGCAGCTCCCCGAACAGCATGTACGTCTTGGGGAACACGAGGCATTCGAGCGCGGCGTGATGGTCCTCCAGCGTGACGACGGCCCACGGCGAACCCTGCTTGGTCACCTTCCGCTGCAGGCCCGCGATGATCCCGCTCACCCGGACGGGCCCGTCCGTCCGCCCGGACGCGAGCAGGTCCGCGAGCGACAGGTCGCGATGCGCCTGGAGCACCGACTCCGCGCCGTCCAGGGGATGGCTGGAGACGTAGAGGCCGAGCATGTCGCGCTCGTGCGCGAGCAGCGTCGCCTTGTCCCATTCGTCGAGGTCGGGGACGGTCACGAGCGGGCCCGTCCCGCCGTCGTCACCGCCGGGATCCGGTGAGCCGCCGCCGAACAGCGCGTCCTGGCCGTGCGCCTGGTGCCGTTTCAGGTCGAGGACGGAGTCCACGGCCTGCTCGTGCACCGCGACGACCGCCTTCCGCGCGTGCCCGGACGAGTCGAACGCGCCCGCCTTCGCCAGCGACTCGATGACGCGCTTGTTGCAGACCGCCGCCGGGACGCGGGCCAGGAAGTCCGCGAACCCGCCATACGGCCCGGACTCCCGGCGCGTCCCGGTGATGGACTCGACGACGCCCGCGCCGACGTTGCGGATCGCGCCGAGCCCGAACCGGATGTCCTCGCCGACGGCGGTGAAGCCGAGTTCGCTCTCGTTGACGTCCGGCGGCAGCACCCGGACGCCGAGCCTGCGGCAGTCCGACAGGTACACGGCCATCTTGTCCTTGTCGTCGCCGACGGACGTGAGGAGCGCGGCCATGTACTCGGCCGGGAAGTTGGCCTTCAGGTAGGCCGTCCAGTAGGAGACCAGGCCGTATCCGGCGGTGTGCGACTTGTTGAAGCCGTAGCCGCTGAACGGCACCAGGACGTCCCATACGGCCTTGACCGCCTCGTCCGAGAAGCCGCGCTCGCGCATGCCCGCGGAGAATCGCTCCCACTCGGCGTCCAGGACTTCTTTCTTCTTCTTGCCCATGGCCCGCCGCAGCATGTCGGCCCCGCCCAGCGAATATCCGGCGAGCTGCTGCGCGATCGCCATGACCTGCTCCTGGAACACGACCAGGTGGTAGGTGTCGCCGAGGATCGGTTCGAGCGCGTCCCCGAGTTCCGGGTGGATGGGCTCGACCTTCTGCCTGCCGGTCTTGCGCAGCGCGTAGTTCGTGTGCGCGTTCATCTCCATCGGGCCGGGCCGGTACAGCGCCGACACCGCCGCGATGTCGTTGAACGTCGTCGGGCGCATCAGCTTCAGCAGCGTCCGCATCCCGCCGCCGTCGAGCTGGAACACGCCGATGGTGTCGCCGCGCGCGAGCAGCTCGTAGGTCGCCGCGTCGTCCAGCGGGACATCGTGGATGTCGACGTCCAAGCCGCGGTTCGCGCGGACGCCCTCGATCGCGTCGTTGATGACCGTGAGGTTGCGCAGCCCGAGGAAGTCCATCTTCAGCAGGCCCATGTCCTCGGCCTGCGTGAACGGGAAGCCGGTGACGACCGGGCCGTCCGCCTTCGGCCGGACGAGCGGCAGCACGTCGAGCAGCGGCTCGGACGACAGGATCACGCCCGCCGCGTGGATCCCGGTGCCGCGCGTCAGGCCCTCGACGCCGCGTGCGGTGTCCACGATGCGCCGCACGTCCGGCTCGGTGTCGTACATGTGGCGCAGCTCGGCGGCCTCGCCGTGCCGGGGATGCGCCTCGTCGTGGACGGCCGAGAGCGGGATCTCCTTGCCCCCGGCCGCCGCCGGGAACGCCTTGGTGATCCGGTCGCCGAGCGCGTACGGCAGGCCGAGGACGCGGCAGGCGTCCTTCACGGCCGCCTTGGCCTTGATGGTGTTGAACGTGACGATCTGGCAGACCCGGTCCGCGCCGTACGTCCGCGTGACGTAGTCGATCATCTCGTCGCGGCGGCGGTCGTCGAAGTCCAGGTCGATGTCGGGCATGGTGACCCGCTCGGGGTTGAGGAACCGTTCGAAGATCAGCTGGTGCTCGATGGGGTCCAGCTCGGTGATGCCCATGCAGTACGCGACGATCGAGCCGGTCGCGGAACCTCGTCCCGGGCCGAGGCCGATGCCATTCTTGCGCGCGTACTCGCAGATGTCGGCGACGACGAGGAAGTAGCCGGGGAAGCCCATGTCCTCGATGACCGACAGCTCGTAGTCGATGCGTTCCAGCACCTCGGGCGCCGGGTCGCCGCCGTACCGCCGCCGCGCGCCGCGCAGGGTCTCGGCGCGCAGCCAGGACGCCTCGGTCTCGCCGTCCGGGACGGGGAACTCGGGCATCAGGTCGCGGTGCGCGAACACCGGGCCGTAGTCGCCCACGCGCTCCGCGATCAGCAGCGTGTTGTCGCAGGCCCCGGGCACCTGGTCGTCCCACATCGCGCGCATCCGCGCCGCGTCCTTCAGGAAGTAGCCACTGCCGGAGAACCGGAACCGCTCGGCGTCGGCGATCCGCTTGCCGGTGCCGATGCAGAGCAGCGCGTCGTGCGCGTCCGACTGGTCCTCGGTGACGTAGTGCGAGTCGTTGGTGGCGAGCGGCGGGATCCCGAGGTCGCGTCCGAGGCGCAGCAGGTCGTCGCGGACGCGCCGCTCGATCGGCAGCCCGTGGTCCATCAGTTCGAGGAAGAAGTTGTCCTTCCCGAAGACGTCGCGGTAGCGGGCGGCGGCCGCGACCGCCGCGTCGTATTGGCCGAGGCGCAGCCGCGTCTGCACCTCCCCGGACGGGCAGCCGGTCGTCGCGATCAGGCCCGGCGCGTACTCGGCGAGCAGCTCGTCGTCCACGCGCGGGTACTTCGCCGCGCGGCCCTCCAGCCAGGCGCGCGACTGGAGCCGGAACAGGTTGCGCAGGCCGTCCGCGTGCTCGGCCCAGACCGTCATGTGCGTGTAGAGGCCGCGTCCGGAGACGTCGCCGCCCGCGCCCGTCCGCTCGTCCGACTTCCGCAACGACAGGTCGTCGCTCCAGAACACCGGCTCGCGGCGGTACCGCGACGCGGGCGCGACGTACAGCTCCGCGCCGACGACCGGGCGGACGCCCGCCTTCTCGGCCGTCCTGTGGAACTCGTAGGCCCCGTGCACGTTGCCGTGGTCGCTCATCGCGACAGCGGGCATCCCGAGCCGCGCGGCCTCGGCGACCAGCGCGCCGACCTTCGCCGCGCCGTCGAGCATCGAGTACTCGGTATGGACGTGCAGGTGCACGAAGGAGTCCACGCTTCCACTCCCCCAGGTTGTAGATTCGATTCGCTCGTGGCATCTCATCTGCACGAGGATCATGCTGTCCAACAATGAACATGCGGATCGATCACAACCAAGAGTTGTACAAGGAGCTGAATGGACCTGGACGTCGCGGCGGTCCGCGCCTTCGTGGCCGTGGTGGAGGAGCGCTCGTTCGGGCACGCCGCCGACCGGCTCGGCGTCAGCCAGCAGGCGGTGTCCAAGCGCGTCGCGAAGCTGGAGGACCGGCTCGGCACGCTGCTGATCGTCCGCGGCCGCGGCGGGGCCGACCCGACCTCCACCGGACGCGCGCTGCTCGACTCCGCCCGCGCGCTGGTGGGCCTCTCCGACCGGATGGCGGCGCTCGCCGGGGAGCGGCTGGCCACCCTCCGCGTGGACGTCCACCACACCTGGCTGGCGTCGATCGACCTGGCGAGGGACTTCCACGAGACCGTGCCGTCCACCGGGCTGTCGATCGTGTCCTCGGGCGGGCTCGCCGCCGGGCTGCCCGCCCTGCTCGCGGGCGACACCGACGCGCTGTTCGGCCGCGCCACCGGGCTGCCGGACGGCGTCCGCCGCGTCCCCGCCCTGCTCGAACCGCTCCAGATCCTCGTCCGGCGCGATCATCGGTTCGCCGGGAGGGAGCGGCTGCCGCTGTCGGCGCTCGCGGGCACGACGGCGTGGATGCCGGGCATCAGGGAGGACAGCGAGTGGGCGTGGTTCTACCGCGCGCTGGGGGACGAGTTCGGCATCGGGTTCGACACGTCCGGGCCCGACTTCGGGCTGGAGGGCCTGGTCGAGCGCATCGCCTCCGAGCCGTCCCGGTACACCTTCGTCGGGGAGGGGACGCGGCTGCCCTCGCACCCGGACGTCGTCCGCGTCTCGTTCACCGACCCGGCTCCCGTGTACCCGTGGTCGCTGATGTGGCACGAGCTGGACCGGCATCCCGCGCTGCCGCTGCTCGTCGCGCACATCGAGGACGCCTACGTCCCCTGGGACCAGGACCGCTACTGGATCCCCTCGGAAGACCGCGCGGACTTCGCCAGCGCCAACACAGCCAAGACCGCCACGAGCGCGCACACGCCGTTCCAGCCGAAGCGCGCGAAGGCGTGCGCGCCGAACCAGGAGCCGAGGCTTCCACCGAGATAGGCGCAGGTCATGTAGGCCGTGTTGAGGCGGCTGCGCTCGGAGTCGCGCAGCGCGTAGACGCGCACCTGGTTCGCGACCATGCCGGACTGCATCGCGACGTCCAGGATCAGGAAGCCCGCGACCAGCGCGGCGAGGCCGGTCGTCCCGCCGAAGCCGCCCAGTGCGAGGACGAGCGCGGACGCGACGACGGCGAGCATGCTCACGCGGTTGACCAGGTCCGCGCCGCGACGGTCGGCGAGGCGTCCCGCGAGGGGCGTGCAGAACATCGTCGCCGCGTTGACCAGCGCGAGCAGCCCGACGGCCCGTGTCGTGAGGCCGTAGGCGGGACCGGTCAGCAGCAGCGCGACACCCGTCCAAGCGGCGGAGAACCCGCCGAAGATCGCGGCCTGGTAGAAGCAGGATCGTCGCAGCTCCGGTTCGGTGCGCAGGAGGCGGAGGGGCGCGGCCAGCAGGGTCGGATACCGCTCGCGTGAGGACGGCCGGGTGTGCGGCAGCGCCCTGACCAGGACGAGCGCCGACGCGAAGGTGAGCGCGGACGCCGCGAAGTAGGGGGCGCGCCAGCCCAGCGACTCGCCGGCGAACCCGCCGAGCGTCCGGGACAGCAGCATGCCGCCGATGGAGCCGCCGAGCAGGATCCCGCTGACCGTTCCCCGCCGGTCGGGTCCGACCAGGCCCGCGGCCATCGGCCCGAGGATCGGCGCGACGACCGTGGCCGCGCCGACGCCCACGGACGCGGCGGCCAGCGGCGTCACCCCGGGCGCGGTCCCGGCGGCGAGCAGCCCGAGCCCGGTCAGCGCGAGCAGGGTCACGACCAGTCGCCGGTGCGGGACGCGGTCGCCGAGCGGCACCAGCAGGAAGATCCCGGCCGCGTACCCGAACTGCGTCGCCGTCACGACCAGCGCGGCCTCGTCGGGGGAGACGCCCAGCCCGGACGCGACCGACGGACTGATCGCCTGCGGGAAGTACACGTTCCCCACGGCGACGCCGCAGGTGAGGGCGAGGAGCAGGATCACGCCGCGGCCCGCGTCCGCTCGGGGGAGGGTCAACGTCATGACACCGAGTTCACGGCCTCGGGACGCACGGGCCAATCAATGTAGCGTGGGACTTAATGATCGGTTTCGAGCTGGGCGTCGGGGACCTCGCGGACACCAGGTTCGCCGTCTCGCCGCTGCACGAGACCGTCGTCAGCCTGCGCGTGCTGCGCGACCCGGGCCTGTCCGCCCTGCACCTTCCGTGGCGCCGGGCCGTCCTGGCCGGGCTTGAGGCCTCTGACCTGCGACTTCTGTGCGCGCTGGTCAGCGATCGGCGGACGCTGCCCGACTTCCTGACGCCGCGTCCGGACGAGTTCGAACCCGGCTTCGAGGCCGAACTGGAGATCGTCCGGCGGACGCCCGGTGCCGTCGTCCGGCGCGATCTGGCGGCCGCGCACGCGCCCGACGGCCTTCCCGAGCCGCTGCGCGATCCGGACACGGCACGCCTCCTCGACGCGATCTGCGACGTCCTGCACCGGTTCTGGGAGCTCGCCGTCAGGCCGCACTGGCGGCAGATGCGGCTCGTCCTCGAAGCGGACATGACCTACCGCGCGCGCCGGCTCGCCGTGGGCGGCGCGCGCCTGCTGTTCGCCGACATGCACCCGAACCTGCGCTGGCAGGACGGCGTGCTGCACATCAGCAGGATGATCAGCCATCGCCACGTCGTCGCGGACGGGCGCGGCCTCCTGCTGATGCCGTCGGTCTTCGTCCACAAGCCGGCCCCGCCCCTGAGCCCGGACGAGCCGCCGGCGCTGGCCTATCCGTGCCGGGGCGTCGGCACCCTCTGGGAGCCGCAGCCGCCTCCCGACCTGCCCGCCCTGAACGCGCTGCTCGGCGCGTCCAAGGTCCGCCTGCTGACCCTGCTCGCCGAGCCCCTGCCGACGATCGAGATCGCCCGCCGCCTGCGGGTGACACCGAGCGCGGTGTCGCAGCATCTGCGGGTCCTGCACGCGACCGCGCTGGTGAGCCGGGCCCGGGACGGACGCCAGGTGCTGTACCGGCGCACGTCCCTGGGCGACGGCCTCATCAGCCCGTGACGACATCAACCTGCGACGGCGGCCAGGCGGCGGACGGTCATGGGCTCGGCGAGGATCCCCTCGAATACCTTCACGGCGTGCTCGAAGTGCGGCGTCGCGAAGTGCTCGTCCAGGGCGTCCTGGCCGGTCCACTCCTCGACGACGACCATGCGGGACGCGTCGTTGGGGTCGGCGTACGGCTGGTAGGCGAGGCAGCCCGGCTCGTCCAGGGACGGCTCGATCATCGCCTCCAGCGCCGTGCGGAGCCGGTCCTCCTGTCCGCGAACCGACCGGAGCTCCGCGACCACGAAGAGAGTCATGTCCTGTTCCTTCACGTCTCGCTGTTTCACGGGCGGGCGGGGCCGGTGCCCGCGCCCGAGGCGTCGATGGCGGCGGAGACCTCGTCCAGGTCGTCCTGGGTCAGCTTCACGTCGGCCGCGCCGATCCAGCCGTCCACCTGCCGGGCGAAGCGGGCGCCGACGATCGCGCCGGTCATGCCCGGCCAGGCCAGCGCCCACGCGATCGCGACCTCCGCGACGCTGACGCCGTGCCGCTCGGCGATCGGCCGCAGCGCCTCCGCGACCTGGAGGTTCGCGGCGAGGCCGGTGGTGAAGTCGTGGTGCCCGGTCCGCCAGTCGCCCGCGGGCAGGCCCGCGACGCGCTCGGCGGAGAACGTGCCGGTGAGCAGGCCGGACTGGAGCGGCGAGTAGCCGATCACGGCGGTGCCGTGCTCCCTCGCCCAGGCGATCTCGGCGGCGGCCGAGCGGTTGATCGCCGAGAACGGCGGCTGGATCGCGTCCACGTGCGCGATCTCCTCGGCGGCGTCCAGCAGCTCGGCCGAGTGGTTCGACAGGCCGATCGCGCGGACCTTGCCCTCGGCCTTCAGGTCGGCCATGACCTGCCAGTACTCCTCCAGCGGCGTGGCGTTCGGCGACACCGCGCCGAAGCCGCCGCCCGCGTACTCCAGGGACTCGCCGGTGTCGGGGTAGTGCACCTGGTAGAGGTCGATCCGCTCGACGCCGAGGCGGCGCAGCGAGTCCTCGATCTCGCGGCGGACGCTGGCGGGCTTCATGATCCGGCGGGGCGCGGCCGACGGGTTCTCCGGGTCCCAGACCAGCCCGGCCTTGGTGAACACGTACGGGCGGTCGGCCTCCGGCAGCCCGGCGATCGCCTTGCCGACCAGCTCCTCGGAGTGGCCGAGGCCGTAGACGGCGGCGGTGTCGATCCAGTTGACCCCGGACCGGATCGCGTGCCGGATGGCCTCGATCGAGTCGGCGTCGTCGGTCTCGCCCCAGCCGAACGTCCAGCCCGCCCCTGCCACCGCCCACGACCCGAAGCCGAGGCGGGTGACGTCCATGTCGGTGCTGCCGAAGCGAACAGTGCCGGTCAGTGCCTTGCGGTCAGTCATCAGTTCCGTTCTTCCTTGCTCGGTGAGTTCCGATGACCACCACTGTCGTCCGGCGGAAGCGGTCTACCCAGTGCCGTCTCGTGCCTGGGCATGACGCGACCAGGATGCGGCGATCACGCCCGGCGATACTGGGGTCATGGCATTGGACAGGCGTGCGGAGCTGGGCGAGTTCCTGAGGTCACGGCGGGCGCGGCTGCGGCCGGACGAACTGGGGCTGCCCGACCACGGCGGCCGCCGCCGCGTCCCGGGGCTGCGCCGCGAGGAGCTGGCCCTGCTCGCCGGGGTCAGCGTCGACCACTACGTCCGGCTCGAACAGGGCCGCACGCTGCACTTCTCCGAAGAGGTCCTGGACGCCGTCGCCCGCGCGCTGCGGCTGGACCCGGTCGAGCGCGAGCACCTGTTCCGGCTGGCGCGGCCGTGGTCGGGGACGGACGCGCCGTCCGCACCGCAGACCGTCCGGCCGGGGCTGCGGCGGTTGCTGGACGCGGCGTCCGACGTCCCCGCGTACGTCGTCGGCCGGGGCACGGACGTCCTCGCGTGGAACCACCTCGCCGCCGCGCTCATCACCGACTTCGGCGCGCTGCCGCCCGAGCGGCGCAACCTCGCCCGTCTCGTCTGCCAGGACGAGGGCATGCGCGCGCTCTACGAGGACTGGCCCGGCAAGGTCGCCGACATCGCCGCCTACCTGCGGCTCGACGCGTCCCGGCATCCGGACGACCCGCGCACCGCCGCGCTCGTGGAGGAGCTCACCGAGACCTGCCCCGAGTTCCGGGCCGCGTGGGAGAAGCAGCAGGTCAGGGACAAGACCCACGGAGGGTACGTCTACCTGCACCCGGCCGTCGGCCGGGTCGACCTCAGCTACGAGACGCTCCGCCTCCCGGACGACCCGGACCAGGCGCTCATCGCGCACACGGTCGAGGAGGGCTCACCGTCCGAGGCGGCGCTGCGCATCCTGGCGACGCTCGCCCACCGCCCCGAGCGCGCGGCGTGCGGCGCTCACTCGGTGGGCGGCGCTCACTCGGTGGGCGGCGCTCACTCGGTGGGCGGCGCTCACGAGCCGCGCGGTGTGACCAGGCCGGACTCGTAGGCGAGGACGACCAGCTGCGCCCGGTCGCGCGCCTGGAGCTTCATCATCGCGCGGTTGATGTGGGTCTTGGCGGTCACCGGGCTGATCGCCATCCGGGCCGCGATCTGGTCGTTCGCGAGGCCCTGCGCGGCCAGCGCGACGGCCTCGCGCTCGCGGTTGGTCAGCTCGTCCAGGCCCTCGCCGACGCCCGTGCGGACCGGCTGCGTGACGTACTGGCTGATCAGGCGCCGGGTGATGGACGGCGCGAGCAGCGCGTCGCCGCGCGCCGCGACGCGCACCGAGTGCAGCAGGTCCTCCGGCTCGATGTCCTTGACGAGGAACCCGGCGGCCCCGGCGCGCAGCGCGTTGAAGACGTACTCGTCGAAGCCGTAGTTGGTCAGGATGACGACGTGCACCCCGGCCAGCGCCGGGTCCGCGGCGATGCGGCGGGTCGCCTCGATGCCGTCCATGACCGGCATCTGGACGTCGATGAGCGCGACGTCCGGCAGCCACTCCCGAGCGAGGGCGAGACCCTCCGCGCCGTTGGCGGCCTCGGCCACCACCTCGATGTCGTCCTCGGCGTCGAGCAGCGCGCGGAACCCGCCGCGGAGCAGCGGCTGGTCGTCCACCAGCAGGACACGGATCACAACGTGGACACTACGGGCAATTCGGCCTCGACGCTGAACCCGCCCTCGCTGCGGGGCTCGGCGCGCAGGCGCCCGCCGAGGGCGGTGACGCGTTCGCGCATGCCGAGCAGCCCGACACCGGGGACCGGGACGTGGCCGGGCGTGGCCCGGCCGTCGTCGTCGACGCGGATCGCCAGCGACCCCGGGCGGTAGTCGATCCGGATCGTCGCCGTCGTCGCGGCCGCGTGCCGCGCGGTGTTCGTCAGCGACTCCTGGACGATCCGGTAGGCCGTCCGGTCGACGGCGGACGGCACGTCCTGCGGCTCGCCCTCGATCGTCAGCCTCGTCTCAAGGCCCGTCCCGCAGGCGCGTTCGACCAGCTCGGGGACGTGGTCGAGGCCGTACACCGGGGCGTCGGAGTCGTCCCGCAGCGTCTCCAGGGTCGCGCGCAGCTCGCGGGTCGCCTCGCGTCCGGCCTCCTGGATCGCCAGCAGCGCCTCGGGCACCCGCTCGCCGCGCTTGCGCGCGAGGTGGACGGCGACCCCGGACTGGACCTTGATGATCGAGATCTGGTGGGTGAGCGAGTCGTGCAGCTCCCGCGCGATGTGCAGGCGCTCCTCGCTCGCCCGCAGCCGCGCGGCCTCCTCGCGGGTGCGCTCCGCCTCGTCCGCGCGCCGCTCGGCCTGCCGCAGCGCCTCCCCGGCGGCCCCGGCGGCGATCAGCCACGCGATCTCCAGGACGCCCCGGGCCTGCACGAACGACTCGCCCACCGACCAGTTGTGCGGCGAGACCAGGGCCGCCATCGGCAGCGTGAGCAGCAGCATCACGCTCGCCGCGGTGGCGACCAGCCGGTGCCCGGCCCGGACCGCCGCGTACGTCGCGAACAGGTACGCGACGGCGGGCACCTCGAAGCCGACCGCCTGGTAGCCCGCCACGCACGTCCAGGCGGTGAAGAGCACGGGGATCGGGGCGCGGCGGACGAAGGCCATCGAGAGGCCGCTGACCACGATCAGCGCGTAGCCGCAGAGATCCAGGCCGACGGCGGCGTGCCCCTCGCCCGCGGCGGTGATCAGCAGTGCCCCCGCCAGGAGGACGGCGATCAGCCAGTCCCTGTGCCTGGACCAGACGGCGGACAGAGCGGTACTCATAGCCGCAACCTAACGAGAAGCGGGCATTCACACCTCCTGCGCGCGGACGAAACGCCGCTACCGCAGACGCAGTACACCGTCGGCGCCCGGAGTAGAGACGGCCGGGAAATGCGGCGCATGCCGTAGCCCGAATTACCTGCGCCAGGCGGACGACTCGCACGAATTCGAGCGGAATCATCAATTCCGACCGGCCGCCTACAACGGCACAAGGAGATTGATGATGACGACCGAGACCCCTCGCGAGGGCGGTGTCCTGGCAGGGCTCGCCCGCTTCTGCTACCGGCGCAGACGCCTGGTCCTGCTGGCCTGGATCGTCGGCGTTCTCGCGGTGGCGGTCGCCGGGTTCGGCTTCGGGGCAGCCTCCGACAACGATTTCTCCGGCGGCGGATCGGAATCCGCCAAAGCGCAGAAGCTGATCCAGCGGCATTTCCCCGACCAGCAGGGTGACACGCTGACCCTCGCGATCAGGGCGGACCGGGGCGTCGACGACCCGGCCGCCCGGCAGAAGATCGACCAGATCGTGTCCGCGATGGACGCCTCGCCCGTCACGGGCCCGGTCGTCTCGCCGTACAAGGACCCGGCGCTGGTCACCAAGGACCGGCGGATCGCCCGCACGACCATCCCGCTGACCGACCAGAACGTGAAGGCGAGCGAGGTGAAGCCGCTGGTGACGGCGGCCAAGGACGCGTCCGGCGGCGGCGTGACGTTCGCGCTCGCCGGCGACCTCGCCCAGAAGGCCGAGGCGCCGCAACAGGCGCCGGGCGAAGTGGTCGGCCTGGTGGCGGCGGCGGTGATCCTGTTCATCGCCTTCGGCTCGCTGGTCGCGATGGGCCTGCCGATCGTCACCGCGCTGATGGCGATCGTCGGCGGGATCGCGCTGATGAAGCTCGTCGGGTACCTGTTCCACGCGCCGGACTTCACCGTGATCGTGGCCGCGCTGATCGGCCTCGGCGTCGGCATCGACTACGCGCTGTTCATCGTGACCCGCTACAAGGAGGCCCTGAAGAACGGCGACCGTCCCGAGGCCGCGACGGTCAAGGCCGTCACGACCGCCGGGCACGCGGTCCTGTTCGCCGGGACGACCGTCGTGATCGCGCTGCTCGGCCTGCTCGCCATGGGGCAGCCGCTGATGACGGGCGTCGCCATCGCCGCGTCCACGACCGTGCTGGTCACGATGGCCGCCGCGGTGACGCTGCTCCCGGCGTTCCTCGGCTTCACCGGTTACAAGATCAACTCACTGCGGCTGCCTCGGCGGCGCGGGGCCTCGGCGGACGGCGCGGACCGCGCCCGCCGGACGCCCGCCGAGCGCTGGGCCTCCGCCGTGCAGCGCCGCCCGGTGATCGCGGCCGTCCTGGCCGGGGCGAGCCTGCTGGTGCTCGCCGCGCCCGCGCTGTCGATGCGGCTGAGCATGCCGGACGCCAGCGTCCAGCCGCACGACCGCGGCAGCTACACCGCCTACACGATCCTGTCCGAGGGCTTCGGCCCCGGCTACAACGCGCCGCTGGTCTTCGCGACGCCGATCGCGTCCCGGGACACCGACCTGCGTCCCGTCGTCGAGGCCGTCGGGAAGGCCAAGGGCATCGCCTACGTCACCCCGCCCCGGATCAGCCAGGACGGGCGGGCCGCCCTCTTCATGGCCTTCCCCGACACCGGTTTCCAGGACAAGGCCACCCCGGGCATCGTGCACCGGCTGCGCGACGACGTCCTGCCGAGGACACCGGGCGGGAAGGACGTCCGGATCGGCGGCCCGAACGCCGTCACGATCGACTTCGACGACTCGGTGGCCGCGCGACTGCCGCTGATGATCGCGGTCGTGCTCGCGCTGTCCCTGATCCTGCTGGTCGCGCTGGTCCGGTCGGTGACGATCGCGCTCCAGGCCGCGGTGATGAACCTGCTGTCGATCGGCGCCGCGTACGGGGTGCTCGTCGCGATCGTCCAGTGGGGATGGCTCGGGAGGTTCTTCGGATTCCCGACCAGCATGCCTATCACCAGCTGGGCGCCGATGATGATGTTCCCCGTCCTGTTCGGGCTGTCCATGGACTACGAGGTCTTCCTGATCTCGCGGATCCGCGAGGACTACGTCCGGACGGGCGACACCCGGGCGTCCGTCGCGAGCGGCCTGGCCAGCACGGCCAAGGTCATCACCGCCGCCGCGGCGATCATGATCGCGGTCTTCATGACGACCGCGCTCGGCCCGGACGTCGCGGTGAAGCAGATCGGGCTCGGCATGTCGGTCGCCGTCCTCGTGGACGCCACGATCGTCCGGCTGGTGCTCGTCCCGGCGGTGATGGAGCTGTTCGGCAAGGCCAACTGGTGGATGCCGTTCCGCCGCCGTCCCGTCGCGCCCGCGCCGTCCGCGATGGAGGAGCCGGCAGGCGTCTGACCTGGCCTTCAAGCCGAGAGTGCGGGAGCCCCCTGCGGGTCCCGCACTCTCGGGTTGATGACCGTCCGGATGGCCTGGATCCTCCCGTCCAGGATGTCGATCGACCAGGTGTTGAGGATCCGGCCGCCCGGATCGCGGAAGATCGCGCCCGGCTCGCCGTTCACCGGGCGCGGCTCCACGGCGATGCCGACCGACGCGAGCGGCCCGGACATCGCGGCGAGCAGCCGGATCACGTTCGCCGCGCCGGCGATGCCCTTGCCCCACTGCGGCGCCTCGCCGCCGCTGTCACTGACCATCTGGACGTCCGCGGCGAGCAGTTCGGCCAGCGCGTCGACGTCACCCTCGCGGAACGCGTCGAGGAACCTCCCGGCCGGCTCCTGGAACTCCCCGCCCCTGGTCACGCGAGCGCGTCCTTGAAGCCCTCGCGCCAGGACGGATACGCGAGCTCCCAGCCCAGCTCGCCCTTGGCCTTGGCGTTGTTCGAGCCGAGGCACCTGGTCATCATCGACACCGCGACGTCCCCGGCCACCAGCTTGCCCAGCCACGCGGGGAACCTCATCGGCGGCTTCGCGCCCGCGCACTCGGCCAGGTAGGGAAGCCACTCGCCGACCGCCGCCGGTTCGTCGTCGACGATGTTGTACACGCCGCGCGCCTTCTGCTCGACGGCCAGGACGGTCGCACGCGCCGCGTCGTCCAGGTGGATCCACGACCAGACGCCCGTCCCGCCGCCGATCACCGGGAACTTCCGCTTCCGCACCAGCTCGGCCTGGTCGTCGGACGCGCCCGGCCCGTAGAACCAGCCGTAGCGCAGCGCCGCCCCGCCCGCGTCGAGCACGGCCTTCTCGGTGTGGCGCAGCGACTCCACCGCCTCGAGCGGGGCCGTGACGGAGCTCAGGTCCATCGGGCCCTCTTCCGGCGTCTTCCAGCCGCCCTCGCGCGGCCCGTTCCCGCCCGCGTTGCTCTGCGCGACGAAGTTCCGCACGCCGGACGCCTCGGCGGCGGCCAGCAGATGGTCGGTCCCCTCGGTGCGCAGCCGCTTGGTGTTCCGGAAGTACCGGTCGGACCTCATGTTCGTCCCGGCGTGGGTGACACCGAGCGCGGTCATCTGGTGGACGATCACGTCCGGCTTCGCGGCGGCGACCGCGTCGTGCACCGACGACGCGTCCAGGCCGTCCATCACGACCGCCTCGGCGCCCAGCTCCCGCAGCCGTCCCAGCTTGCCGGTCCCGGTCGTCGTCGCGGTCACCTCGTGCCCGCGCGACACGAGCAACGGCACCAGCAACTGCCCGAGGACTCCGCTCCCACCTGCGATGAATACCCGCATGACCTCACCAACCCGACTCGTGGTCCTGTCTCGACGTACCCGAGACACCACAGCCGCGCCGCGTGTGACACCGGCACGCTGTGACATGGGTCGCGTGCGGGCCCCGGCCGGGAGGTCATTCCTTCAGGCGGCTCGCCCTGCGCTCCAGGTACCGCTGCTCGGCGAGGCTCGCGGTGGCCTTGGCCGCACGCCGGTACAGCTCGTACGCCCCGGACGTGTCGCCGGTCTTCTCCAGCAGGTGCGCCCGGACGGACAGCAGCCGGTGGTGCCCGGCCATGCGCTCGTCGCCGTCCAGGGTGGCGAGCAGGCCGAGCCCGGCCTCCGGGCCCTCGACCTCGGCCAGCGCGATCGCCCGGTTCAGGGTGACCATCGGGTTGGGCGCGATCCGCTCGAGGACCAGGTAGAGCGCGTACACCTGCTTCCAGTTGGTGTCCGCGGCCCTCGTGGCGCCCGCGTGCGTCGCGGCGATCGCGGCCTGCAACTGGTACGGCCCGAGCGTCGTGTCCGCCAGGGACGTCTTGACCAGCGCGTTCCCCTCGTCGATCATGTCGCGGTCCCAGGCCGAGCGGTCCTGCTCGTCCAGCGGGACGAGGTCGCCGGACGCGGTCGTCCGGGCGTCCCGGCGTGCGTGGGTCAGCAGCATCAGCGCCAGCAGGCCGGTGACCTCGCCGTCCCCGGGCAGCTGCGCGTGCACTATCCGGACGAGCCGGATCGCCTCCCGCGCGAGGTCGGCGCGGGACAGCTCGCCCCCCGAGGACGCGATGTACCCCTCGTTGAAGATCAGGTACAGCACGTGCAGGACGACCCGCAGCCGCTCGTCCCGCTCGGCGCCCTCCGGCATCGCGAACGCGCTGCCCGCGGCCTTGATCTTCTGCTTGGCCCGGCTGATCCGGGCCGCCATCGTGGCCTCCGGCACCAGGAACGCGCGGGCGATCTCGGCCGTGGTCAGCCCGCCGACCGCGCGCAGCGTCAGCGCCGTCTGGGACGCGGCCGTCAGCGTCGGATGGCAGCACAGGAACAGCAGCACGAGCGTGTCGTCGCCCCCCGGGACGTCCTCGGGGGCGGGCTCGGCGGCCTGCTCGGTCGCCAGGGCCGACTCGCGCTCGCGGCGGGCGTGGTCGCTGCGCATCTGGTCGATGAGCCGCCGGGACGCCACCGCCACCAGCCAGCCGCGCGGGTTGTCCGGCACCCCCTCGGCAGGCCACTGCACCGACGCCGCGAGGACGGCCTCCTGGACGGCGTCCTCGCAGCTCTCGAACTGCCCGTGCCTGCGCACGAGCGCGCCGAGGACCTGCGGCGCCAGCTCGCGCAGCAGGTCCTCGAACTCCGGACGCCGATCAGCCGATTCGCTCACGCCTCCAATTGTCCGTCAGAGAACATGACCTGACGGACCTCGACCGCGAGGCCCTCGATCGCGGCGTCCGGGATCTGCGCGGCGAGCTCGAGCGCGCGCTCCCGGTTCTCGACGTCGACCAGGTAGTAGCCGCCCAGGAACTCCTTGGCCTCGAGGAACGGCCCGTCGGTCACGACCGGCTGGCCGTTGCGCACCGACACGACCGCCGCCTGGGACGGGTCGGTCAGCGCCTGCGTGAGGATGAACTCGCCGGAAGCCTTGCAATCGGCCATGAACTTCCCGTGGCCCTCGCCGATCGCCTGCTTCTCCTCGTCGGTCAGCGCGTCCAGCACGGCCGGGTTGATGTGCATGCTGATCAGGAACTGCATCTGGTGCTCCTCGTGTGCTCGTGTCGCCGGGACCCTGGCGGGCCCCTTCGCCCCATAGGTCGGAGCCGCAGCCGCCGTCTTGACATCCTCCGAAGAAATTTCCCGGGCTCGAAAATCTTCGGTCGCGTCGTGCCCAGGATGTCAAGGAGCACGGATCGGCTCCGACCACCCGGCATGACGAACGAGAACGAGACGAGAGCCGACCGCCGGACCTGGCTGGGACTGGTCGTCCTGGCCCTGCCGACCCTGATCGTCGCGATGGACATGACGGCCCTCATGCTGGCCCTGCCGAAACTGAGCGCCGACCTCGGCGCGAACAACGTCGAGCAGCTGTGGATCAGCGACGGGTACGGGCTGATGGTCGCCGGGCTGGTCATCACGGCGGGCACGCTCGGCGACCGGATCGGCCGCCGGAAACTGCTGCTGGCCGGGGCCGCGGGCTTCGCGGTCCTGTCGGTCGTGGCGACCTTCTCCGTGAACCCGCTGATGCTGATCGTCGTCCGGCTGCTGCTGGGCGTGGCGGGCGCGACGCTGACGCCGTCCACGCTCGCGCTGATCACCAGCATGTTCCGGGACGAGCGGCAGCGCGGGAAGGCCATCGCGATCTGGGCGACCAGCCAGTTCGCCGGCGGCGCGCTCGGGCCGGTGCTGGCCGGGTTCCTGCTCCAGCAGTTCTCGTGGAAGTCGGTGTTCCTGATCGCCGTGCCCGCGATGGCCGTGGTGCTCGTCGCCGGCCCCTTCCTGCTCCCCGAGTTCCGCAGCGACCGGGCCGGACGGCTCGACCCGGTCAGCGTCGTCCTGTCGCTGGTCGCGGTGCTGCTCATGGTCTACGGCTTCAAGCAGCTCGCGATCCAGGACGAGCCGGTCGTGCCGAGCGTGGCGCTCCTCGTCGGCGTGGCCGTGGGGGTCGTGTTCGTCCGGCGGCAGCTGCGGATGGAGACGCCGCTGCTGGACCTGCGGCTGCTCCGGAACCGCCGCTTCACGGCCGTCCTCATCGGGCTGGCCTTCGCCGGATGCGCCATGGCCGGGACGGGCCTGCTGGTCACCCAGTTCCTGCAGAACGTCCTGGGGCACTCCCCGGCCACGTCCGCGATGCTGTTCGCGCCGATGGGCCTGGGCGTGGCCCTCGGCACGATGACCGCCCCGGTGTACGCCAAGCGGATGAAGCCGGAGACGGCGATCGCGGGCGGGCTGGCCCTGTCCGCGGCGGGCGCGCTGCTGCTGGTCGCCGTGCACGGTTCGGGCTCGTTGGCGCTGGTCATGGTCGGGATCACCGTCCTCGCCGTCGGCGCCGGGCCGCTGTTCGCGCTCGGCACCGGGCTGGTCGTCGGGTCCGTCCCGCCGGAGCGCGCCGGGTCGGCCGCGTCGATGTCGGAGACCGCCAACTACTTCGGCGGGTCGCTCGGGTTCGCGCTGCTCGGCGTGCTGGCCGCGGTCGTCTACCGCGACGGGACGGACGGCACGTCCGACTCCCTCGCGGGCGCGGTCGCCGCGAGCCGCCACCTGCCCGCGGGCCAGGGCGCGACGCTCCTGCACACCGCGCGCGAGGCGTTCACCACGAGCCTGCACGTCACCGGCCTCGTCGCCGCCGCGCTCTTCGCCGGGCTGGCCGTCCTCACGCTGGCGATGCGTCCGCGCGCCCCGAAGACCGCGGACGCGCAGCCCAAGACGGAGGCCGAATCCGCCTCCGTGTGACATTGCACTTGTGGCGCACGTCACGCGATCCATCTGGTCACAAAACACGGGCGGCCGGAGTCATGTGTACGACCGAACGGCAGAACTGATCGGGGAGGACGCCATGACTTCGGCTCTCGAGAACCTGCGTCGCGATTTCGGCGGCGACATCATCGAACCGGGCGACGCGGAGTACGCATCGGCCGCGCCCGCACTTCTGGCGGCGGGAAGTCCCGCCTTTGTGCTGCGTCCCGGAAACGTGGACGACGTTCGCGCGGGAATCAGGTTCGCGGTGGAGGCGGACCTGTTCCTGTCCGTTCGCGGCGGCGGCCACGCCTTCTCCGGATTCGGCACGAACGACGAGGGCGTCGTGATCGACCTCGTCCGCCTCGCGGGCGTCGAGGTCGTCGACGCGGACCGGCACATCGTCCGGATCGGCGGCGGAGCGACCTGGGGGCAGGTCGCGTCCGCGCTCGCGCCGCACGGGCTGGCGCTCTCGTCCGGCGACACCCGGAGCGTCGGCGTCGGCGGGCTCACCCTCGGCGGCGGCATCGGCTGGAAGGTCCGCAAGTACGGCCTGGCCATGGACAACCTCGTCGCGGCCGAGGTGGTCACCGCCGCCGGGGACGTCCTGCGCGCGAGCGAGGACGAGAACCCGGACCTGTTCTGGGCGCTGCGCGGCGGCGGCGGCAACCTCGGGATCGTCACGTCCTTCGACTTCGCCGCGCACCCGACCACCGACGTCTTCTTCGGGAAGATCATCTTCGCGGCCGCGGAGCTCTCCACCGTCCTCGCGGGATGGGCGGACCACCTGCGCACCGCGCCCGAGGAACTCTCCTCCACGGTGAACTTCGCCAATCCCTTCATGGGCGGCCCGAACGCCCCGGTCGAGATCCTCGTCGCCTTTGACGGTGACGATCCCGAGAAGGCCGCCGAGGCCATCGACCCGATTCGCCGCCTGGGCACAGTGGTGTCCGATGATGTGAAGCCGATGCCTTATTCAGAAACGCTCGAGGACGGCGGCACCCCGCCTCCCGGAATCCGTCTCGTGACACGCGCGGCATTCGTCGATGGCGAGTCGGTGCCGGAATTCCTGTCCATTGTCAGCGAGATCGGATCGGCGGCCGGATCGCCGTTCTTCTCCGTGCGCAGCGTCGGCGCGGCCGTGTCCCGCGTCCCGGCCGACGCGACCGCCTACGCGCACCGCGGCGCGGAGCTGATGTTCGTGACCACCATCGGGGGCCCGGCGCCGGTCGTCGAGGCCGCCCGTCCCGGCCTGGACGCGGCGTGGACGCGCCTCACCCCGCACGTCACCGGCGCGTACGCGAACTTCCTGACCACCGCCACCGACGAGGACGTCGCCGCGGTCTACCCGGACGAGACCCGCAAGCGCCTCGCGTCCCTCAAGGCCCAGTACGACCCGGAGAACCTGTTCGCCTCCAACCACAACGTCCGCCCCGAGTAGCGGAACGGCCGCCTGGGGACACCAGCCCCGGGCGGCCGTTCTCGCAGGTCAGCGGCGCAGGGTCGTCTCGCGTCCGACGGCCGACAGCTTCTCCGGGTTCCGGACGACGTACAGCCCCTGGACCATGCCGTCCTGGACGTGCACGCCGATCACGGAGTCGAGCTCTGCGTCGCGGTACAGCAGCAGCGCCGGGTGCCCGTTGACCTCGGCGGACTCCAGCCTCACCGAGCCGGACAGGCGGGTGAGCAGCCCGCTCACCATGTCGGCGCCGGTGAACGGCTCCAGCGCGGCCAGGACGACCCCGCCGCCGTCGGTCAGCATCACGACGTCCGGCGCCAGGACGTCGAGGAGTCCCTGCAGGTCACCGGTCTCGGTCGCCTGCCGGAACGCGTCCACCACGTCCCGCTTCTCGTCCGCCGACACCGCCTCGCGCGGACGCCGCGACGCCACGTGCGCGCGGGCCCGGTGCGCGATCTGCCGGACGGTCGCCGGGGTCTTGCCGACCGCCTCGGCGATCTCGTCGTAGCCGAGGTCGAACACCTCGCGCAGGACGAACACGGCGCGTTCGGTCGGGCCGAGCGTCTCCAGCACGAGCAGCATCGCCATCGAGACGCTGTCGGCGAGCTCCACGTCGTCGGCCACGTCCGGCGTGGTCAGCAGCGGTTCCGGCAGCCACGGCCCGACGTAGGACTCGCGGCGGCGGCCGAGCGTCCGCAGCCGGCTCAGCGCCTGCCTCGTCGTGATCCGGACGAGGTAGGCGCGCTGGTCGCGAACCTCCGCCAGCTCGACGCCCGTCCAGCGCAGCCAGGTCTCCTGGAGGACGTCCTCGGCGTCCGCGGCCGACCCGAGCATCTCGTAGGCCACGGTGAACAGCAGATTGCGGTACGCGACGAACGCCTCGGTCGCGGCGTCCACCCGTGCGGCGTCGTCCTTCGTCGTCTTCTCGTTCATGATCGTCCCCCCAGCTGTCCGTGCCGAACCTGCCGTACGAACGACGCCGCCCGCAGCCCTCCTGTGACGGTGATGTCCGTCACGCCACCGCGCCGCCTGGGCCCGATCGGGTGGTGAGTTACGACGCGTCGCGTCCGTGGACGAAGCCGTTCAGCACGTCGAGCAGCACGCGCTGCTGCTCGGCGGGCTCGGCGGTGAGCGGGTCCGCGCCGGTCAGGTGCCGGAACACCAGCCCGTCCAGGCAGGCGATGAACATCTGCGCCTGCCCGTCCGGATCGCTCGCCCCGATGCCCGCGAGCATCCGCCGCGCCAGCTCGCGGTAGTGGTCACGCGCCGCGTCCAAGACGACCTGCAGCTCCGGACGCCGTCCCGCCTCCAGCATCAGCTCGAAGCGCGCCATCGTCCGCTCGCGCGCGGCGGTCGTCCAGTACCGGATGACCTCCACGGCGGCCTCGGCGACCTTCGCCGGGTCGGCGCCGTCCCCGAAGATCTCCGAGTGGGCGACCAGATCGGCGGTGTCCACCTCGACGAGGCGCTCGACCGTCACCTGGAGCAGCGCCTGCCGGGTGCGGAAGTAGTACGAACAGGACCCCTCCGGCAGCCCGGCGGCCTGGTCGACCGCCCGGTGCGTCAGCCCGCGCTGCCCGGACGCCGCCAGCGTCGCGATCGCCGCGTCCGCGATCAGCCGCCGCCGCGCGACGCCGTCCACGACCCGTCCGGTGGTCTCCGCCACGCGCGCCTCCGCTCTCGCCATCTCCCTCTACAAGAGTAGAGTACCGAACGTCACTACAGACGTAGAGGAGCAGTCATGGACGCACCCCACCGGACCGCGATCGTCGCCGGCGGCGGCATCGGCGGGCTCGCCGCCGCCCTCGCCCTGTCCGCGCGCGGGTGGCGGGTCCGTGTCCTGGAACAGGCCGGGGCGTTCGGCGACGCGGGCTCCGGCCTCTCCCTCTGGCCCAACGGCCTGCGCGCCCTGGACGTCCTCGGAGTCGGCGAGCAGGTCCGCGCCCAGGCCCTGAGCGAGACCCAGGCGGGCATCAAGGACGCCTCGGGCCGCTGGCTCTCCGTCACCGACACCGCCGAGATGGAGCGCCGCTACGGCACGGTCGTGATGATCCACCGCGCCGCCCTGCTGGACCTCCTCCGCGAGGCGCTCCCGTCCGGCGTCCTGGAGACCGGCACGACGGTCACCTCGATCGACGCCGGCACCGGGCACGTCCGCGTCAACGACACCCTCGAGGCCGACCTCCTCGTGGGCGCGGACGGCATCCGCAGCACCGTCCGCCGAACCCTCTGGCCGGACGCCCCCGACCCCCGCTACGCGGGCTGCACGGCCTGGCGGACCATCGTCGACGCCGACTCGTCGGGCTCCGGAGGCGAATACTGGGGACGCGGCGAACTCGTCGGCGTCGCCCCGCTCCCCGACGGCCGCACCTACCTGTTCGCCGTCGCGAGCGTCCCCGCCGGCGGGCGCAGCCCGGACACCGAACTGGCCGAGCTGCGCCGCCGCTTCGCCCACTGGCACGCCCCGATCCCGGCCCTGCTGGACGCCGCCGACGAGAACGCCGTCCTGCGCCACGACATCCATGACCTGCCGCCGCTGCGCACCTTCGTCAGCGGACGCGTCGCCCTCCTCGGCGACTCCGCGCACGCGATGACCCCGAACCTCGGGCAAGGCGCCAACCAGGCCCTCGAGGACGCCGTCACCCTGGCCGCCCTGCTCGACGTCCACCCGTCCGTCCCCGAGGCGCTGACCGCCTACGACCGCGCCCGCCGTCCGCGCACCCAGATGATCGCCGAACGCTCCCGCCTGGTCGGGACCATCGCGCGGCTCAGCTGGCCGCCCGCCCGAGCCGTCCGCGACCGCGTCATGCGCGTGACCCCGCCGTCCCGCATGCTCGCCGCCCTGGCCCCCGTGGTCGCCTGGCTGCCACCGGACGTCAGCTGACGTCCCCCAGCACCCGGACGAGCCGCACCAGCACCGCCCGCCGCCCGTCCAGATCGTCGTCGAGTCCGGGCATCAGCATCGGCTGGAGTTGCGGGGTGGCGAACCACCACCCCGCCAGCGCGATGACGGCGTACAGCAGTTCCTCGGGCGCCACCTCGGCGTTCAGGCGCCCCGCCGCCTGCGCCGCGCTCAGGGCCGCGATCTTCTCCGCGTAGTGCGCCGTGCGCTCGCCCTCCGCCGCGACCGCCTTCCCGTCCGCCGCGTGCAGCCCCTCCCAGTGCAGCAGCCGGACGAAGTGCGGATGCTCCCGGTGGTAGTCGAAGACCCGCCCCGCGTACTCGCCCAGGTCGGACGCGACCTCCTCGTCCAGCGGCACGGCCTCGGCCAGCCGCTGGAGCTCCCTGGTCAGCACCACGGCGAACATCTTCTGCTTGTTGCCGAAATAGGAGTAGATCCGCTCCTTGTTCACCCCCGCATGACCAGCGATCCGATCCATCCGGGCGGCCTCGGGCCCATGCGTGGCGAACTCCTCGACGGCGGCCTCAAGGATGAGCCGCCTGGTCCTCTCGGTATCCCAAGCCATGACCCGACCCTACGCCATCTCCAACCGACGGGTTGGATTTCGGCGCGGTCTGTGCCAAACTCCAACCAACGAGTTGGAAACCGAATCGAGGAGCCCCCCATGAACCCCCAGGCCGCCCCCGCCACCCCGCCGTCGATCCACCTGCGCGCCCTGTTCACCTGGATGGCCGTCTACTCGATGCTCATGGCCACCCAGCTCGTCCTGGGCCCGGCGCTGCTCCCGCTCCCCATGCCCGTCCGGACGCTGCTGCTGACCGCCATCGTCGTCCCGACCGTCGTCTACGCCCTGGTCCCCGCGATCCTGAGGACGCACGCGACGCTCCGCCGCCGCTGAGGGCGGACGGTCAGACGGGCCGTCCCCAGCGTCCGATCCGAGGCTCGACGCCCTTGAGCTCCCACCACTCCCGGAGGTTCCCGCCCAGGATGGCCACCAGCGCCGAGGGGCTCACCTCGGGATCCAGGTCGAGCGGGTCGATCGGGACGTCGACGTCCCAGACCCCCAGCGAGGCCGTGTCATCGGCGACGATCACCCGCACCTTCACCTCGGGCCGGGACGGGGACCCGCCCGTCTCCACCCGCTCGACCCGCATCCAGATGCCCCCCACGGACACCCCCAGCACCCTGTTGAGCCGCCGGACCAGTTCCTCGGCGGCCAGGGGAAGCTCGGCGACCATAAAGAACGAGGCTAGCCACCCTCCGCACCCGCGCGAATCCCCTCCGCGGCCATGCTCTGGAACCGCGCAGACCACACCCTCGTACCCCCGCCGCCCCTCGACCCTGACCCGGGTCAGGGTCCTCAACCCTGAGGGGGAGGAAGAAGGTGGTCCCGCAGCAGGACGAGGGGGCGACCCGCCGCCTCCTAGCATTCTCATGATCACAAAATCGGGAGGATGTTCATGCGCCGCCATCTACTCAGCCTCGGGTTGGCCGTGACGGGCGTCGTCGCGGTCACCGCCTGCGACCCGATCACGGACAAGACCTACAAGGACGACGCGGCCCTCACCGCGAAGGTGACGGCCGTGAAGCTGGACGGCATCACCTCGGGCAGCGTGACGGTCACCGGCGGAACGGCGAAGGCGTCCCTCGCGCGGACGATCCACTACCGCGACAAGCGCCCGGACGGCCCGACGCACCGTGTGGAGAACGGCGTGCTGGTCCTGTCCGGCTGCCACGGCATCTCGGACTGCTCGGTCAGCTACGACATCAAGGTCCCGGCGGGCCTGCCCGTGACCGGCGGGACGTCCAACGGGGCGATCACGCTGTCCCACGTGGGCCAGGTGAGCGTGACCGCCCACTCCGGCCATATCGAGCTGAAGGACGTCTCCGGATCCGTCACGGCGCGTACGAGCAACGGACGCATCGAGGGCGAGGGGCTCGGCGGCCCCATCGACGTCCAGACCTCGAACGGGGCCATCGAGCTCACGGCGGCCAAGAACGCGGACGTCCGGGCGAAGACGAGCAACGGCGCGATCACCGTGACCGTCCCCGCGGGTGAGCACTACCGGGTGACCGCGCACACCCACAACGGCGAGCCCGACGTCGGCGGCGTCCCGAACGACCCGTCCGCGCAGCACCACCTCGACCTGACCACGAACAACGGCCACATCGAACTCCTCGCCGCCTGACCCAAAGACCGACCGAGGCGGCCCGAGGACGAGACCCCGGGTCCCCTCAAGGCGTCAGCAGATCCGCCAGCTCCGCCTCGAAGAGCTGTTCCGGATCGAAGCCCATCCCGGTGAAATGCCCGGCGAGCTCCAGGGACAGGACGCCTTGGCAGCGCGTCCAGAAACTCAGCGCCCGATGCAGGACGGCGGACGGGACGGACGGATCCGCCCAGTGCCGGTGCTCGTCCAGATGCGCGTCGAGCGGCGAGGCCGGACGCTCCGGAAGTGACGCTGAGACCCCCAGCAGCACCGTCATGATCTCGCCCGAGATGAGCGTGGTGTCGTCCGGCGCGTGGTAGCCGGGGACGGGCGTCCCGTAGACGAGGAAGTACCGCTGGGGGTCGTCGAGTGCCCAGCCGCGGAAGGCGCGCGCCAGCCCGGCCAGGTCCGCGCCGCCGTCCGCCGCCGCCCGGACGGTGCCCGCGAGGCTCCGGTACGCGTCCCGGATGAGCTCGGTGATCAGCTCGTCCCGGCCGGCGAAGTAGCGGTAGAGCGCCGGACCGCTCATCCCCATCCGCTTGGCGATCGCGTTCAGCGAGAGCGCGGAGGCGCCCGCCGAGGCGATCTGCTCCCAGGCGTGCCGCTTGACCTCCTCGCGAACCTGAGCGCGGTACCGCTCGCGCGGCGTCGTCACCGTCCCACCTCCAGCTACACCTCGAAAATTTCGTTAGAAGCTATCACGAACCCTGTTGACACCTTCATCTGCCCACTGACCAGCAAAAACGCCCGCCACCCCGGCCGCGGGGGGACGGTCACGGCTCGACGCGGACGTCCCCCCAGAACGCGACATGGTTCTTGATCTTGCGCGCGAGCGGGCTGGGGTGCGGGTAGCACCAGGCCGCGTTCCGCGCCTCGCCGCCGTCCACCTGGACGGTGTAGTAGCGGGCGATGCCCTTCCACGGGCACACCGTGAACGAACGCGTCCGGGTGAGGTACTCGTCGTGGACGGCCTCGGGCGGGAAGTAGACGTTGCCCTCCAGCAACACCGCGTGGTCCGTCTCGGCCAGAACCGTCCCGTTGTAGATCGCACGTGCCATCGACGCCGCCCCCTTCGCATCCCAGTCAAACACGCGAGCCCGCCACTCACCCCAACGAGGAAACGAACCCGAGGACCAGCACCACCAGCACCCCCGCTCCGAACCGCAGCACCGATCGACGCCCGGGCCGAGGCCCATCGACCAGAACCCCGATCCCGAGCGGCACGAACGCGACGCACAACCCCAACGTGCCGACGACCGACAACGGCGTCGTCCCCTTCAGGACACCAAGCGGCAGCAACGCCGCAAGCCCCAGTGCGAACGCGCGCACGGGACCGAGGACCCCTGACCGCCAAGCCCCACCGGCCAGCACGATCCAGCCCAGCATGACCGCGAACGACGTGTACTGGAAGATGTGAAACGCCTGGTAGGAGTCGGCGACGGCGCCGGTGGCCGTCCGCCGCCCCTGGGAGTCGACGAGCCCGAAGGCCAAATGGTCGGCCCCGGCATGGAACGTGCGGGCGAACAGCCCCACCACGACGAGCCCGCCACCGAGCGAAGCCAACTGCGGACGACCACCCCCGGCACGAACGGCCAAGGCGCTGACAGCGGGCCACAACGCCACGGTCCCGGCCGCGAAGAAGCTGTAGGACGCCGTCATCAGCGCAGGATGCTCGTCATAGGCGGCGAGCTGGTCCGGGAAGAAGAAAGGGAACCGAATCCGAAGGAGCACCCCGAGGAGAAGCAGCACGGGCCCGAGCACCAGCGAGGCGCCGCCAAGCCACCGCCCCGGAAACACGAACGTCGAAGTATCGGTCTGCGTCGAGAACATGGCCACAGGCTGCCCGCGCGCCCCCGCCCACCGAATCGCCCCACGGCCGGCATCCACGACTCCCCCCAGCGAGGACACCACCCACCCCCACCGAGGCGGCGATCATCCCCAGGGATGATCCCTTCTGGGCTGATGCCCCGGGATGACCTGCGCCGATAACGTGCGCCACGTGGACGAAGCCGACTTCGAAGCAGCCCAGGCACAGCACGCCCGCCGGGCCAGGCCGCGCGCCCTCGACATCCCCCTGGCGCTCGCGCTGACCGCCGCCGACGTGGTGGTCGCCGGGAACATGCTCAAGGACCGTCCCGGCTTCACCCCGCACTTCCTCGCATCGTGTCTCGCAGCGATCGCACTGGGCCTGATCGTGACCGTCCGGCGCCTGTGGCCGCGCCGTGTCCTGACCGCCGCGACCGCCCTGTCGTCCCTGGCGGCCGTGACCGGCGTCCTATGGGATCCGTTCATCGCGGCGGCACTGGCGCTCTTCACGGTCGCGGCCATCGACCCGCCACACCGCGCCGCCCGCGCGCTCGGCGGATGCATGGCCGCCGCGACCGCCGGCGCGGTCATCGCCCAGCTCGTCCACCCCCGCTTCAGCACACCGGCCGCCGCGGCCTGGACGACCACGGCCTGCGCACTGCTCGCCGCCGCGGCCCTGCTCGGCCGCCTCCTGCGCCGCCGCCGCTGGAACGCCGCGCGCCTGGAGGAGCAGCGCGTCCGCCGGATCGTCGCGGACGAGCGGTTGCGGATCGCCCGCGAACTGCACGACGTGGTCACGCACGGCATGGGCCTGATCGCCGTGAAGGCGGGCGTCGCCAACCACATCGCCGAGGCCCGCCCCGACGAGGCCCGCGACGCCCTGCGCGTGATCGAGCGGACCAGCCGCGACGCGCTCGCCGAGATGCGCCGGCTCCTGGAGGTCCTGCGCCGCGACACCGCCACGGCCACCGATCCGCCCCCGCCCGGCCTGGAGGCCCTCACCGACCTGGCCGGGCACGCCCGGACCGCCGGGGTGGACGTCGAACTCGCCGTCTCCGGTGAATACGATCTTCCAGAAGCGCTCCAGCTCACCGTCTACCGGATCGTCCAGGAGGCCCTCACCAACGTGGTGAAGCACGCGTCTCCCGCCCGCTGCCGGGCCACAGTGGACGTCTCGTCCCGGCGAGTGGGCATCCAGGTCACGAACGACGGAACGCCCCGTCCGGACACCGTCCTCCCCGGCGGCCACGGACTGATCGGGATGCGGGAACGCGTCGCGATGTACGGCGGAACCTTCAGCGCCGGTCCCCGCCCCGAAGGCGGGTTCACGGTCACCGCCACCCTCCCGACCACCCGCGGGGACGAGCCGTGACCGACCCGATCCGCGTCCTGGTCGCCGACGACCAGGCCCTCCTGCGCGGCAGCTTCCGCGCTCTCATCGAAACGACCCCCGACCTCACCGTCGTCGGCGAGGCCGCGACCGGGCTCGAGGCCGTCGAACAAGCCCGCGCCCTGCGCCCCGACGTCGTCCTGATGGACGTCCGCATGCCCCACATGGACGGCATCGAGGCCACCCGCCACATCCACCGGTCCGGGAACGCGGCGGCGGTCCTGATCCTGACCATGTTCGACCTGGACGCCCACGTCTTCTCGGCCCTGCGCGCCGGGGCCGCCGGATTCCTGCTCAAGGACACCCCGCCGGCCGACCTCCTCAACGCCGTCCGCGTCGTCGCCGCGGGCGAGGCCCTCCTGGCCCCGACGGTGACCCGCCGCCTCATCGCCGAGTTCACCCGCCACCCCGCGCCGGAGGGCGGCCCGATCCCGCGAACCCTCGACGGCGTGACCGACCGCGAGCGCCAGGTCCTCACCCTGGTCGCGCGAGGACTGTCCAACACCGAGATCGCCGAACGGCTGCACCTGAGCCTGGCCACCGTGAAGACCTACATCGGACGCCTGCTCACCAAGCTCCAGGCCCGCGACCGCGCCCAGCTGGTGATCGTCGCCTACGAGTCCGGCCTGGTCAGCGCGTTCTCCACCTGACCCGGCCGCGACCAGTTCCAGTCACTGATGGTCGTGCGCATCAGCCGGACGGCCGAAGACGGATGATGACCGGCTCCCCAGTACAAGGTCATCGTCCGACGGCACTCGGGACTGTCCACCCCGATCCAGGCGATGGGCATCTCCTCGGTGGCGAACCGCCGGGCGAAGGCGGGGACGAGCGCGATCCCCAGCCCCGCCCTGATCAATTCCGCGATGGCGCCCACCTCGTCCCCCTCGCAGACGATCCGGGGCGTGAGGTCGCGGGCCGCGAAGAGCCGATCGAGCAGCCGCCGCTGCCAGTGCCCCTTGGGCGCGGAGATGAACGGCTGCCCCGCCAGCTCGTCGACGCCCACCGATTCACGCCCCGCCAGCGGATGGTCCAGCGGCGTCACCAGCCAGACCTCCTCGTCCAGCAACCGGACGGACTCCAGCCCCTCACTCGGGATCGGCTGCGAGGCGACGCAGAGATCGATGTCCTGGGCCAGCAGGCTGCGGGCCATCTCCGCCGCCGCCATCTGGTGAAGCTCGACCTCGACGTCCGGGTAGGCCCGCTTGAAGGCCGCGAGCGCCCCCGTGAACGTCAGGAAGGTCTCCGACGCCAGCCGCACACTGCCGAACCCCTCACCGGACGCCTCGGCCACGGCCCGCCGCCCCGCCTCGAGCTCCCCGAGCGACCGCTCGACGTACCCGCGGAAGAGCTTCCCGGTGTCGTTCAGCCGAAGCCGCCCGGCACGGTCGAACAGCGGCGTCCCGAGCTCGCCCTCCAGCCGCGCGATGGTCCGGCTCAACGACGGCTGCGCGACCCGGAGCTCCTCGGCCGCGCGACTCAGATGCTCCAGCCGGGCCACCACAAGGAACTGCCTGAGCGCGTTCAGATCCATCCGACCCCTCCTCGGGCGTCATGCGCACACGTACATAACCCCATAGCAATATTGATCTTAGACATCAGTACTTCACAGTCATATCTTCGGGGACGGTCATGACCCAGGACAAATAAGAAGGAGGGTCATCGTGGTCACCACCGAGATCCATCAGGCCGACCCCGCCCCGACGGCCACCACGAGACCCTCGTGGTGGGTCTTCAGAGGCGTGGTCAGCACCCACCTGGTGGCGATCTTCGGGCAACCGGTGTTCGCCGGCATCCTCCTGAGCGGTGACTACGACGGACTCCGCATGCACGCGACGGGCGCCAACCTCACCACGTCCCTCGGCTACGTCCAGCTGATCGTCGCGATCGTCCTCTGGGTCCGCCTGCGCCGCGCCTGGCCCTTCGCCGCCACGCTCGCCATCGTGCTCGCCGAGACCGTCCAGTACTTCGCGGGGATGACGGGCGTCCTGTGGCTGCACCTCCCCCTGGGCGTGGCCACCATCGCCGCCGTGGTCGTCCAGTTCATCGACGTCTGGCGCCGGAAGGAGCCCACCAATGGCTGACCTCAACATCGCACGACGCCAGGTGCTGGGCATCGGCGGAGCACTGGGCCTAGTGGCGTTCACAGGCGTGACCACCGCGGGCGCGCTGGCCCGCCGTCCCCCGCGCACCGGCGCCGAGCTGACCAGCAAGGTGCCCCTGCCGCCTCCGTACCAGGTGCCGCTCCCGCTCCCCGCGGTCCTGAAGCCGACCGGCACCGCGAACGGCATCGACCGTTACGAGATCACCCAGCAGGAGGCGACGGCCGAGATCCTGCCCGGGGTCAAAACACCCCTCTGGACCTACAACGGCACCTTCCCCGGCCCCACGATCGAGGCCCGCCGAGGCAGGCCCGTCACCGTCCGCCACCGCAACGAGCTGCCCGTCCCCACGGTCGTCCACCTCCACGGCGGACGAACCCCGGCGGCCTCGGACGGCTACCCGACCGACCTCGTCCTGCCCCAAGGCTGGCAAGAGCCCAAGGCCATGGCCGGCATGCACATGAGCGGCATGAAGGGCATGCGCGACCCGAAGGCGATCGAGTCCACCCTCACCCGCGACTACACGTTCCCCATGGACCAGCGCCCGACGATGCTCTGGTACCACGACCACCGCATGGACTTCACGGCCCCGGCGATCTGGCGCGGCCTGGCGGGCCTGCACATCATCCGCGACGACGCCGAGGAAGCCCTTGGCCTCCCCGCCGGCCCCCGCGAACTCCCCCTCGCGATCACCGACCGCGCCTTCAACTCGGACGGCAGCCTAAACTACCCGTCCCTGGACAAGACCCTCCGCGACAAGCCGGGCGTCAAGGAGGACTACATGGCGGGCGTCATGGGCGACGTCATCCTGGTCAACGGCGCCCCCTGGCCCGTCCACGAGGTCGACGCGGCCCGCCACCGCCTCCGCATCCTGAACGCCTCCAACGCCCGCCACTACGAGCTGGAAGCCGTCACCGACGAAGGCCGCCGGCTGGACCTCGTCCAAGTCGGCGCGGACCAGGGCCTTCTAGCAAGCCCCGTCACCCACCAGACACTCCCGATGGCCCCGGCCGAACGCTACGACGTCATCATCGACTTCGGGAAGACCAAGGTCGGCACCCGCGTCAGGCTCAGGAACCGCCTGGGCAAGGGCCGCACCCGCGAGGTCATGGCCTTCCGGGTGACCCGCCAGGCCAAGGACGACAGCCGCGTCCCCAAGACCCTCTCCCACGACGTCCCGACCTGGCGCCGCGCCGAAGCCACCCGGGTCCGCGACTTCTCCTTCCGCGCCGGACGCATGGACGGCGGCCACGGCTGGCTCATCGGCGGCAAGCCCTTCGACCCGACCCGCACCGACGTCACCGTCCCCCTGGGAAGCACCGAGATCTGGCGACTGGTCGCGGACGTCCACCACCCCGTCCACCTCCACCTGGTCGGCTTCAAGGTCCTCTCCCGAGGCGGCCGCGCACCCCGCCCCCAGGACGCCGGCCTCAAGGACACGATCTCCCTGCGCCCCGGCGAGACAGCCGAGATCATCACCCGCTTCGACGCCTACCGAGGCCGCTACCTCTTCCACTGCCACAACGCCGAACACGAGGACATGGGCATGATGGCCAACCTCGAAATCATCTGACCGGGACGAGCCCCCGAAGCCAGCCCCCTCGTCCCCGACGAAGAGGCGCCCACCCGCCGTGGAAGCACGCCAGACAGTCGCGCCACCGCTCACCCCCGACGGCCAGCCCGCCCGTGGCCCGCGAGGCCGAAGGCGAGCCAAGGGCGAGGCCGAAGGCGAGGCCGCAAAAACCTGGACCCCCAGAAACCGGAACGTAGCCCGGCGAGCTCAGCCACAGGGGGGGCGTGGGGGGCGGCAGCCCCCCACATCGGGGGCTCCGGGGGTCGCCCCCGGGAAAAACGAAGTAGGGCCAGCAGCTCGCGCTTTCTGCGAGCACACTGACCCTAGGACCTACGTGGGGTACTGACGGAACCCCCTGACCAGCAGCGATGTGCACCTGTAACGGCCCGGATTCCACGCTAAGAGTCCTTGTTTTCCACCGTTATTGCCGGGGCACGCGGAGCCTGCCGACCGCAGTCTGCTGGGGATGGGGTGGGTTCGAGCATGCCCGCGTAGGTGCGGAGGTACCGGTCGAGGTAGGTGGGGTCGTGTTGTTTGTCGATCATTTCCTGGTGGTAGCGGTTGATGTCCATGCGGGCGGCGAGCAGCGTGCGCTGATAGGCGGCGGTGAAGTCGCGAGGCAGTTGCTGGGCGTACCGGGTCAGCGCCTTGGTCACCAGGTGGTGGTCGTCGAGCGGGATGTTCAGGTGGTCGGCCAGCATGTCGGCCTGGATGAAGGCGTCAGTGATGCCCTTGGCGCTGATGGGGTCCTTGGTGTGTGCGGCGTCGCCGACCAGGGTCCAGCCTGGCCCGTGGGCGTGGCGGAAGAAGTTCGGCTGGTCCGCGCAGCAGAACAGGGGTTCTTCCTGGTGGGCGTCTGCGAGTTGCTGCTGAAGTTCGGGGGAGGTCCGCCGCACCCGGTCGAGGTAGGCCCGTTGGCGGTCGTGGTTGGCGACGGGGCCGTCGGATCGGGAGAACGCGAGCCCGACGAGCGTCAGGTTGTCGTGGGTGGGGAGGCAGAGGGTTCCTGCTCCCTGCGTGAGGTACAGACGCAAGCCCTGGTCTGGGAGGCCGCTCCAGTAGGTGTAGTAGGTGTAGGTGAGTTCGGGGTCCTGTTGGAGGTAGGGCGCGCGGGCGAGGCGTGCGACGGTGGAGTTGCGTCCGTCGGCGCCGACGACCAGGTGGGCGCGCTCCACGTACTGCTTTGCGTGCCGGGTGCCGTGGACGATTCCGGTAATGGCTCCGTCCTGCCGGTGCAGGTCCAGGACGGTGGTGCGGGGGCGGAATTCGGCGCCGGCTCGGATCGCGGCTCGGATCAGGATGTGGTCCAGGATGTGGCGACGGGGTGCGCAGCCTCCGGTGACCGCGCCGAGCGTGGGCGCCGGGCCGGTGAGGCGGGCGCCGGGGGCGTGGATACGGGCACGTGTCAGGGACGGGCAGCCGGTGGCGAGCACCTTCTCCAGCAGGCCCCAGCGATGCAGGTGCACCAGACCGGGTTGGTGGATGTAGTGGGTGGACGGGGTGTCGCTGGGGAACCGGGCGCGGTCGACCAGCAGGACTCTGTGACCGGCCTGGGCCAGCAGCATCGCGGTGGCCGCTCCGGCACAACGCGCACCCACGACGATCACGTCGTACACATGCTCTCCTTCAGGGCTGTCGGCGGCGCAGCGGGCGAACACCCACACATGTCAGGTATCCGCCCGCTGCTTGGATCACGAGCCGTTACTCCTTGCTGCTTCCACAGCAGCTCGAGGGCTCGAGGGCGTCCGTGGCTTGCTGGGCGTCAGCTGCCAGAACCTCGACGTGGCCGGTGGGCAGGTCGTTGAGCTGGCTGATGAGCTCTTCCATGATTGGTCACTCCTTGCTGTTGTGAACGGTCGGGGCTGTGACCCCGCGGTCAGACCGACACATGAGCGTCGGCCCGCTTGGATAGGGGTGGCCAACGAGCAGGAGGCTCAAGGACCGGCGAGGGGTGTCGGCCAGCCCGAGGACGGCGTCGGTGGTGGGGTTGGTGCCGTCGGAGTGGATACGGCCGGCCAGTCCGAGCGCGGCGGCGGCCAGCGCCGCGCGATGGGCGACCATGCCGGTCTCGGTTTGTTGCAGGCGGTAGGCGAGGTCGCCGCGCTCGGCCGCTTCGATCAACGGCGCGCCGACAGGGACCAGGGCGGCGGCGGCCCCGCACAGGGCGTGACGGGTGTTGGCGCGCAGCGGTCCGGCTTCGATGGCGGGTGGACCTCCGCCGGTGAGTGCGCGCCAGTCGCGGTCGTAGCGGTAGGCGCCGGCCGGCATGTCGGTGACGTTCCAGACCAGCACATGCAGGTCGGTGGTGGTCTGGGCGCCGGGGCGGGCCGCCGCCAGGATCTGTGCCAGCTCGGTGGTGGTGAGTGGACGGCGGCTGTAGCCGTTGAGCGGGGACGCCCGGTGAGGAATACCGCGTGCCAGGTCGAGATCTGCGACCTGCGGTAGGGAGATGGCGGGCTCACCGGGCGTCGGGGCCTGTCGGCTTCTTGATGACGGTGGTGCGCACGGTGTCCTCGTCGCGGCGTGTAGTTCGGCCAAGCGCGGCAGCGACCGGGTGATGGAGATGGGCGGGTCGGTCGGCTGGGCCACGTCCTGGCCGTTCGACGGCACGCCGGCGCTTCTTCTGGGGGCGTGGCCAGTCCCCAGGCTGAAGGTCAGGATGGCGAGCGTGCCCTCGGCGGTAGAATCGAGGCCCAGGAGCGAGTCGGCTCGTTCGCCGTCGAAGTCCAGGTGGATCGAGGCGTTCAGCCCAAGGGACTCGGCCAGGACGAGTGCCTGGGCGCACAGGGCACCGGTCTCCTGGCAGGCGAGTCGGTAGGCGAAGTCGCGGTATTTGAAGCCGTTGCGCCAGAAGACGGCGCTGAGTATCACGGCCGCGTCGGCGGCCGCGGTGGCCGGGAACGCGTTTCGGTGGTCGCCGTCGCGGACGGTTTCCAGGGCGTGGTGGACGGTGTCGTAGTGGTGAACCGCCATGTCGTCGGCCAGGTACGCCTCGATCGGATACAGGGCGCCACCAGAAGGCACAGGACGGCTGACCTCCACGGACCGAAGGCCGGAGATGGCCCTGCCCGCCGCGTTGGTCGGGTGCTTCCAGGACATGCGGGTCAGGCCGAGCAGGCCACGCAGGAGGTCCCCTCTCCAGGCATCAGGCCCGGTCGTGGGCAGCGCGGTGCGTGTGGTGTCCCGGTACTGCTTGGAACGGGGAGGGGCCAAGGTCCAGTCGACTGGACCCGGCTGCCGCTGATCGATGGCCTCCAGATACCTGCGGGTGGCCTGACCTGTGGTGCTCGCCATGTCCTCCTCCTTTCTCCGTCGGGCCGCTCTGACCTGGATCTGGGCGCAGGTTCGGAAGGAATCAGGGGAAGGGGTGGGGGTGCGGGTTGAGTTCGTCGGGGCGCAGGTCGTGGTCGCGGTAGCCGAGCAGGCGGGGCACGGTCAGCAGCCGGGGCAGGTCGTGGACGCGCCGGTAGCGGTGACCGAACGTCATCGACGCCGTGCCGGGGACGATGACCTTGGCGCTGGCCAGGCCGCCTGCCTTCAGGTCGGGGCAGGTGGTGTCCACGGCGATCACGTCCAGGCCGGTGGACAGGTAGCGGCCGACGAGTTCACTCAGGTCGTCGGTGAGGTCCTGGTGGGTCGGCCATGGCTCGGCGAGCTCGGCCAATGGACGGCCGGGCGCGTCGACCGGCAGGAATTCCAGCCGAGGCCAGGCGCCCGGATGGCCGTACAGAGTGTGGTGGTCCCTCAGTTCACGCACCTGGTCGCCATCGCGAAGCATGGCCTCCACTTGTTCGTTCCGCGTCGGGTCGTCGCCGGAGTCGGTCGGGTGCCCTGAGCCCGCTGACGGGATGAACATGAGCGACTCCATCAAGGCCGTGTGCAGGGCCTGTTCGGGATCGAGGTGGGCACTAGCGCCGCACAAGGCGTACGGGCGGCCCCACCCTCCGGTTCGGTCCACGGCCATACCCCAGAAGGCCGGCACGCGCTGTTCCATCGGCATGGCGAACGCCATCACCTCGTACCCGAAGTTCTGGCGGATCTGTGCGACGGTAAGCGGGATGCGGCGGTCGGCCACCGAGTCCAGATCGACTTTGGGGATTGGGAGTTGTCCGTACCAGGTGATCAGGAACGCGTCGCGTTCGGCGACTTCGAGGAGGCCGTACAGGATCGCTTCGCTCAGGCAGCCACCCAGTGCGGCACCGTTGGAGCACTCGTACACCCAGCCGGGTTCGTCCGTACTGCCCACCCCGTAGTAGGCGTAGGCGGCCGGTACCAGGATCGGGCGATCAGCGGCGAAGGAGTAGCCCCACACCCAGTTGGCCTGCCGTTCCGGGGCGAACCGGGTGTAATCGAAACCCTCCTGGTCGTACCAGGAGTCGGGGTAGAGACCGAGGGTGCGCGGGTCCAGCGCGTGGTCGGCGATGTCGGCGTAAGCGGCCCGGACAGTGCTCCGGCCGCACAAGCGTGAGCCGGCGTGGCGTTCCAGGGCCTCGGCGATCGCGGTCAGGCGCGCCGAATGCGCATCGCGGGTGCGGCCGTAGCCATGGCGACTGTCGTCACCTTCACCGGCAGGGCCGCGACAAGCCACCGCCCACAGGATCGGACCAGTGTCGAACGTCGCGACCGAGCTGAGCAGCCCGGTCTCGGCGTCCGTGTACTTCTCTTCCAGACTGTCATCCAGTTCGCCGGTCCGCAGCAGCGCCGGGTCGGGCTTGGGGGCACGTTCCGCCTTCAGCTCGACCGGACGCTCCTGAACCGGGGCGGCGCAGTCCGGGCAGCACGGGTCGGGGAGCAGTCGGTGGCGGGTAACGACACCGGTGGACGCTGACACTCGCAGCACACCGCTCCGGGTATGGGCAAAACCGGTCTCCAGCTCGTTGCGCACCAGGGCGGTGACCAGTTCGGTGACCAGCGGCAGCAGCGGCAGGCCGCCGCGCCGTCCACCGTTGAGGCGGGTGTCGGAGCGTTCGCGCAACTCGCGGCGAGCCGCTCCATGTGGCAGGTTCCCGTCGCGGCGTCTGCGCAGGCAGGTGGGGCAGCCAGGCCGCGACGGCTCGACCAGCGGACCGATGAAGATCACTGCGGACTCCAGCCGCACCGGAAGCCAGGCGGTACCGCCCGCCCGCGCAACGTCGTACGGGGCAGTGTCGTCGTTGTCAGTTGCCACCACTCGCAGGTGCAGCGGCACCGGCATCCCACGCAGCGAGGCATAGAGCGCCCCCGAACCCAGCAGGCCGCTGGTCACACCACCGGCCAGGTCGTCGATCAGGCCGTCAAGCAAGGTCGGTCACCACCTGGGCTACGAACGGCAGCAACCGGGCTACCTGGGCGTCGTGGGTCAGCGGGTGGACGGTCGGCTTGTAGCCCGCCTCGGTGAGGGCCTCGGTCATCGCCTCGGCGAACCGTTCGACGTCGCCGTCGTCGGCTTCCTCGTCCTCGAACCAGCGGACCGGCGGCTCGGCGTACCAGGGCTGCCGCTCGGTGCGGGACTGCCAGTCCAGCAGCGCCCGCTCCAAAGCAGCGCGCATCGCCGCGGCCGGGCTGGACGCGCAAGCGGGGGCGGCGAACATCACCGAGCCGTCTCCCCGGGACCTGGTCAGCTCGGGCGAGGTGCCGGCCACGTATGCGGGCAGGCCGAGCACTTCGCCGAGGTCACGGACCTCCACCCGTTCACCGGCCGCCTCCAGCAACGCCACCAGCTGCTCCACCCGCGCATCAGGCAGCACAGTGGCCATGGGAAAGTCGCCCGGATCGTTCTGGCGCAGCAGCACCTGACAGTGCTGCGCCAGAGCGGCCGCCAGGGCCTGCGGCCACGACAGGCCGGCCGCGACCCCGACCGGCGCGACGTAGGGAGCCTTCGCCTTCTGCGCCCCGGCGAGGGCCTGATAGGTGGCCAAGCCCGCCAGCACCGTCCGTAGCCGCGTGGAGTCCGCGGTTTCGCCCCATCCGATCACCGAGGGCTCGGCTGACCACGCTGGTAGCGCTCCACGCGGATCGGACACCGTCGCCCGACACACCCGCAGCGGCGTCTGCGCCAGGTCCCCGGAGTCCAGTGTTCCCAGCACCCCGGTGCGGGCATCGACGTACTCGGCCACCCGCGACAGCAGGTCGTCGGCCGTCAGCGGTGGGAGGGGCGCCACGTCCGGGCCTGGGGCGTGAGGGCCGGAGTACGGGAACACACGGTGCCGCCTGGTGTCGAGCGTCCGCAGGTCGATCACGGTCACCGATGTGTCCACCGACGCGGCACCTGTCGAGGTCTTCGATGTGTCCGTCATGCTGGTGAGATGCTCGAAGCATGACAGCGCCGTATGCGCGGCCAGCACCGTGGGCACCGCGCCCGTCAGCCAGTCCGCGTCGTCCGCCGCGTCCGCCGGTGATGTGCGGCCCCGCGGCAGTCCTGCGAGCCGTCGCCAGCATGAGGACGCGACGTCCATCGTCCCGACGGGCGTCATCCAGGCTTCGTCCCGCCGGACCCACAGCTGGCCGAGTGCCACGCCGTGCCGGGCGCAGGCGGCCGCCATGGACTCCAGGGCGTCGGTCCGGTCGCCGTCGTGGACGTGCAGGACCACATCTGCGTCGTCCCACGCCTGCTCGGAGCCATCGGCCAAGGCGACCTGGTCCAGGTCGCGGCGGGCTTCGGCGACCGCCGCCGGCAGGTCCACCGGTTCGTCGCCCACGTCGGTCACCCGGACGGTGCGCCAGCCGCTGTGCAGGCCGGCGCGCAGCAGCGCGGCCAGCACTGGACCCGAACCGACGAGCGTGATCCGCGCCTGCCGGAGGCGTTCGAACCGACGCTCGGCCGAGTCGAAGCCGTACCGGATGAACGCGATCTCCGGAGCGTAGATCTCCTGCTCGGCCACGCTCAGGCCGTGCGGCTCCTCGTCGCGGGCGTCCACCACGAACCGGTGTTCCGCGAGCGCTCCGACCAGCCGTTCGACCAGGTCCCGGCGGTCGGGCGACAGCGGCCCGGTCAGTTCCTGGAGGGTGTGCTCTCCAGTCAGGAACGGCGCCAGACGCGTCAGCCACGCGTAGCCGTGTTCCCCTGAGATCGTGCAGGCTCCCCAGTCGCTCTCCAGGAACACCCCGCCGTCGCACTTGGCGTAGCGCACATCGTCCAACAGCCGCGGCCGCATCAATCTCTCACCTCGACGTCCTCGGCAATGCCGCACAGGGACAGGCCCGACTTCTGGCACTCACCAGCCCTCGGCCCGCATCGGTCCCGCAGGCTCCCAACCGGGGCAGCGCGACCTTCACGGCCTGCCTGGTCCAGTCGAGTCGTGGTCATGCGCGACCCTCCTCGGTTGAGAGACCCGGCGGACACCCATCCACCGTTACTCAATAAGAGCGGCTCGCTACTGTGGGTGACTATCACCTGGAAGGCTGAGGAGCCTTACGGCCTGGGCGCCCGACCCGTACCCCCGGCCGGTCAAGACGCTCTACATCCAGACCAGAACCGACTCGCCCTTGGCGGCGTGCACATGTCGTGACGGCCCGGAAGCTGCGCCTCAGTGAAGAGGAACGGCGCAACGGAGAGAGCTGAGGTGTCCAGATAGGAACCCCCACGGCCGATTCGACCTCGACGCGAACCGCTGCCTGGACGACCCGCCCACACCGCTACATCTCCCCGCCGGGCAGGCCACGCGCTGGACCACGGGGCAAGCCGGGCGCAATGGCCCGCCCTTGGAGTCCCGCAGACCGCGTGTCCGGGGAGGCCATCAATGCAACCTCGCCAGTCAGGCCCCCTGGGCGGCGCTCGGCGCTCACCAGGCGGCCTGGGGCCTCCTTCTTTCCTTCGAGGGCCCCACGGTGGAAACCTGCCACCATGGGGGCGGCGGCCCTGCGGATCATGCGGGCGGCCCGATGGTTTATGCCTCGCCGACACCCGCGCGCTTGCGTCACCAAATGATCACTCTGGGTTATGGTCCGGGGTGTGGAGGACAAGAGTCGGCCTTCGCCGGTGGGCGAGCATGTCACCGGAACCCAGGAACTGGTCCGGGCGAGGTTGCAGTCGTTGCGTGCCGAGACCGCGCAGCTGCGCTCGCGCCTCGATGTCGTTCTGGAGGAGATCGGCGACCTGCAGCGCACCGATGCCTGCCTTGAACGCCTTCTCGCGCGCGCCGCCGACGACGCCGTGGTTCCCCCGGCGTCCTGTACTTGCGCGCACACCGGCCCGGCGGATGCGCAGACCGCGAACCCCGGCTCCGGCATGGACACCGACGACAGAATCGCGGAGGTCGAAGCTCGGGCGTCCGCCCTGTCGCGGAACGGCCGGTCCGCGACCACCGGGCCCACGAGAAACGACGCGTCGTCTTCCAACTCGAGTTCCATGTCACGACCTCCCAGCCCGGGACACGGGCCCGCCCCCGCCTCGTCATCGGCCCCGGCGGTATCGGACACCGGCACCGGGCGGCGGTCCGGTGGCCGGGCCAAGGTCCGGGCTGCGCGGGCACCCGGGAAGGGCTCGGTGAAGGGCTCCCGGTGCGCTGAGATCGAACAGTTGATGCGGCAGCGTCCGGACCTGACCTCGTGGCGGCCGCGTCTGGTCGCCGATCTCCTGGGGGTTTCCAACGTCAAAAGCGTCCGGTCGTTGATGCAGTACATGCATCGACGTGGCCGACTGGCCAAGAACCCCGACGCCTCCTACTGGATCGAGGGCGACGCCCGGCCTCCCCACGCGACTGAGGCTCCCTCCCCGCAGACGGGCGAACGGGGCCTGCTCGTCCTTTTGAGCGACTCCGACACCACAGACGCCGCTGACACCGCGACGTCCGCTGACAGCACGACCGAAGCCGCGGCCCGGGAAACCGGCAATGTCGCTTTCGGTGATTTCGGTGGCGGTCGCTTCGTGTCCCGTCCTGTGGACGGCCCGGTCGGCGAAGGCGAGGTCCTGGAGTTCCTGAAGGTTGGAGCGCACCGCAGGTGGCGGCCTCAGGAGATCGCGGCCGGGTTCGGAATGGTCGACAGCGAGCCCGTTCGTCAGCTGCTGCAGGGTCTGGCGGCCGCGGGCCGGGCCCGCAAGCATGGTTCGGGCCGCTACCAGCATCACCCGGACGCCTCGCCGGATCACCCGGCGACCTCGTCGGCACTTGATACCCGGATGCGGGCCGGTGCCGGTTCGAGCTCGGGGAGGGCCAGATAGCCCGACGGCCGCCATCAAGGCGAGCGGCCGTCGCCGATCTCCACTCGGCGACGGCCCCCACCAGACGACTCGCCGCGCTCACCTGGCCCGGGAGGGCCAGGACACAGATTTCCAGCTGACAGCAGAGCCGTGTCGGCACCGTACCGCCGGTGGCGGATCCGGTGCCGGTGGCCGGCGCGCTGTCCGACCCGTGTTGACCTGATCTTGGGCACACGCAAGGAGACCGCAATGCCCGATGACCGGCACCATGCACCAACCGGCCCCTGGCTGTACAGCCGGCCGTACAGCTGCGGCCATCCGGTGGTCCACCGGTGGAGGCGCCCACCGGCGGCGCGCCCGCTGCGGGGGCCGTCACGCGCTGACCGCTGTTTCTGCTCGGCGACAGCCGCTCTTGCCGGGGATCGCCGTGGGTAGGCGCGGGCCGCTGACCCCGGCCGGGGTGCTGCGCTGGAACGACCTGATCAGCGCGAAGATCGCGGTGTGGCGTCCGGCGCGCTGCCCGGCGGTGGTGTGGGAGCAGATCGCCCCGGCGGTGCGGGAGATCGCGACCCGGTCGGGGCCCCGCACCCCCGGCCATGCCGTGCAGGTGCTGGCCACGGCCGGGCGGCTGGCGTGGTTCGCCTTCGAGCAGGGCTTCCCGGTGACGGTGTCGACGGTGCTGTCGCCCGAGGTCATCGCCGCGTTCATCCAGGTCGGCTGCGGCAAGGCGGCCGAGTCCACCCGCACCGCACGCGAGCGGGAAGCGTGGCGGCTGCGGCAGGCGGTGTTGGGAGCCGAGGACGGCTCGGGCGGGACGGCGCCGCCGATCAAGTTCAGTTCCCGCGACCCGCACGCGCCCTACAGCCGTACCGAGATGACGTTGCTGTGGTCCTGGGCGGGCGGCCAGCCGAGCCAGGTGCTGCGCAGCGGCTGCCGACTGCTGATCGCGCTGGGAGCCGGGTGCGGCCTGACGCCGGGCGAGGTGGCCCAGGTGCGCGGGCACGACGTGCGTCGCGGAAGCCAGGTCGCCGATCCGGTGGTGGTGCGGGCCCGGGGATCGCGGGAACGGGACGTGGTGTGCCGCCGCGAGTGGGAGCGGGCGCTGCGGCAGGAGACCGAACAGATGGCAGGGCAGATGGTGTTCGTGTTCCAGCCGCGCTGCCACCGCCGCACCGGCGGTGTGGTCTCGGGACTGCTGGCACGGACCCATCCCGCGCCCAGCACTCCGAAACTGTCGATGGCGCGGCTGCGTTCGACCTGGCTGGTGGGGCTGGTCAACGATCAGGTCCCGCTCACCACCATCATGGCCGTCGGTACCGACGACACCTGGACCGCGCTGGAGCGGGTGCTCCGCTACGTCCACGTCCCAGAGCCCGACCAGGCCGCCCGCACCCTGCGAGGCGCCCCGTGACCCGAACCCGACGCAGACCACTCAGGCACCGCTCACTTGGGCGACGACCGGTCCCGGCTCACCGGCGACATCGCCGACGCGACGGCGGGCACGTCCCCGCGGTCGATCCGGAATCGCGATCCGCACGCGCACCGACCTGGGACGTCAAACGGCCGCCGTCGAGCTGAACCCTCGACGACGGCCAGCGGAAGACCCACCACACCCGTTTTCACATCAGATACGCCAGGCCCGTCCGCCTGCGACGATACCGCCGCCGCCGCTCGCAGCAGCGGTAGGCACGCGTTCGCGCCTGGGGTTGTCTGCCGAACACACCCGTCCCCGCGCGGGAAGAAACGGTGCAACCAGCCATGATCGACAACAGGCCGGGCGTCTTTCCGGGAGCGCCCCTTGAAGCGTCTTCCCCGGTGTTCCCGTCAGGGGGCGTCGGCGGCGGCCGGAAGCACGGGCGCACCGGCCTGGTCACCGACCCCCGGCCACAACGTCTCGCCCAGGGCGCGCTCGAGGTTGGCGATCGTCAACAGATCGGCCCACACCGCCCCCGCCAGGACGTTCGCGACGGTCTGCCGGTTCACCCCGCTGACCGCCCCGAGCCGCTTGGCACTCCACCGCTGCGCCGCCATCACCGCGGCCAACCGCAGCGCCAGCAACTGGGCGACGTGCGCACCGTGATGGTCGGCCAGCCTCGCCTGCGGCCAGTCCCCGTCGATCACATAGTCGCGGGGCCGCCTGGCCCGCGAATCATCCCCGGCCACATCGGTCATTGTGAACCAACCACCAACCCGATAACCCCCAACCAGCAAGGCGAATTGATTAGCACCCCTGGGGGATGGGCAGCAGTTGATCATCGGAGGCAGCCCTGCCTCCCTCGATCACCCCAGGGGTGCAGCATGTCCACTCGCCAGCCCTCACACCGGCCCGGACACCCGTCCAAGCTCGGTTCGTCACGCGCCGGTGCCCAGGTGGCAGGGCGTGGAGGGGCCGACGCGGTCGCGCGGATCGTCGCCGCCTACGCCCCGGCGGGTGACCCGCCCGGATGGCGGCGGGTCTCCGGGCCGGTCCGCACCGCCGTGCTCCAGGCAGCCCCGGCGCTCAGCTACCCGCCGGGTGAACTGCTGGGGGTGCTGGCCAAACTGGCGCTGTTCGCCGACGCCGAGGGGCACCCCGCCCAGGTGCATCTGTGGCTGACACGCGAGTTCATCGAACGGTTCGTCATGGTCGGCTGCGCCGAACTCGGCCAGGCCACCCGCGGCACCTACCGCTCCAAGCTGCTGCGGCTGCGGGAGGCCCTGCTGGGCGGCGACTGCCGCACCGGCCCCGCGGCCAGACTGTCGGCCGCCGCCGCGCAACGCCCCTACACCCCGGCCGAGCAGGCCGCGCTGTGGTCGGCGGCGACCGGCCAGCCCACCGACGAACTACGGCACGGACTGATCACGCTGCTCGCACTCGGCCTGGGCTGCGGCCTGGACGCCCGCGAGATCACCCTGCTGCACGCCGCCGACATCCGCCCACCAGCCCCTCACACCGTCAACCAACACCAAGAACAGAACGGTGCGCATATGAAAAGTGCACACCAGGACGGGCGGGGCAGCGTGGTGGTGGGCGTCCGCGGGCGGCGTGCGCGGATGGTGGTGTGCCGCCGCCCCTGGGAACACGTCCTGACCGGCAGGCTCACCCGCCTGCACGCCACCCGCAGCGCCACCGGCGGCCATCTGTTCCGGCCCACCGCCACCGCGCGGGGCGGGAACCTGATCACCAACTTCACCGCCCGCGCCCACTGGCAGCCCGGTGTCCCGCCGCTGAAGACCAGCCGCCTGCGCGCCACCTGGCTGGTCACCCTGATCGACGACGGCGTCCCCCTGGACGTCATCGTCGCCGCCGCCGGACTGGAGACCCTGCACAGCCTCACCCGACTGCTGCCCCACGCCCGCCCCACCGCGCCCGCCGACGCGGCCCTGCTGCTGCGAGGACGCCCATGACCCGATCGTCCGGGCAGGATCCGCCGTCTCCATTCGGCGACGACACCGCCGATCACGGCTGGGCACGTCTCCGCCACGACCGAACCGTCTTCTTCGACCCCCGAGTCGAGGAAGCCGCCCAGTTCATCGCCGACACCGGGATCGCCGAGGAGCTCCAGGACCTGGTCACCCACGCGGTTGGACGGCCCCGGCTGTGCACGGTGGAGGGCCTTCTCGTCGGGCTCACCCTGGCGTGCCGCCACTCCGGCGGCACGGTCCACCTCAACCGGGCCACCGACATCCTGCACTGGGGCACCTCCGAACGCTGGCGCACCCGGTTCGGCGTCCCCGAACGGCCCGACAACCTGCACGGTTTCGAAGCCGGCTACGCCGTCGTCCGCCGCCTGTTCCACCAGATCCTCGCCGCGATCGATCCCTCACCGCTGCCCAAGAACCAGCGTCTGGCCCGCGCCGAGGCTGACCAGATCCTCGCCGCCGCCGACCAACAGCAGCTGCAGGCCAACGAGCGGCGGCTGGTCCGCATCACCAACCAGGTCATCGAAGGCTCCCTCTCCTGCGTCCGCAACCGCCTGGACGACATCTGGGATGGATCACTCGGCCTGGACGCCACCTTCACCGCCACCTTCGCCCGCGGCACCGCCACCCGGGGGCCGGTCACCTCCACCGACCCTGACGCCGGCTGGTACGTCCGCACCGGCGACCACAGCGACCCCGACCTGCCCGGCACCCCAGCCCGCCCTGGTCCACCACGACGGGAACCGAGACGGGGACGACGCCGTGACGCCAAGACCGGCTTCGGATACGACGCCGCCCTGGCCATCGCCCGCAACCCCCACCACCAGCAGGCCCCACAACCACGCGGCTGCGGCGACCCTGACCGGCTCCCCGCCCTGGTCATGGGGATGAAGTTGTCCAAGCCCGGGCACGACCCCGGAACCAACGGCATCCACGTCCTGGCCGACGTCCGCCGCCGCGGGCACCCCGCCGGGTTCGTCGCCGCCGACGCCCTCTACAACAACTGCCGCCCCGACGACTACCAACTGCCTCTGCGCGCCCTGGGGTTCCAGCCCACCTACGGCTACCGCACCGACCAACTCGGCATCCAAGCCCAAGCCCACGGCGCCCAACTCATCGAAGGCACCTGGTACTGCCCCGAAATGCCCCAACCACTCAAGACCGCCACCCTCGACCACCACCGCCGCGACGACGACCCCGCCCACATCGACCAAACCACCTGGCGAACCCGAGCCGACGCCCGAACCCCCTACGCCCTGGCCCCCAAAGGCCGCCCCACCCCCGACGGCGACCAGCGCTACATGTGCCCCGCCACCGCCGGACGCCTCCAATGCCCCCACAAACCCGCCAGCATCGGCACCGACCCCCGCCTACCCCTGGTCACCCCCGAGCCCAGCCCGGTCGGCCCACCCAAGATCTGCGCCCAAACCAGCGTCACCATGGCCCCCGAACACGGCGCCAAACACTGGCAACCCCTCACCTACGGCAGCCCCACCTGGACCAAAGTCCACACCCGTCTACGCAACAGCTCCGAAGGCTTCCACGGCTACGCCAAGAACGACGCCCACGAAAGCATCGAACGAGCCCAAGGCCGACGCATCCGCGGCATCGCCGCCCAAAGCCTCCTACTGGCCTTCCAACTCGCCCACGCCAACCAACGCAAGATCACAACCTGGCTGAACACGCTCCCCGGCCCCGACGGCCTCCCCCACCGCCGCGCCAAACGCCGAACCACCAAGTCCGTCGCCTACTGGACCCCAACCGGCTACCTCGACGACGAAGCCGCCGCCTAACCCCTCACCCAAAACCACCCCGACGGCAGCCTGCCCAGACACCGCAACACGCCACCACGCAGCGCGCTCCCACCAGCTCATGCGCCCAAAACACCCGACTGATCCGATACATCCATCGGAGCGCAAGACCCACGACAACAAGAAGAGCCCGGCCGCTTTCGCGACCGGGCTCATTTCGTCACTCTGAGAGCAGGACTTGCGTCACTACCCCTACGTGGGCGAGGAGGGATTTGAACCCTCACATCCTTTCGGACACACGGACCTGAACCGTGCGCGTCTGCCGTTCCGCCACCCGCCCTGGGTGTCGCCCCGTTTCCGGGTGCAAAAAGAGATTAGCACGGTCAGGGGGGTGGTTCGGCAACCGGATACTTCTAGCGAACCTTGACACCGATACGATCGTCTACCAGTGGGGAAGGGAGGTGCCCGTGGGCGTCATTCAGCGCTTCGAGCGACGGCTCGAGGGCATGGTCGAAGGTGCCTTCGCCCGGGCGTTCAAGTCCGAGCTCCAGCCGGTCGAGGTGGCCAGCGCCGTGCAGCGCGAGATGGACGACCGGGCCGCGATCGTCGCGGCGGGCCGCACCCTGGTGCCGAACGACTTCGTCGTGGAGATCTCGCAGCAGGACGGCCAGCGGCTCCAGGTGTACGCCGACAGTCTGAGCCAGGAGCTGGCGAACCTCGCCCGGGAGTACGCGAAGGAGCAGGGGTACTCCTTCGTCGGCCCGGTGCGCGTCCGGTTCGAGAACGCGGACGACCTGGCGACGGGCATGTTCCGGATCCGGTCCGGGGTGATCCGCGGTTCCACGGTGGAGGGCGGGGAGATCCGCCGGCCTCCGTCGGACTACCCGCGTGGGCCCGGTGGCGCGTTCGGCGGGAATCCGCGGCTGCTGGTCACCACGACGATGGACAACGGCCCGGCTCACCAGAGCACTTACGAGATCAACACCCCGGTCACCCTGCTCGGCCGCGGCACGGACTGCGACCTGCGTTTGGTGGATCCGGGGGTTTCGCGGCACCATGCCGAGATCCGTGTAGAAGGTCCCGAGATCGTGCTTGTCGATCTAGGGTCGACCAACGGTTCCTTCGTCAACGGTCAGCCGATCCGACGGGTCACCCTCGTGGACGGCTCCCGTGTGACGATGGGGCGCACCACACTCGTGTTCCGCCGCGATAGGGAGTAACCCCGACTCCGATGTCCGACTTCACCCTCACGCTGATCAAGCTGGCGTTCCTGGCGGTGCTCTGGCTGTTCGTCATCGCGGCCGTCGGAGTGATCCGCGCCGACCTGTTCGGGTCGAAGGCCGCGACGAAGGCCGCGTCCCGCGCGGCGGACCGCGCCACCCGGGCCGCGCAGCCGCGACCGCCGAAGGCCGCCGCGCGACCTCCGCAGGGGCCGCCTCCGGGAATGCCCCAGGGAGCTCCGCAGGGGCCGCCGCCACGTGGGGGCCAGCGGGGGGGCGGAGGTCCCTCCCGGCTGGTGGTCGTCCAGGGCGAGCGGACCGGGACGATCATCGACCTCACCGGGGTCCCGATCACCATCGGGCGTGCGAATGACTCCACGCTCGTGGTGACCGACGACTACGCTTCCAGCCGACATGCCCGGATTTACGCGCAGGACGGCCAGTGGATCGTGGAAGACCTCGGTTCGACCAATGGGACCTACCTGGGCCGCACGAAGGTGACCCGTCCGATGCCGGTGCCGCCGGGCGTCCCGATCCGTATCGGCAAGACCGTGATCGAGCTGCGCAAATGACTCTGGGAATCCGCTACTCCGCCCGGTCCGACGTGGGCATGCTGCGCGAGGGCAACGAGGACTCCGGCTACGCGGGCGCCCATCTGCTCGCGGTCGCCGACGGGATGGGCGGGCACGTCGGCGGCGAGATCGCCAGCGCGGCCGCGATCTCCGAGATCCGCAAGCTGGACAAGGCCATGCCGGCGGCCGAGCTGCTCGCCGCGCTCGAGCACACGGTCAAGTCGGCGAACGAGAACCTGCACCGCATCGTCGAGTCCGACCCGGCGCTGCAGGGCATGGGCACCACGCTCACCGCGATGCTGTGGGCGGGCAACCAGATCGCCCTGGTGCACATCGGCGACTCGCGCGCCTACCTGCTGCGCGACGGCAGCCTGTTCCAGATCACGCACGACCACACGCTGGTGCAGTCGCTGGTCGACGAGGGCCGGATCAGCCCGGACGAGGCCGCCTCGCACCCGCAGCGCTCGCTGCTGCTGCGCGCGATGGACGGCCGCGGCGAGATCGACCCGGACCTGTCGCTCCGCGAGGCCAAGGCGGGCGACCGCTACCTGCTGTGCTCGGACGGCCTGTCCACGGTGGTCACCGCCGAGACGATCTTCCAGGTGCTGACCGAGGCCGACGACCCGGACCACGCCGTCCGGCAGCTGATCGACCTGGCGAACCGGGGCGGCGGGCCGGACAACATCACCTGTGTCTGCGCGGACGTGGTGGAGCAGGGCAACCAGCCGCCGACGCCCGGTCCCGGACGGGCCGTCGGCGCGGCGGCGAGCGCGACCCCGCCCCAGGTCCCCGGTGACCCGAGCGCGCCGGGCGGTCCCGGCATGCCGCCCGGAGGCCCGGGTGTGCCCGGCGGCCCCGGCGACACTCCGGCGAGCCGCGCCGCGCAGTTGCGCGACACGATGCCGCAGCAGCCGGTCGCGGTGGACGAGATGCCGCCGCCGATGCAGCACCCCGGCGGCCCGCAGGGCGGGCCCGGCGGGACCGGTCCGCAGGCGACCGTCCCCGATCCGCGCTACCAGGAGCCTCCCCAGTTCGCCGCCGAGCAGGAGTTCCAGCCCGCCGGACGCCGTGAGCGCCGCGCCGCCAAGCGCGCGCAGCGCGGCCCGCGCCGCTGGCTCTGGCTGGTGCTGGTGGCGGGCGTGTTCGTCGTCGCCGTCGCCGGCGGCGGGGTGTTCTTCATCCAGACCGCCCGCGCCGGCTACTACATCGGCGAGCAGAACGGCAACGTCGTGCTGTACCGCGGCACGACGCAGAAGATGCCGCTGATCAGCCTGTCCAGCAAGGCCGACCGGCAGCCGAACCCGCCGATCAAGGTGTCCGACCTGCCGCAGGACCGCGCCCAGGCCGTCAAGGCGACCTACACGGTGAAGAGTCCGGCCGCGCTGGACGACCTCGCCAAGGCCGTGTGCAAGTACAGCCTGCGCGACGAGGGCGGCAAGGTCGCGATCAAGAAGGGCTTCGATCAGGGCGACTGCCCGTCCACGACCGTCCGGCCGGGCACGGTCACGGTGGCCGAGTTGCCGGCGTCCGACCAGAACTCCATCCGTGACGGGAAGTTCTCCTACATCGGCCAGGCCCTGGCCGACAAGAAGATCAGCGAGCTGACCGTCCGGGCGGAGCAGTGCCGGGCGGGCCACAGCACGATCAAGGACTGTCCCACGGCGTCGAGGGGCAGGTCGTAGCGCATATGCACGCTCTCGGGGAACAGATCAAGGCGCAGATCCCGTACCAGCGCCGAAACGCGGCCTCGCTGGCGCTGCTGGCGTTCGCCATGGTGCTGACCCTGGCGGCGTTCGCCGAGGTCGGCCTCGCGCGTGACGGGATGATCCCGGGCGGCCTGTTCGGCTACGGCGGCGGCTTGGTCGTCCTGGCGCTGATCGCGTACGCCGCGCAACTGCGGTTCGCGCCGTTCGCCGACCCGTTGCTGCTGCCGATCGCGGTGGCGCTGAACGGCATCGGCCTGGCCATGATCTACCGGCTCGACCTGGACACCAGCCACGACCGCAAGGTCGCCTTGCAGGCCGGCAAGAAGGTCATCCCGGACGCGGCGAACGCCCCCGGCCAGCTCATTTGGACGTTCGTCGGGATCGCGCTGTTCGTGGCCGCGATCGCGATCATGCGCGACGTGAGCAAGCCGGACGCGAAGCTGTCGTTCACGCCGAAGACGGCGCAGCGCTACACCTACCTCATCGGCCTCGGCGCGATCATCCTGCTGCTGCTGCCGATCGTGCCGGGCATCGGCGCGGAGATCAACGGCGCGCGGGTGTGGATCAACGTCGGCGGGTTCTCGGTGCAGCCGGGCGAGTTCGCCAAGCTGATGCTGGTCGCGTTCTTCGCCGGGTACCTGGTGAACAAGCGGCAGGCGATGTCGCTGATCGGCAAGAAGCTCGGCCCGGTCTCGCTGCCGCGTGCCCGCGACCTCGGCCCGGTCATGGTCATCTGGTTCCTGTGCCTCGGCGTCCTGTTCATGCAGAAGGACCTCGGCACCGCGCTGCTGTACTTCGGCCTGTTCGTGTCGATGCTGTACATCGCCACGCAGCGGGTGTCCTGGGTGATGATCGGCGTCGGCCTGCTGGCCGTCGCGGTGTTCGTGATCACGCTGCTGCCGTTCATGGCGCACGTGAACCAGCGCATCGACATCTGGCAGAACCCCCGGCCGTACTTCGACGGCGGCTGCCTGATGAAGAACGGCAAGGTCGTTCCGGTCAACCCGAACACCGACATCTTCAAGCAGGCCAAGATCACCCTCGAGGCCAAGGCCGTGCAGCAGGAGGCCGCCGGGCAGAAGGCCACGGCGATGCAGACCCGGCTCGTCGGGCCGGGCTGGTGGGCCTGCACGAAGATGGGCGGCGACTACTCCGACAGCGCCCAGCTGATGAAGGGCATGTTCGCACTCGGCCAAGGCGGGGTGCTCGGCACCGGGCTCGGCCAGGGCAAGCCGTGGCTGACGCCGCTGTCGTTCAGCGACTTCATCTTCGACTCCGTGGGCGAGGAGCTCGGCCTCACCGGCCTGATGACGCTGCTGCTCATGTACGCGCTGATCGTCCAGCGCGGGATGAAGACCGCGGTCGCCGCGCGCGACCCGTACCTCAAGCTGTTCGCGGGCGGTGTCTCGTTCGTCCTGGCGCTGCAGGTGTTCGTGATCGTCGGCGGGGTGACCAAGCTGATCCCGCTGACCGGTCTGACCACGCCGTTCCTGTCCCAGGGCGGGTCGTCGCTGATGGCGAACTGGATCCTGATCGCGATCCTGGTCCGGATGAGCCACGACGCGCGCAAGCCCGCGCCGCAGGCCATCCAGGACGAGGGGATGACGCAGATCGTGAGCCTGCGATGACCTCCTGTCCGAGGTCCCTCCGGACGCCGGGCCCGCGCCCGGCGTCCGCTCGTCCGGGGGCCCGCCGCGCAGACTCCCCTTCCCGGCCCCACCTCCCCCGTAGCCCCCAAGCCCCCCAGCGAGGAGAAGCCGCGTCGTGAACATGGACAAGCCGGTCCGGCGGGTCGCCGTGTTCGCCGGACTGCTGTTCTTCGGGCTGATGGCCCAGGTGAACTACGTGCAGGGCAGCCAGGCCGACAAGCTGCAGAACGACTTGAACAACACTCGCAAGCTCAGCAACGTGTTCAACAACCCGCGCGGCCAGATCACCGCGGGCGGCGAGGTGCTCGCCTGGTCCACCCCGACCGGCAAGGACAACCCCAAGTACGGCCGCAACTACAAGGACGGCAAGATCTTCGCGCCCGTCACCGGGTTCTTCAACGGCGGCGGCTCCAAGATCGAGCTGGCCTACAACGGCCTGCTCTCGGGCACCGACAAGCGGATCACCCACCAGCGCTGGTTCGACCAGTTCATCGGCAAGAAGCCCGAGGGCGGCAACGTCGACCTGAGCATCGACCCGGCGGCCCAGCGGATCGCCTACCAGCAGCTGGTGAACGGGACGTCCCGGCGGTCCGGGGCGGCCGTGGTGGACATCAAGACCGGCGCGATCAAGGTGCTGTCGTCCAACACCTCGTTCGACCCCACCGACGTGGCCCCGCAGAAGGGTGAGAAGGGCGGCAAGCTGCTCGAACAGTTGGACGCCATGCGCGGCACGAACCAGCCGCTGCTCGACAACGGGATGAGCCAGACGTTCCCGCCCGGCTCGTCCTTCAAGACGGTCGTCGCCGCGATCGGCATGGAGCAGCTCGGGCTGACCGAGAGCTCGCAGGTCAATACCGGCCATCTGATCCTGCCGGAGTCGGGCAAGGAGCTGCCGAACTCACACGACGGCGGAAGCTGCGCCGGCCAGGCCTCGTTGAAGGGCGCCTTCGCCGAATCCTGCAACACCACGTTCGGCAAGATGGCGATGGACCTCGGCATCGACAAGCTGAACGCGGGCGCGTCCAAGTTCGGGTTCGGGCAGGCTGTTCCGGTCGAGCCCCTGGTGAAGGCGGCCAAGAGCGAGGTCCCGGTCTCGATTTCCGACCTGGCGACCGGCAAGTCCATCCCGACCGGTCAGGACGCCACCGCCCGCTCCGGCATCGGCCAGGAGAACGTCCGCGCGACCCCGCTGCAGATGGCGATGGTCGCCGAGGCGGTCGCCAACGACGGCAAGATCATGCAGCCGTACCTCGTGAACCGCGCCACCGCCAAGGACCAGTCCGAGGTGTACAAGGCGTCCCCGAAGGTGTTCTCCCAGGCCATGAAGTCGGACACGGCGAGCCAGCTGCGGGACATGATGCGCGCCGTGGTGTCCGAGGGCACCGCGAAGAACCTCCAGGGTGACAACATCGCGGGCAAGACCGGCACCGCCGAGCAGGGCAAGGGCTTCCCGAACGCCCGCTGGTTCGTCGGTTTCGGCCCGGTCGACCACCCGCGCTACGCGTTCGCGGTGATCAGCGAGGGTGACGGGGACGGCGCTCACGGCGCCGGCCCGATCGCCGCCGCCATCATGCGCGCGGTGATGAAGAAGTGAGCACGGGTACCCTCTCGGGGAGCCAGGACGGGGCGCGCCTCCACCCGGCCGGGTTCCGGCCCGGCCATGGCCGGACGCGCCACGACTCCGTCAACTCCGAGCACGGCTCCGCCGCGTCCCCGCGGCGGAAGGCTAGGTTCGGGGGACAGGGTGACGACGTACGAGGGAATGTGCACAGATGAGTCAACCTCGGCTGCTCGGCGGCCGCTACGAGCTGGAGTCCGTGATCGGACGCGGCGGCATGGCCGAGGTCTACCGCGCCCGTGACCAGCGGCTCGATCGCGTGGTCGCGGTCAAGACACTGCGCCCTGACCTGGCTCGCGACCCCATCTTCCAGGAGCGCTTCCGGCGCGAGGCCCAGTCCGCGGCGTCCCTCAACCACCCGTCGGTGATCGCGGTGTACGACACCGGCGAGGACTCCATCGGCGACACCCACATCCCGTACATCGTCATGGAGTACGTGGACGGTTCGACGCTGCGCGACCTGCTGCGCGAGAACCGTGCGCTGATGCCCCAGAAGGCGCTGGAGATCACCGACGGGATCCTGCGCGCCCTGGACTACAGCCACCGCGGCGGCATCGTGCACCGCGACATCAAGCCGGCCAACGTGATGCTGACCCGGCAGCACGAGGTCAAGGTCATGGACTTCGGCATCGCCCGCGCGATGCACGACTCGGCGTCCACGATGACCCAGACCGCGCAGGTGATCGGAACCGCGCAGTACCTGTCGCCCGAGCAGGCGCGCGGCGAGCGGGTGGACGCCCGCAGCGACCTCTACTCGACCGGCTGCGTGCTGTACGAACTCCTGACCGGGCGGCCGCCGTTCACCGGCGACTCCCCGGTCGCGATCGCCTACCAGCACGTCCGGGAGGAGCCGACGCCGCCGTCCCAGATCGATCCGGACATCCCGCAGTGGGCGGACGCGATCGTGCTCAAGGCGATGGCGAAGTCCGCGGACGACCGGTACCAGAACGCCGGCGAGTTCCGGCAGGAGGTCCAGCGGGCCCTGCACGGGCAGCCGGTGTCGTCGACCGCGGCGTCCACGATGATGTTGAGCGCGGCGCCCACGACCGTCCAGCCGGGCCAGCCGCAGCACACCCAGGTCATGGGTGCGACGCAGGTGCAGCGGCAGGACGGCTACGACCTCCCGCCCGTCCAGTACGGCGACTACCGGCAGGACGCCGACTACGGCCGCAACGGCCGTCACGGCAACAACGGCGGCGGGGGTGGCGGCAGCAAGGCGGCCATGTGGATCGGCGCGGCGGTGGCCGTGCTCGCGGCCGCGGCGCTGCTCGGCTGGCTGGTCGCGCCCAAGGGCGGCAACGACAACGTCAAGATCGCGGCCGTCGCCAACATGAGCGTCGAGGACGCCACCAAGGCGCTGAAGGACCAGGGCTTCACCGTCGCCGCGGATCCGCAGAAGGAGTTCAACAAGGACGTCGACAAGGGGAAGGTCATCCGATCCGACCCCGCCGAGGGCACGACGGTGAAGAAGGGCTCGATGGTCACCCTCGTGGTGTCCCGCGGGCCGGAGCCGCCGAAGAAGGTGGACGTCCCGGACGTCACCGGCACACCCGAGGCCGACGCCAAGAGCACCCTGGAGGGCCGCGGCTTCAAGGTCGACATCCAGCGGATCGCGTCCAACGAGGTCCAGCAGGGCATGACGATCAAGACGGACCCGAAGGGCGGCGAGCAGGTCGCGCCGAACTCCTCGGTCACGCTGTTCGTCTCCTCCGGGGCGCAGGACGTCGCGGTGCCGAACCTGCAGCGCCTGCCGAAGGACCTGGCGTGCCGGCGGCTGGTGAGGATGCACCTGACCTGCGTCGTCCAGGAGCAGCCCTCGCCGGACGCGACGATCCCGCCGGGCGCGGTGTGGAACGTCAGCCCTGCGGTGGGCACCAAGCTGCCGTCCGGTTCGTCCGTGACGATCATCGTGACGCCGCCGCAGCAGCCGTCCACGCCGCCCGACCAGAACCAGCCGCCGCCGCAGCAGTGACGGCTTGAACGACGAAGACCCGGTCCCCGTTGGGGACCGGGTCTTCTCGTCTTCGGCTCTAGGGCCTTCGTCCGGGCTGCGCCTGGACTGCGCCTGGACATGGAAGAGGGCTTCCGCCACTCGGGGGCAATGGCGGAAGCCCTCTCGCTATGTCTTCGTACCCGGAGGTATCGGCGTTACATGAGCCACTCAGAATTATCGCCGCAAACCCCGCGGGGCCTGATCAAGCAGATTCTCCGCAGGTGAGGAGCCAGTTCCGGAAGAGCCGGTGGCCACATGCGGACAGCACGGACTCGGGGTGGAACTGGACGCCCTCGACGGGCGCGGACCGGTGCCGCAGGCCCATCACGACGCCGTCGGGAGTGCGCGCGGTCACGTCCAGCACGCCTTCCGGGACGGTCTCGGGGCGGACGGCCAGCGAGTGGTAGCGCGTGGCCGCGAACGGGTTCGGCAGGCCCGCGAACACCCCGGTCCCGTCGTGCTCGATCGGGCTCGTCTCCCCGTGGACGATCTGTGGCGCGTGGTCGACGGTCGCGCCGAAGACGTGCCCGATCGCCTGGTGGCCGAGGCAGACGCCGAGCAGCGGGACGTCGCGCTCCACGGCGTCCCAGACCAGGTCGAGGGCGACGCCGGCGTCCGCGGGATGGCCGGGGCCGGGGCTGATGAGGACGCCGTCCACGTCCCGGGCGTCGGCCACGGAGACGTCGTCGCGATCGGCGACCCGGCAGTCCGCGCCCAGCTCCCTCAGGTACTGGACGATCGTGAAGACGAAGCTGTCGTGGTTGTCCACGACGAGAACACGCACCCCACCATTCTCCCCGGATTCCCCACAACACGCCGAACGGCGGTGAGAGCGTGTGCGCGGAGCGTAATCTCTCGGAACCCCTCCGAGATCAGAAAGGCTCCCCCATGCTCTTTCGCACCCTGATTTCCGGCGTTCCGCTCGTGTTCCCCGCCCCGGCGACGCCCTTGTACGGAGCGTTCGACTACGACGATGTGCGGGGGCTTTCGGGCTACGGCCACTGGGGCCCGCCACGCGGAACGGGCCACGAGTACCTCAAGGTGAAGGTCTGCGCGCGGGACGTCCGGCCGGACGGGCGCGCCGTCCGGATGACCGTCGCCCTGAAGGAGCCCGGAACGCCGACGACGGTGTACGTGGACGCCGTGAACCACCAGGGGGTGGGGTCGGTCTCATGCTCGTCCCTGGTCAGCCTGGGCGCCGAGTGGATGTACGCGCGCGGCGGCACGATCGACCGGCGCGGGACCTACCACCCCGGTCCCTGGCATCGCCTCCGCTGAGCGCACGAAGCTCGTCTTCTAGGGGGCGGGCTTGCCGGACGTGGGCGGGGTGGTGGCGGGGGTCCCGTTCATGACGCCGTGGTCGAACTGGATCTGGGGCTCGACCCACGGGAACACGGCGTACCAGAGGATCGCGGCCGCCACGAGCACCAGCCCGGCCGCGACCGCCGTCTTCATCGGCCATCCGCCGGGGAGCAGCCGCCAGATCAGCGCGTACATGACCGTCCTCCTACTTTCCGGTGACCCGCGGGTACTCGGCGGACAGCTGGCCGAACACGATCAGGCGCTCGGCCGCCGAGTACATCGGGTGGCAGGTGGTGAGGGTGATCATCCGCTTGCTGGGCCGCGCCCCGGGGTGGAACGGCACGGGCGCGGTGACCTGGACGTCCGTCGGGTCCACCACCTGCTTCTCGGTGACCTTGTAGACGTACTTGCCGTCCCGGGTGTCGATGTCGATCTCGTCCCCCGGCTTCAGCTCGCCGACCCGGTTGAACGGCGCGGAGTAGGTCGTCCGGTGGCCGGAGACCACGAAGTTGCCGACCTCGCCGGGCAGCTGCGTGCCGGGGTAGTGGCCGGGGCCCTTGCGCAGGTCGGCCAGCGACACGCCCTCGATCACCACGTAGTGGTAGGACGACCCGAACCGCGGGATCCTGATCATCGCCAGGCCCTTGCCGAGGCTGACCCGCTCAGTGGTGATCTTCCCGGCCCCCGCGGGCCGCCCGGACGCCCAGGAGCGCATCATCTCCTTGGAGAGCCTGTCCTGCTGCTCGTGCGTGTAGCGGCCCGTCCCCCACAGCTCGTAGGTCACGAACAGCAGCAGGACCAGGCCCGCGGTGATGCACAGCTCGCCCAGTCCGCGGATCAGCACCCGCACCGGCCCGTCCCCTTCCCACTCCGCGGGCGCCGCCGGACGTCCGGGCGGACAGCGCGGCCGGGACGTCCCCTCCGGATCACTCCGGCGGACGGCCTCCGGCCGCGTCGTCGCCCGCGTCCGGCGGCACCGTGGCGTGCTTCATCGTCACGTTCCCGGTGTAGGCGGGCAGCGTGACCCGCCGGAGCGTCCGCACCGACCAGCCGAGCCCGTAGGCGCGCACGTACCGCTGGTACACCGAGATCGCGGGGGAGGCGTCCAGCGCGGCGCGGAGCCGGTCCGGGTCGCCGACGGCGGTGATCCGGAACGGCGGCGAGTACACCACCCCCTGCAGGATCAGCGTATTGCCCACACACCGGACGGCGCTGGTGCCGATAACCCGTTGGTCCATAATTTGCATGCCATGGGCGCCGCCCGCCCACAGCGCGTTCACGACGGCCTGCACGTCCGCCTGATGGACGACGAGGTCGTCGGGGTTGGATCCGGTGGGCGGCGCGTCCTGGGTGCCGCGCGGCGCGTCGTCCAGGGCGACCCGCACGCCGTCCCCGCCGACCGGGGTCATTCCGGCGCGCCCGGCGAGGCGATCGGCTTCGCCCTGGGCCTGGTTCACGCGGGCGTCGGCGCTTCCGGCGGCCCGGGACAGGCCGTCCACGTCCTTGCGCAGGCGGTCGTAGTGGGCGCGTTCGCCCAGCGTGCGGCGCTGTTCGGAGGTGATCAGCTCGGTGATCCGGGTCCGCCCGGTGTCGCGCAGGTCGGTACCGCGGGCCGTGCTCGCGCTCGCCGCGAACAAGGCTCCCGCCAGGACCGTGAGAGCTGGGATGATGCTTCCCCACGCTCGACGCCGTACGCTGCTCACCAGCGACTACGCTAACCGACAAACCACCCATGCGCGGACCGGTGCCGCCGGCCGACCGCCCGAGGAGACAGAACCCACCGTGGCCAAGTCCAAAGTGCGCAAGAAGGCCGTCTACACGCCGCCGCAGAAGTCCAAGGCGCCCGAGGTCAGCCCCCGTTGGCTCGCGCCGACGATGGTCGTTCTCTGGCTGGTCGGCCTGGCCTGGATCGCCGTCTACTACGTCAGCGCCGCCACCGGCGTCGACATCCCGCTGATGACCGGCCTGAAGAGCTGGAACCTGCTGATCGGCTTCGTGGCGATCATCCTGGGTGTCGGTCTGTCCACCAAGTGGCGCTGACCGGTACCCACTTCTTCACGGCCTGAATCCACGAAAGTTATCCACAGGCTGGGGATAGTCCCTCTCCGGCGCCCCGTCCAGCCGCGTCTCCCCTGAGGAGCCGCGGCCTGTAGTGCTGCCCGCGCCCGCCGTCCGGGGCGCGGGCAGCGTCGCATCCACCCCTTCACTCCCTGCCGCCACGCCCCCTCCGATGACCGATGCCGTAGAAGCCGTCCGGCTGGAACGGTCTCCGTCATCCACAGGCTGGGGACTCCGGAGGGTGAGCGCCCCCTGCCCCGGTAGCCATGAGGCCGTCACCACCTCCGCCGGGGGACAGCTGTCCAGACGAAGGGCGTCGCCAGCGCGGCAAGCCCAGGCAGCGCGGGGCCGAGCCGGACCAAGCCAGGCCAGGTCCGGTTGAGCCGGGCCAGGCGGTCGAAGCGAGGCGCTGGCGGCAACTGCCAGGGGCACTGGCTGCAGGGGCGGCCCTGGGGCAGTGGAAGCGGCTGAGCAGAGGCGCTGAGGGCGGCCGGCCGGGGCACCGACGATGGCTCGCCGACGACTGGCTCAGGAGCCTTGGGATCGCCCGAATCGGTGCGGGCGGCAGTTGGACGGGGCATCCGTCCGGCCGCCGAGATGAGCTCGGCCGTGTCGTCGTCCCGACCGGCGTCGGGGCGTCCGCTCAGGTCATGGCTGTCGGCGGCCGGGCAGCGGTGGATGAGGGCATGGCGGGGCCGTCGGCGGGCCCAGGGGCTCAGGTGAGGCCGGTTCCTGCGGCCGCTGTGAAGGTGGCGGCCTTGACGACGATGAGGATGACGAACAGGGCCAGGACGGCGAGGGGGGCGGCGATGTGCAGCCAGCGCTGCCGGACGGCCGGGGCGTAGGCGTAGACGAACGCGACGGCGAGGCCGGTCACGAGGCCGCCGACGTGGCCCTCCCAGGAGATCCCGCTCACCGAGAAGGTGAAGATCAGGTTGATCGCGAGCAGGAACAGGATCGGCCCGGTGGGCGCTCCGCTCCGCCGCGCGACCACGAAGAACGCGCCGAACAGTCCGAAGATCGCGCCGGACGCGCCGACCGCGCCGGTGTAGGGCGCGACGAGCAGCAGCAGGACGTTCCCGCCCAGCCCGGCCAGCAGGTACAGGGACAGGTACCGCGCCCGGCCGAGCGCCATCTCCAGCGGCGGGCCCAGAACGTACAGCGCCCACATGTTCAGCAGGATGTGCGCGAACCCGAAGCTCGTGCCGGTGGGCTGCTGGTGCAGGAACATCGAGGTGATCAGCCGGTACCACTCGCCGTCCAGGACGCCGGCGGCGAGCTTGCCGTCCGGGCGCGTCCAGGCGCCGAGCATCATGTAGTCCGGGACGACCCGCTTCGAGGCGATCTCGCCCATGTAGGCCAGCACGCACACCGCGATCAGCGCGTACGTCACCACGGGCTGGTCCGACGGGCGCCTGCCCGGCGCGGCCGCGCGCGGCCGGCGCACTCCCCGGTTGCCCTCGGCGACGCATTCCGGGCACTGGTGACCGACCGCCGCGTCGCGCATGCAGTCCGGGCAGATGTACCGGTCGCAGCGGTTGCAGCGGAGGTGTGCCTCCCGGCCCGGGTGCCGGTAACAGGTCGGGACCGGCGTCTCGGGTGCGGGCTGTTGGTCGGTGCTCATCGTGGCGGCTCCGTGGGGCCTGGGGTGGTGCGGCGGCGGGGCCGGTCCGCGTGCCGGCGAACCGGAGCGCGGACCGGGTGAGGTCCGGGGGGCGGGCTCCGGTCCGGATGGACCGGAGCCGTCTCCCCCTACCTAGTCTTACGACTGGCGCCGCTCGATCGTCACCGACTCGATGACGACGTCGTTGACGGGACGGTCGCCGCGGCCGGTCGGGACCTTGACGATCGCGTCCACCACGCCGGTGCCCTCGATCACCTTGCCGAAGATCGTGTGGCGGTTGGTCAGGTGGCGGGTGTGCTCCACGTTGGTGGTGATGAAGAACTGCGAGCCGTTGGTGCCGGGTCCGGCGTTCGCCATGGCCAGCAGGTACGGCTTGTCGAACTTCAGGCTGGGGTGGAACTCGTCCTTGAACTCATAACCGGGGCCGCCGATGCCCTTGCCGAGCGGGTCACCGCCCTGGATCATGAAGCCGTCGATCACCCGGTGGAAGATCGTCCCGGCGTAGAGAGAGGTGCCGGTCTTGTCCTCACCCGTCTCGGGGTGCCGCCAGGACTTGGTCCCCTCCGCCAGGCCGACGAAGTTCGCCACCGTCTCCGGAGCCTGCTCCGGGTACAGCTGAACCACGATCTTGCCCTGGTTGGTGTTCAGCGTCGCAAAGATTTCCTCAGCCACTCGGGCCCCCTCTTCATCGAGATGCTTGCGTCTGAGCCGGTCACGGCGCATGTCACCGGCGGCGTTCCTGTCCACCCTGAGTAACGCGTTGATCACTCTTTCAGGGTTTACCTCCCGCTGCATGGGAAGGCTGCCTGACAGGACCTCGCAAACAGGGAGGTTAGCGTGTCCCTAAAGATGAGTATCCGTCGACGCCGACAGGCCGACTCTCGGCTCGGCCGCGCGCAGGTGTCGTTCCGCCAGGGCATGTCGGCCTGCCGCGACGGCGCCTCCACGGCGCGGGAGCGGATGGGCCCGGCGGCACAGCAAGGCCGGGAGGCCGCCGCCGAGCGCATGCTGGCCTTCCGGGCCTGGAGCGCCCCGAGGCTGCGTGATGCCGCCAAGTACGTCGAATCGGACCTGAGCCCGAAGGTGAGCTCCGCGCTCTCCGAGACGGCCCACCGCATCGAACCGCGCCGTCCGGCCCGCCGGGCCCGCGCGGTCATGGTGGCCCTGCTCGCCGGAACGGCGGCGGCCTGTGTCGCCGGTGTCGTCCTCACCCGCCGCAACGCCGCCCAGACGGCCGAAATGATGACCGACGAGTCCGCCGCCGACCCGGCCGACTCCCAACACATCGACCGAGTCTCGTCCCACACCAAATAGCCCGGCGAACCCGCCACTCCGGAAGAAGGACCCGCCAAGCCGGGTCCTTCTCCATGCCCACCCGTGGGGAAATTCCCCAGACGGATGCGTTCGTCCACCTATGCAGGGCTAGCCGGGCCTTGCGGTTACTACCAACCGGTACGGTGGCGCCATGTCGCCGACATCGCGTCCGCTGGGGCAGCAGCTCACCGGGCTCCTCAAGCGCAGAGCCCGGCAGGGCCTGCACCTGGCCGTGCATCGGGGCTGGGAGTGGATCCAGCGCCACGGCGAGATCACCCCCGAGACCCCGGGCCGCCGCCGCTTCGCCCACCTGGGCGAGGGCGTGTGCATCGGCTTCCCGTCCGGCGCGATCTACGGCGAACCGTGGATCTCCATCGGCGCCCACACCCTCGTCGGCACCCACGTGACGATCTCCGCCGGCTTCGTCCCCGGCCTGGACCTCGGTCCGGACGTCATCGTGAAGATCGGCAGGGGCTGCTCGCTGGGCCGCGGCACCCACATCGTCGGCCACCAGTCGATCGAGATCGGCGACGACGTCTTCACCGGCCCGAACGTCTACATCACCGACCAGAACCACACCTACGCGGACCTCGACATGCCCGTGGGCCGCCAGTGGCCGGAGAACAACCCGGTCGTCATCGGTTCCGGCTGCTGGATCGGCACCGGCGCGATCATCCTCCCCGGCACCAGGCTCGGCCGGAACGTCGCCGTCGCGGGCGGCGCGGTGGTCCGCGGCGAGTTCCCCGACCACTCCGTCATCGGCGGCATCCCCGCCAAGGTCCTCCGCAGCCACACCCCCGAAGAAGGCTGGCGCCCCCCGCTCCGCAACCAGCCCCTCATCTCCCTGGACGAACTGACCGCCCTCTCCCTGGACGGCATGGAAGGCCTCCAAATCCTCCAGGACAAGCTCCGCGAAGCCGCCGCCCCGCCCCCCACCGAACTCCAAGAAGAAGCAGGCTGACCCCTCTACCCCCTCACCCACGCCTCCCCAGCCACCACACCGGCCTGGCGCCCCTCCCACACACGCCCGACCGCCCACCCACTGACCACCATCACCACCGCCCAACCCAGCAAGCACACCCTGCCCCGGCACAGCCCAGCCCAGCGCGGCCCAGCCCAGCACGGCCCAACGCAGCACGGCCCAACGCAGCACGGCCCGGTGCGGCGCGGCCCGGTGCGGCCCGGCCCGGTGCGGCCCGGCCCGGTGCGGCCCGGCCCGGTGCGGCCCAGCACGCCCGGCACGACACACCCCAACCCGGCACACCCCAGTACGGCCCGGACCGACGCGACCAGCACAGCACGCTCGGCATGCCCCATCTCGATGTGGAACACCACGTCATGGGGCGATGCGCTACAAGCCAGGGGCACAGCGCAGCACAGACAAACAGCGCAGCGCAGCACGGGCGCGGGCGCGGGCGCGGCACGGACACGGCACGGACCATGCGGACACGGGCGCAGTGCAAAGACGGGTCGGATTGCGGAGACAGGTCGGATTGCGGTGTTGTCGACGGCGGGCTGCGCGCGCAGGTGGTTGATCGTCCGGGAACCAGTGATCGCGCTGGCCACACCGGGGCACGGTGACGAACCCGCGCGCAAACTGGATCAGCGCCAGAACCATCCCGTCAGCGACCATCGCCAAACGCTCAACAACGTCCATCTGGGCCCGGTTGGACGGCAGCGAACACGGCGCGGCCTGGCGCCGCGGGGCAAGCCACCGCGAGCTGTGAGCCTAGGTGGTCGAACGTCCAGGGACCAGTGATCGCGCTGGCCACGCCGGGGCGCGGTGACGAACCCGCGCGAACCGGATCAGCGCCAGAACCATCCCGTCAGCGACCTTCGCCAAACGCTCAACAGCGTCCGTCAGGGCCCGGTTGGACGGCGGCGAACGCGGCGTGGTGTGGCGCTGCGGGGCCGGCCACGGCGAGCTGCCCTGCCTGGCAACGACGGCTTGTGGGGCGCCCGGGCCTGGTAGGCGTGGCTCGGGTTGGGGGTGGGTTATTGCTTTGCGGTTTTGGAAGGAGGATGAATAGCCTTGGGTTCATGTGTTGCGCAGGCGCAGCGTTTGCTGCGTTCATCAGGATCCGCCGCCCGTAGCGGCGGTTGACCTGTTTTCGGGTTCCGCCGCTTCAGCACCGACTGGACATGCTGGGCGGCGTTCAGCGCTGCCCGGGTCGCCTGCGAAGCCCGGAGTCTCCCCTTGCGCACTCATGGTGCCGGCCGTCACGAGTACGGCCAGAACTTTCTCGTTGATCGTCGTGTCATCGCCTCCTTCGTTGATCTCGTGTCCCGGACGGACGGGCCGGTGCTCGAGTTCGGAGCGGGTGATGGGGCGCTCACCCTTCCGCTCGAGCGGCTCGGGCGTCCGCTGACCGCCGTCGAGATCGACCGGCGGCACGCGGCCACGCTCAGACGGCTCGTCTCGCCCGCCACGACGGTCGTCCGTGGTGACTTCCTGCGTCACGGGCTGCCGAACGGGCCATGCGTGCTGGTCGGCAACCTTCCGTTCCACCTGACGACCTCGGTGCTCCGCCGCGTCCTGCATGCGGACGGGTGGACGAACGCCGTTCTCCTGGTGCAGTGGGAGGTCGCGCGGCGGCGGGCGGCCGTGGGGGGAGCGACGCTGATGACGGCCCAATGGTGGCCGTGGTACGAGTTCTCACTCGTCCAGCGCGTCCCGGCCGCCGCGTTCAGGCCGCGGCCCGACGTGGACGGCGGGCTGATGACGATCGACCGGCGTGCGCGGCCGCTCGTCCGGACGGAACAGCGCGCGTCCTACCAGTCCTTCGTGCATCGGATCTTCACGGGGAAGGGCCGTGGCCTCCGGCAGATCCTCACCCGTGCCGCTCCCGCCGCGGAGTCAGAGATCATCCAGTGGCTGGACGACCAGCCGCTCCGGGCGGCGGCGCTGCCCCGCGATCTCACCGCACCCCAGTGGGCCGATCTCCATGCCTTGATCACCTCCCGTCGGGTTCGGGGTCGGCGGGTGCCGGCCCTCGACGACTGACGGGTTCCATCCTCGGTGGTAGTGGACGGTGAGGGCCAACTGGGCGCCGAACTGTGGACAACTCCGTCCGAGGTGATGTTTTCCCAGTACAAATAGCGGACGGGCCGCCGACACCGAAGTGTCGACGGCCCGTCTAGGCCTTCTGGCGCTTAGTTGAAGCGCGCGCGGCTGCGGTCGGAGCCCTCACGGCGGGGGCCACCGTAGGAGCCGCTGCGACGGCCGGCACCGGAGCCGGCGCCGGCTCCGGCGCCAGCGCCACGGCGGTCGCCCGAGAAGCCGTGCTCGCCACGGGAACCCCGGCCGCCATCACGGCGCTCACCGGAGTACTCGCGGCGCTCGCCGGAGAAGTTGTTCCCCCTGCGGTCGCCCTCGAAGTTGCGGTCGCCGCGGTAGCCACCCTCACGACGGTCGTTCCCGAAGGAACGGTCGCCGCGGTAGCCGCCCTCACGACGGTCGTTACGGAAACCGTTGTCGCGGCGGTCGTCCCCGTTGGGGCGCTCGCTCCGGTCATCGTTGCGGCGGAATCCTTCTCCGCGGGCGTCGTTGCCACCGCGGTTGCCGTCGAAGCCACGGTCGCGACCGCGGTAGCCCCCCTGGCCACCGCCACGCCGCTCGCCGTCGGAGTCACGGTCCCGGCGGAAGCCGTCGGAGCGTCCCTCGCGGTCGAACTCGCGACGACCGCCGCCACGGGGGCCGTCGTAACGACGCTGACCGTTGAAACGGCCGCCACGGCGGCCCCGGCCCGGCTCACGACGCGGGCGCTCGGGGATGACCGGACCCACGATCGGCACACCGGACGGCTCCCGTGCGCCGGTGAGACGGGTCAGCTCCTCGTCACCGGAGGCGACGCGGTGCTTGGGGGCCTCGATGCCCGCGCGGCGGGTCATCGCAGAGGTCGAACGCACCTGGTGGGGCAGGACGAGCGTGACGACGGTGCCCTTCTCACCCGCGCGCGCGGTGCGTCCGGCACGGTGCATGTAGTCCTTGTGGTCGGCCGGCGGATCCACGTGCATGACGAGGCTGATGCCATCGACGTGGATGCCGCGCGCGGCGACGTCCGTGGCCACGAGGACGTCGAACGTGCCCTCGTGGAACTCGGCGATCGTGCGCGTGCGGAGACCCTGGGACTTGCCGCCGTGCAGGCCGGCCGCGCGCACGCCCGCGTCGGTGAGCTGCTTGGCGAGCCGGTCCACGCCGTGCTTCGTGCGCGCGAACAGGATGGTCCGGCCCTCGCGGTTGGCGATCTCGGCCGTGATGGCCGCCTTCTCCTTGGGCGCGACCAGGAGGAGGTGGTGGTCCATCGTGTCGACGGGCTCGTCCACCGGGCCGATCGCGTGGGTGACCGGGTCGTTCAGGTAGCGCCGGACGAGGACGTCCACGTCCTTGTCCAGGGTGGCGGAGAACAGCATGCGCTGACCGCCCAGGCGGGCCTCGTCGAGGATGTCGGTGACGTCCGGCAGGAAGCCCATGTCGGCCATGTGGTCCGCCTCGTCCAGCACGACCATCTCGAGGTCGGACAGGTCGGCGGCGCCCTGGCGCATGAGGTCCTTGAGGCGGCCCGGGGTGGCGACGACGATCTCGACGCCGCGGCGCAGCGCGTCGATCTGCTTGAACATCGACGTCTGGCCGATGACGGTCTTGAAGTGCAGGCCCAGGGACCGGCCCAGGGGCTCCAGGTTGGTCACGACCTGCTGGGCGAGCTCGCGCGTGGGCACGAGGATGAGGCCCAGCGGACGCCGCGGCTCAGCGCGGCGGCCCTCCAGGCGTGCGAGCAGCGGCAGGCCGAAGGCCAGGGTCTTGCCCGAGCCGGTCTTGCCGCGGCCGAGGACGTCCCGTCCGGCCATGACGTCCGGGATCGCGGCGGACTGGATGGGGAACGGGGACTCGATGCCCTGGCGGGCGAGCGCCGCGACGAGCGGCTCCGGCAGGCCGAGTTCGGCGAAGCCGGGTTGTGCCTCGGCCCTCGCGGTGTCCGCGACGTCCTCCACAGGGGTGGACGGGGCATGGGCAGCAGAAACGTCGGTCACGCAATACCTTCCGAGAGGGGGCGCGTCTCGGGAGGCACCACAGGGGCCGGGAGGCGGCCGTGATTCGTGCGCTGCAAGGACGAGCCAGTCGTGACGCCGCCGCAGTTCGGGCGAGCGTCATAAGAGCGATTTGTTCATCCTAACGTCGGGAGGCCCCCTGCTTATGCCCATCTCGAACGGACGCTCACGTCACACGCACCATTTCGGCGGTGTCTGCCCACGTGCGCGCAGGTGATCCCCATCTCCTCGGCCACTGTGGGCGGGTCTGGGGCCTGGCGCCCCGCGAGCCCGCGGGGAGAGGGGCCTCTACTGGACGGCCGGACCGCCTGTCCACGAGGAAAAGCCTCCCTGTGGACAGGTTATCCACAGTTTGGGCGCTGGCTGGAAGCGCGCCGGACCGGCCGCGACGATGGTCACGTGGACCTGCCCCGAGCCCGCCGCGGAGGGTGCGGAGGCGGCGTCCATGTCCACCGCCGCGCCTGTGCCCGGTTCCCGCTCCGGGGGGAGGCGGACCCGGGCGCAGGTCGCGGCCGGTGGAGCTCCCGGCCCCTTCGGTTCCTGGAGGGGCCGGGAGCTCCTGGGCGACAGGTAAATCATTTCCGGGTGAAGGGCTGTCCTCTTCGTCCGGCCCATGGGAGGAGGTGATGCCAGGGTCAGCAGGCGCAGGTGATGCCGGCCACCGGAGCGGTCAAGGGGTCAGGAGAACGACGGCTGACACCGGCGGCGGTCTCGACCGGGTACCCCTCGCGGGCCCAGTACTCGAACCCGCCGATCATCTCCTTGACCCGGTAGCCGAGCCGAGCCAGTTCCAGGGCGGCCTTCACCCCGCCGTTGCAGCCCGGTCCCCAGCAGTAGACGACCACGAGCGCGTCCCGATCGAGAACCTGGCCATGCCGAGCGGCGATCTCCGGCCGGGGCAGGTGCACGGCCCCCGCGACGTGCCCCATGTCCCACGCCTCCTGAGCCCGCGAGTCCACCACGATGACCTTGTCCGTCCCGTCCTCCATCTGGGCGAACAGGTCCGACGGGTCGGTCTCGTGGGCCAGCCGTGAGGTGAAGTACCGCACAGCGGCGCTCTCGGTCTGGATCTCGTCAACGGTCACGATCGACTCCTAACTGATTTGTGCAAGATCGGAGCCCCGAAGCTCCTTGTACGCCCAGGGGGAGTTTTCGGGGCGGCCACCACAACGGCGATGCGCCCGGCTGCCACGTGGCACAGCGACCACACATGGCGGTCACGCGTTGCAGCAGCCGCACATGGTGGACATGTGTTGCACGGCGCCACGCGGGCGGTCACGCGTTGCAGCGGCGCCGCGTGGGCGGTCACGCGTTGCAGCCGCGGCGCGTGGGCGGTCACGCGTTGCAGCCGCGGCACGTGGGCGGTCACGCGTTGCAGCCGCGGCACGTGGGCGGTCACGCGTTGCAGCCGCGGCCTTCTGGGCAGTCGGCAGCCGCGGAGGCGGCGCGCAGGTGTTGGGATGGGCCGGTTGGGATGGGGGTGCTTCTGGGGGTTGCCGGGAAGGGGTCGCATTAACCGACGGGCTGTTGGGGACGGGCCGCATTGACTGGGGTTGTTCCGAGGGTTGTTGGGGGCCGCATTGGCAGGGAGGTCTATTCGGGACGGGCTGTCCTGATCGATGGTGGCCGCTTTGGCTGGAGCGGGACAGTGGCGTGAATGCCGTTGATCGTTAAGATCTGGCCATGATCGGAGTTGGGCGAGGGCACGAGGTGGCGGTGCTGGCCTTTGACGGGATGGCGCCGTTCGAGCTGAGCGCGGTCGTCGAGGTGTTCGGACTTTCGCGGCCTGAGCTGGGTGTGCCCTGGTACGACCTGCGGGTTTGCGGGCTTACGCCGGGGCCGCTGCGGATGATCGGCGGGTTCTCCATGACGCCTGATCAGGGGCTGGAGACGTTCGCCACTGCGGACACCTTGATCGTGGTGGCTGTGCCCGACGTCCGGGGTGAGGTGCCGGGGGCGCTCGTGGACGCCTTGCGGACGGCGCATGGGCGAGGTGCTCGCGTGGTGTCGAACTGCTCCGGGGCGTTCGCGCTGGCCGCCGCCGGGTTGCTCGACGGGCGGGCCGCCACGACTCACTGGCGGTACGCCGACCTGCTGCGACGGCGTCATCCGAAGATCGACGTCACGCCGGACGTGCTGTACGTGGACGGCGATGACGTGATCACCGGCGCGGGGAGTGCGGCCGTCCTTGATCTGTGCCTGCACCTGGTCCGCAAGGACCACGGCGCGCGGGTCGCCAACGCGGTCGCGCGGCGGCTGGTCGTTCCGCCGCACAGGGATGGGGGGCAGGCGCAGTTCGTCGAGGCCGCCGTTCCGGAGCCCGCGGCGGACGACGCTGTCGCGCGTGCCATGGATCACGCCCTGGCCAACCTGACGAGCCCGCTGACGATCGCCGAACTCGCGCGGGTCGCTTGCCTCGCGCCCCGCACCTTCATCCGGCACTTCGGCCGGCAGACCGGCACCAGTCCGCTGCGCTGGGTCCTTCACCAACGGATCATGGCCAGCCTGCCTCTGCTGGAGGAGGGCTCGACCCCGGTGGAGAAGATCGCGGCCGTGGTCGGGTTCGACAGCCCGGCCACCTTCCGCCATCACTTCACCCGGATCATGTGCACCTCCCCCTCCGCCTACAGAAGCACCTTCCGGACGGAAGCGCGCGAGGGACAAACCTGATGGCTCGCGCATTCCAGGGCTACTCGGCCTCGCGACGCCCCAGTCGCCGATCGGGGTCGCCGTCCGATCGAGCGCGCGCGCAGGACAAGCCTGACGGCCCGCGCGTTCCCGGGCCTGAACGGCCTCGCGACCACCCAATTGCCGACCGAGGCCGCCTTCCGGACGGGAGCGCGCGAAGGACAAACCTGACGGCCCCGCGTTCCTGAAGCTGCTCAGCCCCGCCACCACCCAATTGCCGACCGAGGTCGCCTTCCGATCGAGCGCGCGCGCAGGACAAGCCTGACGGCCCGCGCGCTCCTGGGACTGCTCGGCGTCGCGACCACCCAATTGCCGATCGGGGGCGCTTTCCGATCGAGAGCGCGCGAAGGACGAGCCTGACGGCCCGCGCGTTGCTGAAGCTGCTCGGCGTCGCGACTACCCGGTCGCCGTCGGATCGGGAGCGTGCTCTGGGCAACCCCCGGGGACCGGAGCGCTCTAAAGGAGGCTCGGCCTCGCGGTCGCCCAGTCGTCGAACGTGGTCGCCGCACCAACTCCGAGGACGGGCGCGCTCTGAAGGGGGGCCTGGGACTGTCCGGCTGCCGGTCGCTGTGGGTGCTTGTGAGCGGTTTGGGCTGGGGTGGGTCAGTGGGTGGGCCGGCCCTGGTCAGGCCGTCCGAGGCGTCGGCGCAGCTGGGCGGGGACGGGCAGGGGTCCGGCGACGGCGCTCGGCGAGACCGTTGGGTTCATCCGTGACCTCATGGGGTGGAGGCAGGCGGGCGGGATCGCGGCCTCGCCAGCGTCCCCCGCCTCGCCCGGGTCGGGTCGGGCATCGGAGCGGGTGGGGTTGGTTACTTGGCGTGTTTGGGGAGCACCTGGGTGATCGCTCGGTTCGAGGGGGTGTCCCAGACGACGACGTTGCGCATCTTGCCGACGCGGCGGGCGGTGATGGTGAAGGTGATCTTCGCCTCCTGGCCTGGGGACAGGTGGCCCGTCCAGGTCAGGCGTGGTCTTTGGTAGGTGAGCCGGCCCTTGCTGGCGGTCGCGTCGGCGTTGTAGACGCCGTGGCGGAGGAGTCTGGTCATGTCGTCCTCGAAGCGGGCGTCCATGGAGGTTCCGCCGTCGTTCTGGGCGGTCAGGGTGTAGCGGACAGGGCCGCCGACGTGCACGCGGGCCTTGTCCACGGTCTTGCGGACGATCAGGTCCGCCGGTTCGGGGGAGGAGGCCGTTCCGGGGCACTGCGCCTGGACGTCGCCCAGGACCAGGCGCGCGATCCGGCCCGAGTAGATCCGGGTGCTCTCGCCGAACAGCGTTCCGTCGATGGTGATCTCGGCGCGGGCCTCGGCGGTGTTCGAGGTCGTCCGCTGGACGCGGGTCATCCGCACGATGAGGAGGCCGGTCGAGACGCGGCCGTAGCCGAGCTGCGCGCCGGTGACCGGGACTTGGGTCTCGCCGGCGGTGATCGGAACGCCGGCGACGGTCGGCTTGGTGAGGGTGGTCCGCACCTGCGGGGGACGGCATCGGGCGTCGGTGTGGAGGGTGGCGATCCGGAGCAGTTCGGGGCCGCGCGGCGAGAGGGCCATGCCGAACGCGTTGGGAGCGCTCGTGGCGGCCCATGCGCCGCCGGACGTGCGACCCGACGGTTTCGCGACCGTGACCAGGGATTTCACGTGGTCGGGGTCGTGGGAGTAGTCGGCGCGGTCGCTCGCGTCCTGGGTGCCCGCGGTGCCCAGGCGTCCGGAGAAGGCGGGTTGGCCGATCGCCGGGATGCCGCGGATGGCCAGGTTCACGCCGACGCTGGACGCGTGGGGGCCGGACCCGAGGGCGGCCGGCGTCGCGGTCGACGGCGGGGGGACGGCCACGGGCGCGGGGGCGCGTCCGGTTCCGGCGGCGCCCAGGCTGATCGCGGCGGCGCCCATCGCGAAGGTGGCGCCGAGGAGGGCGAGCGGCGGGGCCAGACGGCGGTGCCTCCGCCATCGTCGCGATCGGATCATGCTGGTATCCAGCCATACCGGGGCCCATTTTGACCTGGGACGACGCCGTCGGGGGACGGATATGTCCGGGGGCGTGACCGACGATCTACCCGCGTGACGCAGGTCACCTGTGAACCTGTCACGAACGGCGTGATCCGTTTGTCCCATGGGCGTCCAACGGGAACGTCCTCAGGGAGATGAGGAAGATGCGCAAGAACATCGTCGTCGTGGGCGCGGGGTACACGGGCATGATGTGCGCCGTCCGGACCGCCCACCGCACCCGCCGCGACCAGGACGTCACGGTCACCTTGGTCAACCCGTCCGACCGGTTCGTGGAGCGGCTGCGCACCCACCAGACCGCCGCCGGGCAGGACCTCCCCGTCCACCGGATCCCGGACATCCTGGACGGCTCGGGAGTCGTGTTCCGGCAGGGCCGCGTCACCGCCGTCGATACCGAGGAACACCGCGTCACCCTTGATGACCAGGGTGTTCTCGAGTACGACAAGCTCGTGTTCGCGCTCGGCAGCCGCACCGACACGTCCCTTGTCCCGGGCGCGGACGACCACGCGTTCACCCTGGACGAGCCGGAGCGGCTGGCCGCGCGCCTGACCGAGTCCGGCGTCGCGACCGTCACGGTCTGCGGGGGCGGGCTGACCGGTGTCGAGGCCGCCGCCGAGATCGCCGAGAGCCGTCCGGAACTGAAGGTCACACTGGTCAGCCGGGGTGAGCCCGCCGCGATGACGGGTGACCGGGCGCGCGCCTACCTGGGGAAGGTGTTCGAGCGGCTCGGGGTCTCCGTCCGGAGCGGTGAGGCCGTCGGCAAGGTCCTGCCGGACGGCGTCGAGCTCGCCGACGGCACGGTCGTCCAGTCCGACGTGACCCTGTGGACGACCGGCGTGCGCGTGCCCGCCATAGCCGCCGCCGCGGGAATCACCACTGACAAGAGCGGACGCGTCGTCGTGGACGCGGAACTGCGCTCGGTGTCGCATCCGGACGTGTTCGCCATTGGCGACGCCGCCGCCATCAAGCAGAAGTGGGGCGACATTCACGGGACGTGCCAGAGCGGGATCCCGACCGGTACGCATGCCGCGGACAACATCTTCCGGGTGCTGCGCGGTCGCGACCCGAAGCCGTTCCGGTTCGGGTACTTCCACCAGCCGCTCAGCCTCGGACGCCGCGACGCGCTCATCCAGTTCGTTCGCGCGGACGACACGCCCCGCCGGTTCATCCTCACCGGGCGCGCGGCCGCCCGCTACAAGGAGACCGTCAGCAGCAGCCCCATCCCGACCTTCCGCATGAGCAGGCGCTTCAATGTCTACCCCTACCTCTCCAAGGGTGGCCGGACCACCCGCTGACGGAAGGGCGGCCACCCCGATGACCATCCCCGAACCGACGGACGACCCGTTCACCGAGCATCGGCGGCTGCTGTTCGGCACCGCGTACCAGCTGCTGGGCAGCGTCGCCGACGCCGAGGACGTCCTCCAGGACGCGTGGCTCGCCTGGAACAAGGCGGACCGCTCCGACATCGCGAACGCCCGCGCCTACCTGGTGCGGACGGTCACCAACATCGCCCTCAACCGGTTGACGTCGGCCCGCGCGACCCGCGAGTCCTACGTCGGGCCGTGGCTTCCCGAACCGCTGCTGACCGCGCCCGACCGGGCCGCCGAGGAGACCGAGTTGGCCGACACCGTCTCGACCGCGATGCTGGTCGTCCTGGAAACGCTGTCCCCGGTCGAGCGCGCGGTGTTCGTGCTGCGCGAGGTGTTCGGGTTCTCGCACGCCGAGATCGCCGGGTTCGTGGACCGGCCCGAGGCGTCCGTCCGGCAGGTCGCGCACCGCGCGCGCGAGCACGTGCTGGCCCGCCGTCCCCGGTACGACGACGACCCGGAGCGCCGCCGCGTCCTCACCGAGCGGTTCATGGAGGCGGCGTCCGGCGGCGACATCAACGCGCTGATGGAGCTGCTCGCACCGGACGTGACCTGCTGGTCGGACGGCGGCGGCAAGATCACCGCGGCGCGCCGTCCGCTGCACGGGCCCGACCACGTCGCGCGCTGGCTGCTCGGCACGCTCGCCAAGCCGGTCTCGGCGGGCGTCACGCTGGAGGCGGCGACCGTGAACGGCGAGCTGGCCGTGCTCTCGGTGATCGGCGGGCAGCCGGTCGGCGTCGTCACCTACGACCTTCTCGACGACCGCATCCAGAACCTCCGCTTCCAGGTGAATCCGGAGAAGCTCGCCGGCCTGCAGCGCGACTGACACGGCCGTGTGCTTCGGGGAAACGGAGTGGACAGGGTGGGTGGTGGGAGCGCGAGGATGGGGCGATGGGGAATGTGATCATCCTGGCGGGGCCGCCCGGGGCGGGGAAGACGACCGTCGCGGGACTGCTCGCCGAGCGGTTCGAGCACAGCGTCCACCTGCACACCGACGACTTCTGGGCGTTCATCAAGCGCGGGCTGATCATGCCGTATCTGCCCGAGTCGCAGGCGCAGAACGAGACCGTGATGGACGTCGTGGCCGGCGCGGCGTTCGGTTATGCGGCGGGCGGATACACGGTGGTCTGCGACGGCGTCATGGGGCCGTGGTTCCTGGACAAGTTCACCGGGCGCGGAACGCCGTTCCACTACGTGATCCTGCGTCCGGACGTCGAGACCGTCGTCGCGCGCGCCACCGCGCGGGACCCGGACCGGCATCTCACCGATCCGGGCCCCGTCCGGGACCTGCACGCCCAGTTCAACGCCCTGGACGGCCACTACGACGAGTACGTCCTCGACTCGTCCGGGCTCAGCGCGGACCGGACCGCGGACGCCGTGTTCGACGCGGTCCGGGACGGCGGCTACCTCTTCAAGCCGTCCCGCTGAGCAGCTGCTCCTCGACCTTCGGGTCCAGGCCCACCCGCGGACGGTCGGCCCGCTGCGGCGCGTCCCCTCCGAGGCCCTGGAGCCAGGCCCAGGTGTCGGCGACGGTCTCCTCGACCGGACGGCAGGTCAGGCCCTCGCCGAGCGCCTTGTCCACGTTCGTCCGGTGCAGGAACTCGTACAACTCACCCGGAGGAACCCAGATCGGGAGGTCCTGCCATGGCTGGACGCCCGCCGCGAGGATCGGGTCCGGGTCGGCCCAGCGCAGCCGGGCGTCCGCGCCGGTCACCCGGACGCACGCCTCCAGCAGTTCGCGCATCGTCGTGTGCCCGATCGGACTGGTCACGTTGAACGCGCCGCCGACCTGCCGGGCCGCCGCGCCCAGCGCCCACTTGGCCAGGTCCCGCGCGTCGATGAGCTGCAGCTTCAGCTCGGCCGGACCGGGCGCCAGCACCTCGCCGCCCCGGACGGCCCGGTTCAGCCACCACGGCAGCCGGCCGATGTTCTCGTACGGGCCGAGGATCAGGCCGGCGCGCGCGAGCAGTGCCCGGTCACCGAACGCGCGGACCGCGGCCAACTCGCCCCCGGCCTTGACCCGCGCATAGTCCGTGGCCCGGTCGTGGTACTGGTCTTCGTCCGGCGAACCCTCGACCACCGGCGCGTTCTCGTCCCCGTCGCCCGCCACCGGGTATTCGTAGACCGACCTGCTCGACACGTACACATAGGACCCGGCGCGCGGGGCCAGCAGCTCCGCCGCGTCCCGCACGGCCGACGGCGCCCACGACCAGGTGTCGAGGACGACGTCCCATTCGCCCTTCTTCAAGGCGTCCAGGCCGTCCGGCGCGCTGCGGTCGCCGCGCAGCGCCTCCACCCCCTCGGGCGCGCCGTGCGTCCCCCGGTTGAAGACCGTGACCTCCCAGCCCCGGGCGACGCCCTCCTCGACGACCGCCCGTCCGACGAATTCCGTCCCGCCAAGAACCAATAGCCTCATGTCTCCGTGCTATCACCCGGACGCCACATCCGCTCAAGGGGTTTCCGCTCTCCGCACTACCGCTCATAGCGAACAGTCGACCCTCAACGCGAACATCCACGACCCAAGGCGACCAGCGAAGCCACGGCGAACAGCTCAGGCGATCCGCCCGTCCTGGAACGAATCCCTCGCCCGGCGTGTGGAGGCCGCTTAGGATCGCCCCGTAGCCGCCCGGTGGGAGAAGCGATGACCGCAGAATGGGTGCCGACCGGAGTCGACACGACCGTGCCGAGCCCCGCGCGCATCTACGACTACTTTCTCGGAGGCAAGGACAACTACGCCTCCGACCGCGTCGCCGCCGAGGCGTTCCTGCGCGCCGCGCCCCAGACGCTCTCCGCCTGCCGGCACAACCGGGCCTTCCTCAGCCGCGCGGTGACGCACCTCGTCCGCGATGCCGGGATCGACCAGTTCATCGACATCGGCACCGGTCTCCCCACGCAGCAGAACGTGCACGAGGTCGCGCAGCTCCATAATCCGGACGCCCGGGTCGTCTACATCGACAACGATCCGATCGTCGCCGCCCACGCCCGCGCGCTGCTCGCCCGGACCGACGGCGTCGCGCTCGTCCAGGCCGACCTGCACGACCCCGAAGGCATCCTGGCGCACCCGGACGTCACGAACCTGATCGACTTCGACCGTCCGGTCGCCGTCCTGCTCCTGGCCGTCCTGCACTTCTTCCCGGACGCCGACGACCCGCACGGCATCGTCACCCGCCTGATGTCCGCGACCGCCCCGGGCAGCCACCTGGTCATCTCCCACGGCACGTCCGACCCGGACCCGGACATCGCCCACGAGGCCGAGCAGGTCTACGACCGGCACTCCTCCGCGTCCCTGCACACCCGCACCGCCGCCGAGGTCTCCCGCTTCTTCACCGGCACCGACCTCCTCACCCCCGGCCTCGTCTACACCGCCGACTGGCGCCCACCCCCGAACACCCCGACCGCAACTCCGATCGAATCCGGCATGTATGCAGCAATAGCCCGCAAACCTCAGCCCCCTCAAGCCCGCGAACCCTAGCCCTCAAGCACGAAAACGCTGGCCCTCAAGCCTTTGAATCCTGGCTCGCAAGCAGGCAGACCCTGAGACCTCAGTGTTCCGGGACGATGGTGCCGAGCCAGAGGACGTCGCGGGCTCGGGTCATGGCGACGAAGGTCTGGCGGCGGGTGAGGGCGGCGCGTTCGTCGGCCGTCGGGTCGCCGCCGGGAGTGGCAGGACGGGCGTTGAAGGCGGGCAGGTAGACGTTCTTGAACTCCAGGCCCTTCGCGCGGAGGTAGGTGCCGATCTTCAGGGCGTCGGCCGGGCGGCCGTCGTAGTTGTCGAGGCGAAGTACGGGCAGGCCCGCGCGGGTCAGGAGACGGTGGTAGTGCTCAACGTCGTTGCGTGAGCGGCAGAGGACGGCGGTGCTCGCGAGCGCGTCCTCCTCCTCGGCACGCGCGATGAGCGCCTTGACCAGGTGTTCGTCGTGGCCGGACTCGGAGCGTGCGGCGGCGTGGACGACGCGTCCGTCGTGGTAGGTCGTCTCGACCGTACGGTGGCCGTTGGGGGTGGGGCCGTCCAGGTCGTCGAAGGGGTCCTGGGAGACCAGGCGGAGCGCCTCATCCAGGATCGGGGCGGCGTTGCGGTAGTTGACGCGCAGGACAGCGCCGCGTCCCTTGATCCCGACGCCGGCCTCCCCAAGACGGAAACCGCCTGGATAGACAGCCTGCTGGCCATCGCCGATCAGGAGGAGGCCGTTGGGACCGTCGCCCGCGAGGGCGTGCAGGAGGCGGACACCGGTGAGGGTGAGGTCCTGCACCTCGTCCACGATCACGGCGGTGTAGGACGGTGAGGCCGGACGTTCGCGCAGCTCGTCCAGGGCCATGAGCAGGACATCGTTGAAGTCGTGGACGTCGCGGCGGCCCAGGAGCAGCTCGTACTCCTTGTACAGGAGCCAGACCGCCTCGCGGTGCGCGGCCTGGAGCGGGGTGCGGCGGCCGTAGCGGCTGACCGTCCGGTACTCCTCGAGCGTGGTGAGGCCGCGTCCCTTGATGACGTAGTGGATCTCCTGCTCCCAGTAGTGCGGGAGCGGGTCGATCTCGGTCAAGACGCTACCGCGTCCGACCTGGAGCCAGGCGCGGGAGAAGGCGTCCTCGGCCTGGCGGCGGTCGAGGTTGACGCGGACCCCGCGGCCAGTGAGGAGACGTTGTGCCCATCCGTGCAAGCTGGTGAACTCGACCCGATCGGCCAGGTGTCCGGCCATCCGCTGGAACAGCCGCCCCTGGACGCGCGGCAGGTTGTTCACATAGGTGACGTACATGATCGGGCCGGTCGTGCGCATCGCGATGTGCGCGGCGCGATGCAAACCCACGACCGTCTTCCCGGTTCCGGCCGGACCGCTGATCCGCGCTGGGCCGCTCCAGTCGCGCCGCGCAATCGCCACCTGGTCGGGGTGCAGGAACGTCATCCACTGCTCGATCGGTCCGTGCAGGACGGACTCCAGCGCTGCTTTCTCGACCTCCTCGACATCGAACAGCGACTCCGCCTCGCCCGGGTCGGTGCTCGGACGTTCCGGAAGTGCGCAGGGTTCGTAGGCCGCGAAGCCCTCCTCCAGGTGCGTCGCGACCGCCCTTACCATCGGCGCGTTCAGCCGTTTCGGCGCGGCGAGCAGCACGTTGAGAACGTCCTCCCGCCCAACGAGCCGGACGCGGCCGAGCGCCTCGTCCAGCCGGTGCCCCGCGAAGACCATCAGCGGCTGGACGGCCACCGGCGACATGCCGAGCGCAGCCGTCCGTTCCTCGACCGTCCGTGCCATCGCCAGCATCTTGGCGATCTCGTCGCTGCACTCCCGGCCGCCCCCGCTGAGCTGGTTCTCGACGGACGGCGCGTCCCGCCAGTCCTTGATGCCGACGACGAACACTCCACCGGGGCCGACGAGGATCATGTCGACGTCCGCCGACGCCGTCCCCGGCCAGCGCCGCTCCACCAGCAGCCGCCACCCGTCCGCGGTCAGCGTCAGCAACGTGGCCGCGACCCGCCGTTCATTCTCCGTGGCGTCCCAGCGCCGTGCCTGCTCCCACGCCTCCCGCGACCGCCGAGCCAGCTCGAGCGCCTCCTCACGCGCCCGCCGTCCCCGCGACCCCGCCGCCCCGCCAGCCACCACCGCGCACCCCTCGACCACGTCGGAAAGTCACGACCCACCCCACACTTAGCAACTCTCACCGGTCGGCAACACCCCCGCAGCCAGGAATTCTCCCTGTCGCCGGCGCTGAGGGAATTAGCGCTTTTGGCGGTAAAGGCCTCGGTGATACCGGACGTACTCCGGGCTGACCTTCCGCCGCGGATGATCAGTCAGTTCACCGACCGGAGCACCCGTGATCTCGTCGATGACGGTCAGGTTGTCCTCGATGGTGAAGATGCCGAGGTCGAGTTGCACTCTGTGCGTGGGACAGAGGCACAGAACATTCTCCGGGACGTCCGGTCCGTGGTGCGGCGGCGCGAGGCTCTTCAGATGTGTGGTTGGGGTGATTTGCAGGCCGTCCGGAGACTGGAGGACGACCCCACACAGCTGGCACTCGTAGCTGTGCATTCTGCACACGGACGCTGCCACGCGACGGTCCCGGTACACGTCGAGAGAGACAGGGGCCCAGCGCGAAAGGTCGTAACCTGCGCGAGCCTCAGGAGAGCCCGTTGGGGCAACCGGCGGGGCTTGGTCGTTGGACTTCTCCAGGCGAAACTGAAGAACGCGGAACCCGTCCCGTCCTGGCTTCGCCCAGTAGCTCTCCACCGTGTACAGGCCGTCATAGCTGAACCCGACGGGCGGAGAGTGGTCTGGATCGCCCGCGGCCCCTCGAATCACCCGGACGGGATAACGGCTGGTGATGCTGGCAATGAGCGCCGCGTTGCCGCTGTCGGCGGGACGCTGATCGGCGACCTGGCGGCCGGTGCTGGGGTCCCGTCCGCCGTGCCCGGTGTAGATGATGACGTCGCCGTGGTCTTCATCGTCGACGTAGCCGCCGGAGACCACAATGGACTCGGCACCACCCTTGTGTTTGCTGCCGCAGATGCCAGCCTGAAGCGCGCGATGCACATAGGCGTCACTCAGTTCACGCCGAGACTGAAACAGCTGGCCCAGCTTGACCCCAGCCACCTCGCCATACTCGGACGGCGAGTTGACTGAGCGGCTGGCTACCGCACGATTCTTGAGGAGGGGCACCCTCCCGGCATCATTACGATCCTGCTTCCAAGGGCACGGACGACTCTTCGACTGCAGTTCCCTGGTCACATGGTTGAAGATCACGTCAAGCGTCAGGTGTTCCTCCCCGTTGGGGACCCCCTCCCGAATGACCTTGACGAGCTCACTGGTGAAGGCGGTGAGCTCCTCGCCTTCCGGCGCCATCGACGTCTCGGTCGCCGAAGCCGAGGCGAGCACGTAGCTGCCTTCGATCCACGTCTTGCCTGAGTCATCGCTTCCAGCCATCGTGTTGATGGCGGCACCGCTGTAGCAGCAGTCCAGAATGACGATTCGATACTGAGCCGTCGCCTGGCGGACTGTCTGACGGAGTTGGTCGTAGGCAACGGTGGTGTAGCTGTGGGTTGCCTCGTCCTCATCCGTAACTGGCAATGCGAGGAGCAGATTGCCCCGCTCGTCGCGGATTCCGTGGCCTGCCACGTACACCAGTAGCACGCCGGACGCCTCTCGCCCGGCCTCAGTCACCGGGTGGAGCATCTCCATGGCGCCGCGCGGATCCTTGACGACTCTGCAGTCCTGCGGCGTGAGCCCCCAGATCTCGGGCCGGCTGAGCTCCTCCTGAAGAGCGACGAGATTTCTGGTGACGCTTGGAAGCTGCGACAGATGGTCGTAGTTGGCGGTACCGATCAGCACAGCCCGAGAAGCTTGTGCATCGGGCTGCGTCACGGTGCGGCGCCGTCTTCCCGGTCGAGGAGCGCTTGGATCTCCTCCACTGTGGCGCCCGAGACGGAGACCCGCGTCTCTCCTCGCTGGATGACGACGTCCATGGTCACGGCATCGGCCGCGGCGTCCTTCGCCTTGCCCTTGGCCTTCCGCCGATTGTCCAGCCATGCAGCGATCGATACGGCCAGCGAACTGGCTGAAACGCCGTCGGTAAAGATCATCTGGAGCGCTTCCAGCGACCCACCCATCTGACCCGGCGTGGAGGGCGTGGCAAGCAGTTTCATCCTTGCCGTCCCGCGAAGCCTCGGCTCGTCACGCAACCAGCCTCGAAGCGAGTGCAGCTCGCGGTCTCCCTCGAACCCCTCGAGGTGGATGAGTAGCTCCACAAGATCCCCCAATTCCCCTGGATTCGGGATGATTGCAGACTCTCCCTCCGAGGGGAAGGGGCGGGTGAAACGCCTGCTGGCGGACGTCTCCGATGGGGGGGTTCCGTAGACGTCCAGACAGTCAGCGTAGACCGATGCTCGCGTTCCGGACGGCTCTATCGGAGCCAGATAACCCTGTCTCGCGCATCATGACGACCCATGACGAACGCGAGAGTTTTCGCAGGTAAGGGCGAATTATTCGGCCATCCTCCGGACTTGCGGGCCGGCGAAGCGGGCGGATTTCGGTCATGCCTTCGATGCTGTGGCTGCGATCAGTGACACCGGTGGAGCAGGCGTGGGCGAGCTGCGAACCCGGCCAGGTCATCGGAGGGGACCATCACGGTCGGGTCACGCTTCGTCACTGTTGGCGGTGTTCGTGGGGGTGCGCCGGAATGGCTCGGGTTAGGCTGACCCCGCTTCTCGATCCGTTCCATCGAGGAATTCCGGGGGTGCGGTGACGCGTCCGAACGACCCTCCCGAACCACGACGGCTTCCGGGCGGGCCGCCGGCCTCCTTCGCTCCGGAGCAGCGCGAGGCGGAAGAGCGCCTGCGTTCGTCGCGATGGCTCACCCGGGGCTGGCTTCTTCGGGACGCGCCGGAACTTTCGACCCGGAAGTGGCGTCTCACAACGGATGACCCTGCGAGACGGACGGGGCCTATGAAGAACCCCCTGGTGTGGCTGTCCGGAGCCGATCCCGACATTCTGCGGCGGGCGACGACCGACCGCGCGAAATACGTCGGGATCGGCGGCGCGGTGCTCACCACGGCGACGCTCGCGTCCGTCTCGATGTTCTTCGCGCTGCGCATGGCGGTCGGCGCCTCGGTGTGGGCGGCCGTGCCGCTGTCGATGATGTGGTTCCTGGTCATCCTGAACCTGGACCGATGGCTCGTCGTGTCGCTCACCCGCAGCCAGGGCAGGGTGCTGACCGTCCTGCTGGCACTGCCGCGGGTCGCGATGGCGCTGCTGTTCGGGGTGATCATCTCGACGCCGCTGGTGCTCCAGATCTTCAACGACGAGGTCGCGGTGGCCGTGGACAAGATCCACGACGAGGACTCCCGGAAGTTCCAGCAGAACCTCGACGGCGGGCCGGACGCGCTGCGCATCAAGGTGCTGGAGCAGCAGGAGGCGCAGCTGCTCAAGCAGCGCACCGGCGACGGCCTCGCCAATCCCGAGGACGACCCGGAGATCAAGCAGCTGCGGGCGCAGCTCCCGGCGCTGCAGAAGGAGTTCAACGACTACGACGACAAGGCCGCGTGCGAACTCACCGGCGACCGCTGCAAGGGAACCAGCGGACACAGCGGCGACGGGCCGCGCTACCAGAAGTTCGTCCGGCGGCGTGACCAGGCGAAGGCGCAGATCGACCAGATCAACAGCCGGATCAGCACGAAGTCGGGCGCGCTGAACCAGGCCGCGGCGAAGAACAAGGACGTGCTCATCGCGCAGGCGCAGCAGAAGCTCCCCGCTGTGCAGAACGAGTTGAAGACGCTGCGCGGCCGGCAGCTGTCCGACCGTGCGGCGTTCGAGAAGAGCAACAAGGACAACACCGGGCTGCTCATCCGGCTGAAGGGCCTGGACCGGGCGTCCGCGGGCGAGAGCCAGCTGCAGTGGGCGCGGTTCCTGCTGTTCCTGTTCATCACCGTCCTGGAGTGCCTGCCGATCATCGTCAAGGTGCTGTCGCTGTTCGGCCCGCCCGGCGCGTACGACGAGGCCGTGGAGAAGGTCCGCGCGCGCGACCGGCTGCTGCTGGACGACCAGGTCCGCAAGCAGGAGGGCGTCGGGCTGCGGGAGAACTCCGGGCAGACCGACTTCGCCCGGCGGCTCCAGGAGCGGCGGACCGAGCTGGTCGACTCGTCCGTTCAGGAGATCATCGAGGTCGAGCGGCGGTTGCAGCGGCTCGAACTGGAGCGTTGGGAGCGCGAGCAGCTCCGGCGCTTCTCCGCCGAGTCCAACGGGAACGGGAATGGGAACGGGCATCCGGTGAACGGGAGCGTTCCGCCGATGACTCCGCCTCCTCCCGGCGGGTTGAGCCGGTCCGGGCCGCCTATGCCTGGTGGGCCGGCGTTCCCGCCGGTCAACACCCCGGTGATCAGGACGGGGGCGCCGCCGCCTCCGGCGTGGGGGCAGAACGGTCCCAGCGGTCCGACAGGCTCGCACGGGGAGACGCGGAACTACCCGTCCTCGATGGACGAGTCTCGGCGTGGAGGTCTGGGGCGCTGGCGAAACCGGCGGGACGGGCGGTGACCCGGATCCGCCAGTCGGGGGAGGCGGCTGATGGATCCTGACGCGCCGCTGCCTTTGGAAACCGAATTTCCGCCCGAGTTCGAGGCGCCGCTGCCGTGCCCGGTGTGCGGGCTGGTGCCGGACGAGTTCGCGCGTTTCGCGTGCGCGGAGTGCGCTTGGACGCCCTCCGACGACGACGTCCACGGGACGAAGCTGAGCGAGGCGCGGTTCCGCTACGACCTGCGGGCGGCGGCGCGCGTGGGCGACAAGGCGCGGCCGTTCGTGCGCGGCGGCGTTCCGGACGGCGACCAGTGGACGAGTGCGTGCGAAGAGGCCGAGCGGGAGCGGACGCGCCTGCTCGAGGAGTCCAGGACGGCGGCCACGGCGACGCCCGGTGTCGGCGGGTGGACGCTCCAGTTCGGCCGGCCCGATCTCGGCCGCGATCCGTCCACGTGGACGACGCAGTGGGCGTTCGACGAGCTCGTCCGGTACGACGCGCGGTCGCCGGTGCTGATCGACGTCGGCGCGGACGGCGTGTCCGTGATGGTCGTCCGGCCGGACGCCGTGGACGGACCCGGCGATCCTTGGTCGCGTGAGGACCACTCCTGGGAGCGGCTCGCCGCGTCGCATCTCGCGTCCGGCGCGGGTGAGCGGGCGTTCCAGCTCGCGGGCGGCCTGCACGACATCGACCGGGCCCGGCTGACCGAGGCGCTCGATTCCGAACTCGCGCGGATCGTCGAGCGGCTGCCCATCGGCGTCACGACCCTCCTGGCCGACTCCGCTCCCGGCTGGACCGTCCCGGGGCTGACGATCGCCCGGCTGGAGCTGCTGCGTCCGGACGTCCGGGTCGTCCGGATCGGGCGGCCCGCCGTGGAGGAGCTGGCGGACGCGGTCGCCCGGCTGCCGCTGCAGGCGCCGTATTGGCTGGTCGGGGCCCAGTTCGACGGGCCGACGGCACAGCCCGTCCTGGTCCCGCTGTTCCCGGCGGGGAGCATGACCGGACAGGAGGCCGTCGTCCGGGTCGCGCGCGGGCCCGGCGGTGCGGACAACGACGTCGTGCTCGCGGTCGTCGCCACATCCGAGGTGCTGTACGACCCGCGTCCGGTGTCGGTGCTGGCCACCCGGCTGCCGCGCGGCGTGCTGTCGCTCCGCGCCGCGCTCGAGGGGCCCGGACGCGTCCGCTGGCCTGATCTGCCGGACGTCCGGCCGGAATCGCGTCCGCTCGACCAGCTGTACGCGCACACGCGGGCCTGCCCGGCGCCCGCCGCCACCGTGGACGTGATGTGCGCGATCGAACTGGGCGGCCCGCCGACCCCGGCCGCCGCCCGCCGCGACCTGCTCGCCGGAACGCTCGAACTGGTCTCGGCCGACCTGGGCGAGCGCGCCGGGGTGTCGGTGCGCGGCTACCGTGAGCACTCGTTCGAGCTGGGGGAGGAGCGCGACGCCGTCGTCGAGGGCGTGTGGGACGCCGATCCCGACCGCGCGCTGGACGCGTTCGCCGCGCTGGAGCGCCGGGCGCAGCCGTACCAGTCCGACGCGGCTCCGCTGGAGGACGCGCTCGTCGAGATCGTCGGCTTCCTCGAGCGGCAACGGGACGCGCGGGGCTGGCTGAACGAGGTGCACCATCCGCCCTACCGCGTGCTGGTCGTGCTGGCAGGGCGTCCGCCGCATCCGCGCGGCCAGGGCCAGGACCCGCTGCGCGAGCTCGCCCAGCCGTGCCCGCGCAAGGACGACTGGCGCGCCGCGGTCGACGCGCTGCGCCGCTTCGGCGTGCGGCTGGTCGCCGTCCTCGACGGCGCGACCGACGCCGACCGCGACTACTGGACGGCCCTGGGCGCGCACCGCCGACTCACCCTGGAGGGCCTGACGCCGCGCGCGCTGGCGGACGCGATGGGACTCGTCCCGCCGGGCGGCGCGAGCGTCCCGTTCCCGCTGATGGCCCCCGTCCCCGTGGAAGGTGATCCCGCATGACCGAGCCCACAGCTCCCCCGCCGGAGACGGCGCCCGGGCCGGAGGCGGGGGACGCCACGCCGCCGCAGGACGTCCCCCCGGCCCCTCCGATGGAGGAGGTTCGTCCCGGTAAGACCAGTATCGGCATCTGGGGCGCGCCGCAGAGCGGCAAGACGACCTTCCTCGCCGCGCTGCGCATCGCGATGAGCCTGGGTGATCCGGGCTGGCGGCTGGACGGCGCGAACGACGGCTCGACCGCGTTCCTCGCGTCCAGCACCGACCAGCTCAGCGAGCAGCGGGTGTTCCCGCACGCGACGAACTCGTCGGAGAAGCTGTCCTGGCGGCTGCACGGAACACGGCAGGTCAGGGAGCGGACGAAGTGGTACCGGCCGACCGCGAAGCGGGACGTCCCGGTCCGCGTGCACCTCGACTTCGTCGATCCGCCCGGCCGGTTGTTCGACAGCCGCGCGGGCGCCGAGGGTGGCGCGTCGAGCGGCGGTTCGGGGTCCGGTTCGTCCGGTGGGCCCCGGTTCGCCTCGAGCGCGTCCGGAGGGTCGTCGGGCGGGCCGCGGTTCGCGACCAGCGCGCCCGAGCCGTCCCGGCGCGGGGAGGGCGGCGGCCGGGACCGCCGCGAGCTGGTCGAGCACCTGGCCGCGTGCGGCGGGCTCATCCTGCTGCTCGACCCGACGCGCGAGCGCGAGGCCCGCGACTCCTACCAGTTCTTCAACCGGACGATCCTGGAGATCAGCCAGCGCGCGCCGGAGAGCCGGGGCGACCACTACCTGCCGCACCACCTGGCCGTCTGCATCACCAAATACGACCACCTGTGGGTGCGCGACATCGCGCGGCGCGGCGGCTACGAGTCGGTGACCGACCCGGACCTGCTGTTCCCGGCCGTGCACGACGAGGTCGCCGAGCGGTTCTTCGAGGAACTGTGCCGCGAGGACGGCATCGGTAACATCGACGCCATCCGCCGCGAGATCAGGCAGCACTTCTCCCCCGACCGCACCCGCTACTTCGTGACGTCCGCCGTGGGCTTCTACATCGACCCGCGGACCGGGAAGTTCGACGACGAGAACTACAGCAACCTCGTCCGGCGCACCCACACGGACGGCTCGACCTCGATGCACCTGCGCGGCAAGGTCCGCCCGATCAACGTGATGGAGCCGATCATGTGGCTGGTGGACCGGCTGTCCCAGGCTCCGTCCGGCGATACCGGCGGTCTCCGGAGCCGACCGGTCGGGAGCGCCGGATGACGACGGTCGGCCTCTCGGCCGGTTGGGCCGTGCGCGGCAAGACCCCCGGCAGCTACGACGACTACGGGATCCTCGGCACCGGCGGCGGATTCTTCAACGCCGACGACTTCACCACGATCCTCGACCAGTACACGCTGGGGAACCCGCCGCCGGAGCGCACCGGCGCGGAGGCGCTCCCCTGGATCAGCCTCACCGAGGTCCTCGACGACCGCGGCAGCTACCTGGGCGTCGCCATCCACGACTGGACGGACGGATCGGACGCGGCTGGCCGTCCGATCGTCCGGACGCGCTACGGCTGCTTTCCGTACGAACAGTTCGTCCACGCACCGGTTTCCTATGCGAGCCTCGTGCGCGCGGTATCCGGGCTCGGCCCGGACGGCTTCGCACCGGCCGCGCTGGACGTCCCGGCCTATGCGCCTGAAGACATCGCCCGCGACATCGAGGACCACAACTGGCTCGGACGGGCCGCCACCACGGCGGCACTGCTCCTCGAAGGTCCCGTCACGATCACCGGGGCGGACGACCTGGACCACACCGTCCGGCTCCGTTTCCTAGACGCGGTCGCCGCACTGCTCCCCTATGGGTGGCGTCCTGGGCTGACTGCTGCGACCTGGCTGCGCGGGGAGAATTCCAGCATCCGGCTGACGTTCGCCTACCACTCACGTCCGGGCAGCTTCGAAGTCGACTGGCGTTCCTCGGAGCCGCAGCCGCCTACCGAAACTCGCCTCGCCCACGCGTACGCGCACGAGCTGCGTCGGTCTACCTCGCGCCGCAGCCTGCTGGAGGTTCTGCACTACCTCTCCGGCAGGTCCGAGTACATGGTGAACGCGGATCCGAGCCGAGCGTACGACATCCTGGTGGATCTGGACCGTCCTGCCCTCGTTCTCGAGCGCGTGCGGCGGAACGAGTGCGAGGTGTCCGAGGTCGCGGCTCTGCTGGAGAGTGGACGCTACAAGGAACTCCCCCGACGGTCCGACCATGAGCTTCTCCTAGCGGCTTTGATCCGGCTTGGTGGGGGACTGGCTGCGGTTCAGAGCACGTGGCAAGAGCTGGGTGTCGGCGTCCCGAGCGAACCGTGGCGTGCTCTTACGAACGAGGTGTTGCGACGCGTCCGGAGCTCTCCGTCCGAGGATGCGAACGCCTACGTCCGTCTAGCCGATGCCCTTGGCCATACGGACAAGCTGCTGGCCGACGTGGTCGGGACGTCCCGCGATCCGAGGCTGGGCCTCGCGCCGGTTCAAACCACGGCAAAGCTCATAGAACGCTGGACGGATCCGCGCACGGCCGACCGTCCTGCGATGCTTCGCGCCCTGCGTGGCCAATCCACCCTCATCTGCGCGCTGGTCGCCGACCTGGACAAGGCGGGTGTCCACCACGAGGACGCCTGGCTCGATCTTCTCGCCGGGGTCGCGCCGCATGACCTGCTGCATCCCTTCCATGCGCTGCGCACGTCCGACACGACCGTTTCGCCATCCGAGATCGCCGCGTTCGCCCGGCATGGCGCGGACTGTGTGGCGCTGCTCGTCTCCTCGGCGGCCCGCCGCGAACGGCTCGACCGGCTCGCCGTCGTCCTGATCCGCTGGCTGACCGGCCTGCCCTCGTCCGAACGCAGGAGCTGGCTGGACCGGCTGGGCGACGTCCAGCCGACCCGGGGCGCGGACGCCGCCGTCCTCGACCTCCTGCGGATGACCGCCGACGAGGCTCCCGTCCACATGGAGATCCCCGACCGGTACGCGTACGCCGCCACCTTCGGGTCCCTTGTCGCGGACGAATCGCTCCGCCGCTTCACCACCACCGTCCAGCACGCGCTGGTCGAACACCTGGCGGACCGCCAATGGGCCCGTGATCCGGACCAGGTGGCGTTGGTCGTCGCCCTGGCCGGGGCCCTATGCGCGGTCGCCGGGCCGAACCGTTCCGCCATCGCCGAGGCCGTGCTGCGCGGACGCGCCGTCAACCCCGGAATGGCCGACTGGCCCGCGTACCAGCGCTGGTGGAAGGACGCTGCCGGCCGCTACCCGCACGTCGCGGCCGACGAGTCCCGGATCGTCCTGCAAGCCCTACCTGGCGACACGCCGTTCCGCGACGTGGGCCGCCTGATCGCCGAGGCGACCGTCACCGGCATGGAGCCCATGTCGATCCTCCACGCCATCGACGACTCCGCGTGGCCGCTCACCGGCCCCAACCTCCTGGCCGCCGCGCTCGAGGCCCGGATGGTCGGCGTCCACCTCTACGGCCACTCCTTCAGGGACGCCGACGACAGGGCGCACCTGCTGATCAGGACCGCATACGACGCCGCCGCGAACCTCGGCCGTGGACTCCGCGAAGCCGTCGACGCCCGCCTGCCCAGCGAACTCGACTTCCAGTTGGACCTCGTCGAGGCGACGTCCACCACCCCGTCGGACGAACTCGACATCTCCGAGAAGACGCGCCAGACCCTGGAGGAAACCGAGGCCCGCATCCGCTCCTACCAGGGACGACGCGGGATCCTGGGACGCCGCAGGAACGGCTGACGCTCAGTCCGCCTTCGTTCCGGACAGCCGTGTCAGGTGCTCGGGAGGCTCGATCCCCGCCGGCAGCGCGGGGTCGGCCTGCAACGCGCCCCACCGGGACTCCAGCGGCAGAACCCCTGCCCAGAGGCCCAGCGCCACGTCCGGACTGTCGCCATCGTCCGGCGGGCCGACGCGGATCTTCACGGACGCCTCGTCCAGCGACAAGGCGAGCAGCGTCGTGGCCGCCAGCTCCTTCTTGTTGGGCCGCCGCGCGTAGTCCCACTGGCCGGGCGACGAGTGCTCGGTGAGGACGCGCAGTCCCTCGATCTTCTCCTCGGGGTCGGTGACCCGCCGCGGCACGCCGAAGATCATCGCGCTGCGGTAGTTGACCCCGTGCTCGAACAGCGACCGCGCCAGCACGAGGCCGTCCACATGCGTCACGGTCACGCAGACCTCGTCCACGGCCCCGGCAACGAGACTCCGGCTCGCCACCGACCCGTGGAAGTACAACGTCCCCGCGTCGCACCCGTACACCGTCGGCACCACCAGCGGCGTCCCGTCGACCACGACACCCACATGACACACGAACCCCGCCGCCAGAATCGCGTCGAGATCCCCCCGCTCCCGGCTCCCCTGCCCCCGCAACCGCCGATGCCGCGTCCGCTCGTTCTCAGGCAACAACGAATCCATGAACCGCCTCCGGGAAGAACCAAACCCAAAGATCATCCCGCGCCCCACCCCCGGAAAACCAGCCCTGTCCCGGTCTCACCCGCGCAAGACGATCCGCCCCGCAAACCCTCCGCGCTCACCGGCCTTCGCCGCGCGGGCCTCCTCCAGATCAGCGGAGGACATGCCGTGCACCGCGGCCAGCGCGTGGAGCACTTCGAGCACGTCGGCGAGTTCGGCGGGATCGTCGTCCGCGAGGTATTCGTCCACCTCTTCCCGCAACTTCGCGCGAAGCAGGACGGCGTACTCGTCAGCGGTCGCGGTCCGGACGTCCGGGGTCCGCCCCGCGCGGCGGATGATCTCGGGGATGCGGTCGCGGACGAGCTTCTCACCCGTGGGTCCCGTGGCCATGCCGCGATCCTACGAAACGCGGGTTCTCAGCTCACGACCTGCGCATACACGCGCCGGATGAACTTCCTCCACGCATTCCGATCACCAGGGTCGCACCCGTGCAGCTTCAGCGTGAGGACCAAGGTCTTCCTCAGCGGGTGGGGGGAGTTCAGAATCTCCGCGTTGCGTTTCGCCAACCGCTCTCTCTCGACCTCCGACGGGAGGCGATCGCCCTTCTCGGCGTTGCAGGTGCGGTGCGCCGGTGCGAGGTTCCAGACCGTGTCCAGGTCCGGGCCCTTCCACTGGCCGACGCTCGCGAAACGGTTCATGAGGGAGAACGGGAACAGGTGCTCGACCTGGCTCTTCTCGTCCGAGGTGAGGACCTGGTCGCAGAGGAGGCAGCGGCCGTGGTGGAAGCCGGTCAACGCCGCGCGGACGCCGGCCACGGCGCGGCGGCGGCGCTTGTCATAGAGCACCTGTTCCGCGTGGTCGACGACGAGTCCTTCGGTCATCAGCGACGCGCCGATTCCGGTGGAGAACGAGGTCTCGACGATGCTCCAGCGGGCCGACAGCTCGTCGCGCAGGAGGTCGGCTTGCTCGGACATCGCGACCGTCCGAAGATGCGGGGTCAGCCGAACGACGCGGTCGCGACGGGTTCCCGTGAGTTCGTAGAAGCGGTGTGGAACCTCGGTGCGTGAGACGTTGTGGAACATCCGCATGACCATCTGAGGCATGTTGCCGACCGCCGCGTCCACGAGCTTTTCGGTCGGACGGCCGATCCGGCGGCTCTCTCCGGCCTCCGCGGCTGCCAGCGTGAGGAAGTCGGACTCCCCCAGCGACGCTTTGGAGGGTGCCTGCGGAGCGTGGGCGATGTGGTCGAGCAGGCCCGCAGAGTAGGCCAGGGCGAGTTCGGCGAGGGGGATCTCGTCACGACCGTCCGCCGCCGCATGGAGCAGTGCGTCGCCGAGGGCGAACTTGTAGGTGCGGGTGTTCGCGCCCATCAGGACGGCCATCCGCCAGGAGGCGTGCGGGGTCGGATCTGTGTGAAGGAAGCCGTCGATCGTGATCAACCCCCGCAATCTTCAAGATGTGGCTTGAAGCCTACTTATTCGGATTTCTGGGGGTTGGGGTGGCCGGTGGTGGTCAGCGGGAGCGGGGGTGAGTGTCTAGGCTGGCTCGGGTGGATGCGCGGGGTTGGGACGAGCGGTATTCGGGACGCGAACTCGTGTGGTCGGCCGGGCCTAACCGGTTCGTGGCCGAGGAGTGCGCGGGGCTGGTGCCGGGACGGGCACTGGATCTGGCGTGCGGGGAGGGGCGGAACGCGCTCTGGCTCGCCGAGCTGGGGTGGACGGTCACCGCGGTCGATTTCTCGGCGGTCGGCATCGCGCGGGCGCGCGAGCTGGCGGAGGCGCGGGGGATCTCCCTCGAGCTGCTCGTCGAGGACGTCACGGTGTGGGAGCCGCCCGCCGGGGAGTTCGACCTGGTGGTGATCGCCTATTTGCAGTTGCCGGACATCCGGGGCGTGCTCGCGCGGGCGTCCGAGGCGCTGGCGCCGGGCGGGGTCCTGATGTTCGTCGGGCATGATCGGACGAACCTGACCGAGGGCGTCGGCGGGCCGCAGGATCCGGCGGTCCTGCACACGCCCTCGGACGTGGCGGCGGCGCTGCCGGGGCTGACGGTGCAGCGGGCCGAGCGGGTGCGGCGCCCCGTGGAGGTGGACGGCGAGGAGCGGTTCGCCGTGGATACGCTGGTCAGGGCCGTCCGGCCGCCGTTCAACTGAGGCCGCGGAGGGTGTGGCCCAGGTAACGTCCCGGGGCCGGGAATGCCTGGCGGGGGCCTGCCGTTACATCACACGTGGCCGATGTGCCTGGTGTCCCCGGGCCTCACCTATCGCCTTCACGGAATACCGTTCGGCTGGAGCCGTGTTGAGCCTTTCGCCGAGAGGCGACCCACACATCGGTCAGACGTGGCGGAGCCCCGCCGGAACCTCGGTTCCGGCGGGGCTTCGTGCTGCCCGGGCGATGGCAGACTCTGGGCATGGGTCTCGCCTCGCATCTGGAAGAACTCGGCCTGCCGTGGGTCGAGCGGCAGCTCGCGCATCCGACCGTCAGGGGCATCGGGCGCGGTGATCTCGACGAGGCGGTCTTCCGGTCCTGGCTCGAGCAGGACTACCTGTTCCTGCTCGACTACGTGCGGGTCTTCTCGCGGCTCGCGTGGCAGGCGCCGTCCGGGCACCTCGGGGATCTCGTTGATCTCGCCCACGCGACCTTCCACGAGGAGCTGAGCCTGCACAGGGGGCTCTCGTCGGAGTTCGGCGCGGATCTCGGGGGCGCCGCCAAGGGTGGGCCGTGCACGGCGTACACCGAGTTCCTGCTGGACTCCGCGGCTGATTACGGCCAGGGCCTGGCCGCCCTGTATCCATGCATGTGGGGGTATTCGACGCTCGGGGCGCGGCTCGCGAAGAACCCGCCGTCCGAGCCCCGGTACCGGCGCTGGGTGGACACCTACGCCGATCCCGGATTCGCCGAGCTCACGCGCCGCATCGCCCAGATGATCGACGAGGCCGCGCCCGACCCCGCCCGTGCCGAGGCCCACTTCCTGGAGGGCATGCGGCACGAACTGGCCTTCTGGGACGTCCCGCTGTAGCCGGGTCGTGGACGGGAATCCGCGGGCGCCGGTCGTTGGGTGCGGTTGGCGTGGCGATTGGTGCCGTTGACCTGGCGGTAGGTGAATGTGGCGTCGGGGTCAGTAGGCGCCGTTGCCGCTGACGACGGCGCGGACGGTGCGCCAGAGGATCTGCAGGTCGAACAGCAGCGACCAGTTCTCGACGTACTGGAGGTCGAGCCGGACGGCCTCGTCCCAGGAGAGGTCGGACCGTCCGCTGACCTGCCAGAGTCCGGTGAGGCCGGGTTTGACGGCGAGCCGCCGGTAGACGTCCTGGCCGTAGCGCTCGACCTCCTCGGGCAGCGGCGGACGCGGTCCGACCAGGGACATCTCGCCGCGCAGGACGTTGAACAGCTGCGGCAGCTCGTCGATGGAGTAGCGGCGCAGGACGCGGCCGATCCGGGTGACGCGCGGGTCGCGCTTCAGCTTGAACAGCACCGAGCCGTTCTCGACGCGGCTGGTCATCTCGACGCGCCGGCGCTCGGCGTCGGTGACCATCGTCCGGAACTTGACCATCCGGAACCGGCGTCCGGCGCGTCCGATTCTCGTCTGCAGGAAGAACGCGGGGCCTGGGTCGGTGGTCCGGACGGTGACCGCGACAACCAGTAGCAGGGGGGCGACCGCGATCAGCAGCAGGGCCGCGGTGACCCGGTCGAAGACGGCCTTCGCGGCGCGCGCCGGACCGGCCAGCTCAGGATGGTCGATGTGCAGCAGGGAGAACCCGGCGACCAGACGGATGGTGAGGCGCGGGCCCGCCACGTCCAGGAGGGCGGGTGAGACGAATAGGTCCGTCCGAAACTTCTCCAGCCGCCAGGCGAGGCGGCGCAACTGAACCCCGCCCAGTTCGACGCAGGGGAGCACGGCGACGGCGTCGGCGTGGCAGCGTTCGACCACCTCGGGGACGTCGTCGAAGCCGCCGAGCACCATGACGTCCTCGACCGTCAGGCCGGGTGGTTCGGGCGCGCAGACGCCGACGACCTGCATCCCGTGGTGGGGGTGCAGGGACAGCTCGCGAACGAGGTCGGCGACGCCGTCGCGGTAGCCGACCGCGACCACGCGGCGCATGCAGTCACCGTGCTCACGCGCGCGGTGGAGGCGGTTGCGGGCGGCGCTTCGGGCGCCCACGTCCAGGGCCACGAGCAGCGGCAATGCGAGGAGCACATATCCGCGCGCGACTTCCGCCTTCGTGGCGTATGACAGGATCGCGACGGCCGCAGTAAGAGTGACACCCGCATTCAGTACCTTCCGATATTCGGCCGCGCCACTGCCCAGAAATCGGTGGTCGTAGCAGCCCGCGAACGAGAGCCACGGCACCCAGACCAGGGGGAGCCCGATCGCGAGCAGGATGTCGGGCCACCGGCCGCTCTCGTCCCAGCCGGAGAAACGCAACGCGAAACCTGCGACGCCCGCAGTGGCCGCGCACGCGAGGTCCAGCACGACCAGCAGGTGGACGTACCTGGCGAACCAGGATGCGCGCGCCGCGATCCGGCCGCCCGTACCGGAGTTAACGCCGTCAATTACGGTCACTTGTGGTGCCCCCGAAAACAACGTCTTTGCCCTGAAATGCCATTCAGCCGGATGTGTGCGTGTTGCACGGTCACCGAGTGCCGTCGCAGAGCTGACTCGGCCATTGATAACCCCGATGCGGGCGCTCGGCAAAGCGGAAGACAGTGGCCGTATGTGGTCAGTGCGAAATTGCAGGAAATTGTGAACCTCGTAGCTATTGTCTGTCGCGTCGGGGTGACAGAAGGGCATCGGGGTGGGTGGGAACATCGGGGTGGGCGGGGCCGGCCACGGCCTGGAGGCGGACGACGAGCCCGGTTCGGACGAGGCCGATCACGGCCTGGGCGAGGGCCATGTGGGCGGCGCCGGCGGCGTCATCAACCTCACGGTGCACGGCGTCGGGCCGCGGGCCGATCGGGCGCTCGATCCGGGTGAGGGCGGGACGTGGGTCGACGTCGACCGGTTCGAGCGCGTGCTCGACGCGGTCGCCGGCCGTCCGGACGTTCGGCTGACCTTCGACGACGGCAACGCGTCCGACATCGAGACCGCCCTTCCCCGGCTGCTCGCGCGCGGTCTGACAGCCGAGTTCTTCGTGCTGGCGGGACGGCTCGGCGAGCCGGGGCGGCTCACCGCGGACGGCGTGCGCGAGCTGGTCAGGGCCGGGATGAAGGTCGGTTCCCACGGCTGGGCGCATCGCGACTGGCGGCGGCTCACCGCCCCGCAGGCGGGCGAGGAGCTCGTGCGCGCGCACCGGGTCCTCGCGGACATCACCGGCAAACCGGTCACCCGCGTCGCCATCCCGTTCGGCTCCTACGACCGGCACGTCCTGCGCCGCCTGCGGCGAGCCGCGGTGACCCGCGCGTACACGAGCGACGGTGGTCCGGCCCGTCCGGACGCCTGGCTCCAACCGCGCACGAGCCTTCGGCACGACCTGGACGACGCCTGGATCGCCCGTGTCCTCTCCCCGCCCGGACCTGCACTCCGGATTCGCCGCACCGCCGCCCGTCTCGTCAAGCGCTCCCGCGGAAGGTGACCGAATGTCGCATTCCAACCCCGTACGGCCCGCCACCCCGTTCCGGGTCGCGGTCGTGGTGGTGACCTACAACAGCGCGAGTGTGCTGCGCGGATGCCTGGATTCGATCGCCCCGGGGGCGGACGGCGCGGCGCTGCGGACCGTGGTCGTGGTCGACAACGCCTCGCGGGACGAGTCGGTGCGCATAGCGAAGGGGGCGGCGGCGACGCTGCCGTTGCAAGTGATCGAAACCGGCCGGAACGGCGGGTACTCGGCGGCGATCAACACCGGAACGGCCGTGCTCGACCTCGACGACCTGGACGCGGTGTTCATCATGAATCCCGACTGCCGGTTCCAGCCCGGTGCCCTCGCCACACTGGCCGGAGCGCTCGCCGAGGATCCCGACCGGCGCGGCATCGCGGTCCCTCGCCTCTCCCACCCGGACGGGACACTCCAGGGCTCGCTGTTTCGGCAACCGAGCGTCGCGCGCGTGTGGATGGACGCGCTCCTCGGCGGCCGCCGGTCTCGTTGGGGCGAGAAGGTCATGGATCCGGACGCCTACACGCGCGCGCACGCGGTGGCATGGGCGACGGGCGCAGCGCAGTTGCTGTCCGTGGAGACGATCCGCCGAGCCGGCCCCTGGGACGAGTCGTTCCTGCTCTACAGCGAAGAGACCGAATACGCGCTACGAGCCGCCGACCTTGGGCTGTCCACCTGGTACGAGCCCGCCGCCGGGGTCGTGCACCTGGGCGGTGAGTCCGACACCAGTCCGATGCTGTACTCGTTGCTCACCGTCAACCGGGTGCGCCTCTTCAGGCGGCGGCGGGGGACGCTTGCCGCCGTCCCGTTCTTCCTGGGAATCGCGTTGGGCGAGCTGCTGCGCGCGCTCGCGGGACGCCGTACCTCGCGCGCCGCGCTGGCCGCGCTACTGCTGCCGTCCCATCGGATCCGGGAGCTGAAGGCCTGATGGCTCCCGAGCCCCAGCCCGACGTGCGCCTGCGCCTTGTCGGGCTCGATGCCCTCGGCGCGGCCGAACTGGACGCGTGGCACGCGTTGCGAGCGGCGGACGCACGTTATGACAGCCCGTACTTTCACCCCGCTTTCGCGACTGCCGTGCACGCCTCGGGACGGCCGGTCACGGTCGCGGTGGCAAGTGAGGGTGAGCGGATCACGGGGATCTTCGCCCTGCATCGTGACGGCGCGGTCGCGCGTCCGGTCGGATGGCCCGGAGCCGACTTCCAGGGGCCGATTTCGGCCGCCGGAATGCCGTTTCCGGTCCGGTCGCTGGTGTCCGGGACGAGCGTCCGGGCGCTGGAGTTCGATCACCTTCTGGACGGCCTGCCCGAGTTCGAGCCGTGGACCGAGTCTCGGCGGCCATCGCCGTTTCTCGACGTCAGCGGCGGTCTGGACGGCTACCTGGGCCGCGCGTCCCGCAGCGGCAAGGACAACATGGGCCAGGCCCGCCGCCGCATCCGCAAGGCCGAACGGACGCTCGGGCCCGTCACCTTCGAGGCCGACACGGTCGACCCCGACGCACTGGACGAGCTGATCAAGCTGAAGCGCGGCCAGTACGCGGCGACCGGTGCCCGCGACCACTTCGCCGATCCGTCCCGCCGTGACCTGCTCCATCGGCTGCTGCACACGCGCTCGGCCGATTTCGGCGGTGTCCTGTCGGTGGTGCGGGCAGGTCCCAATCTGCTCGCGGCGCATTTCGGTCTGCGTTCTGAAGGCGTTCTGCACTGGTGGTTTCCGGTGTACGACCCGGCGCACGCGGCACTCGCTCCAGGCTGGATCCTGCTGCGCGAGCTGGTCACCGCCGCGCCGGATCTCGGCATCACCCGCGTTGACCTGGGACGCGGCGAGGACGAGTACAAACGCCGTGCCAAGACCGGCGAGACGCAGGTGTGTCAGGGCGCGGTGCTGCGCGGCCCGGTCGCGCGTGCCGTCCGACGCGTCCGGAACAACGCCGTGGGAACGGCCCGAAACACGTTGCGCGACACCCGGTTGGCTCCCGCTCTCCGCCGGGCCCGTCGCGCACTGGAGACCGCCCGTCAGTCCGAGGACGGCCTCCGTTGATCCCGCCGGCCACTTACCCCGCACTCGGTCCCTGCCCTGTCCGGCGCCAGGGGGCGCCGGCTCATCCCTGGATGCGTGAGCTTTGGCTGTTCACGGCGACAAGAGCGGCGAGCGCCCAGTCCGGCGGGCCTCCGCCCGGCGGGCTCCCGCCCGGCGGCGCGCCCTGATCCTCGTGGAGAACCTGTCCGTCCCGTTCGACCGGCGGGTCTGGCAGGAGAGCACGGTGTTGCGCGACGCGGGCTGGGAGGTGCATGTCATCTGCCCGCAGGGTGCGAAGAACGACACCGAACGTGAGGCATTCATCGATGGCGTCGCCATCCACCGCTATCCGCTGGACGCGGCGAGCGGCGGGCCGCGCGGCTACCTCGCCGAGTACTCCACGGCGCTGTGGCATACGGCCCGGATCGCGCGGCGTCTCGTCCGTGAGGGCGGCCCGTTCCATGTCGTGCACGCCTGCAACCCGCCCGACCTGCTGTTCCTCGTGGCGCGAATGCTACGGAGACACGGCACGCGCTTCGTCTTCGACCAGCATGACCTGGTGCCGGAGCTGTACCTGTCGAGATTCGGGCGCGGTGAGGACCTCCTCTACCGCTCCGTCCGCCGGGTAGAGCGCGCGACCTATGACACCGCCGACGTCGTCATCGTCACTAACGAGAGCTACCGGGAGATCGCCCTCGAACGGGGCGGGAAGCGTCCCGAGGACGTCTTCGTCGTGCGCAGCGCCCCCGCGACGGACCGCTTCCGGCCCGTCCCGCGGCAGGACGAACTGAAGCGCGGCAAGGACCACCTGCTCGTGTACTTGGGTGTCATGGGTCCGCAGGACGGTGTGGACTATGCGCTGCGTTCCCTCGTCAAGCTGCGTGACGAACTGGGCCGGAACGACTGGCATGCAGCGTTCCTCGGTGACGGTGACATGTTCGACTCCCTTGTCCGGATGGTCGGCGATCTCGGCCTAGAGGATCGGGTCGAGTTCCCCGGACGAGTGCTGGACGACCGCCTGCTGCCCTACCTGTCCACTGCCGACGTGTGTCTGGCACCTGATCCGTACAGCCCGCTCAACGACCGATCCACAATGAACAAGGTCATGGAGTACATGGCCATGTCTCGCCCAACGGTCTCGTTCGATCTGCACGAATCGCGGGTGTCCGCCGGGGAGGCGGCTTTGTTCGCGCCCTGCGACGATGAATCCGCGTTCGCCAAGCTCATCGCACAGCTCCTGGACGATCCGGCAGAACGCGCGCGCATGGGTGAGCTGGGCCGTCAGCGTGTCGCCGGGGCACTCTCGTGGGACCACTCCCGGGAAGCACTGTTGGCGGCCTACGATGCGGCGTGCGCTCCGGAACGGATGCGCCGTGCCTCCCTGACCCGACGCCTTGCCCACCACACAGTCAAGGACGGTTCGTGAAACAGACGTTGCGCAGCCGCTTCGTCGAGGGGCCCGACTCGCTGGGCGCGAAGGCCCGGCGGCGGCGTTGGGAGATGTTCCGCCTGGCGTTCCCCGACCTGGAAGCGATGTCGGTGATCGACCTTGGCGGAACCTACGAGTTCTGGGAACGCGCTCCTGCGCGCCCGGCCCGCCTCCACATCGTGAACCTTCTGGAGAAGCAGCCGGACGACCTCCCTGACGGTGTGACAGCCGAGACCGGCGACGCCTGCGACCTGCACGAGGACCTGCTCGGACGCGATTTCGACCTGGTCGTGTCCAATTCGGTGATCGAGCATGTGGGCGGGATCGCGCGGCGCGAACGCTTCGCCCGCGCGGTCCGGGACCTGGCGCCCCGGCACTGGGTGCAGACGCCGTACCGGTACTTCCCGGTCGAGCCGCATTGGGTGTGCCCAGGCTTCCAGTTCCTTCCGCTCAACGCGCGTGCGCGTCTGGCCGAACGCTGGCCGCTCGTGAAGGTGAAGCCCGAGGGACGCGAGGCCGCCATCGCGGACGCGCTGGGCGTCGAGCTCCTCGGGCGGACGGAGATGGGTTTCCTGTTCCCCGAGTCGGACATCCTCGGCGAGAGGTTCGCAGGGCTCGTGAAGTCGCTGATCGCTGTGAAACGAGGTTAGGAATGGCGACTGCTGGCGTCGGTCCCCCAGCTGACGGGACGGTCTCGCCGCGCCCGGGCCAGGGCTTTGTCCAACGCCAGCACCGCAAGGTAGCAGGCGGCCTCGACGGGCCCGACCCTCCGCGCGCGCACGAGGACCAGCAGGTCCGACGGCCGCAGCGGGTTCGCGGTCACCGGCCGTCCGAGCTCGGCGAGCTGCCGGTTACCCAGCCGGACCCGGACCCGCCGCCGCAGATGCGCCCGGACGGTCCGGGCCGGCCGCACCACGGAGGTCGCCTCGGCGACGACCACGCGCTCGTCCTCGCCGAAGGTGGCGTGGACCCAGCCGTCGTCGGCGAGCAGACCGTCCGGCAGAGGGAACACGCGCGCGTGTGCGTCCTCGCCCAGGACGTACACGCCCGTCCCGGCGAGGCCCCTGGACGGCGCTATGAGGGCCTCATGCACGCGGTGGACGCGCCGGGCGACCGCACCGGCACCCGACAGGTCCAACACGGGCCTAGGCGCACAGGCCAGAACTCCGGGGCGCCCGGCAGCCTCCGCGAGCGCGCGGACGGCAGCGGCGGAGAGCAGGATGTCGGCGTCGGCATAGACCCTGGGGAAGACCCGCACGGCCGCGTCGCCCAGCCGCAGCGCGTTGGCCTTGCCCGGCGTCGCCGTCTCCACGACCCGGACGCCCGCGTCCCGAGCCACCTCGGCGGTGCTGTCGGTGCACGCGTTGGCGACCACCACGATGTCGAACTCCCCAGGCGCGGCTCCGTCCAGGAGCCGGGCGAGCAGGGCCGCGAGTCCGGCCTCCTCGTTGTGCGCGGGGATGACGACGCTGACAACCGGCCCTTCGGTGAGGTCCACGACATATGAGAGTAGAGCGAACGAAGCTGGACGGGCTGCTGCTGTTCGTCCCCGAGCCGCACCGTGACGACCGCGGCCTGTTCACCCGGACGTTCGACGCCTCCATCGCGTCTGCGCACGCACTGGACCCCGCCGCGTTCATTCAGGACAGTCAGTCCAGGTCACGCTACGGAACAGTGCGCGGCCTACACGGACGCTCCGGGCGCGGCGAGGCCAAGCTCGTGCGCTGCGCGCGGGGTGCGGTGCTCGACGTCGTCGTGGACGCCCGTCCCGGGTCGTCCACCTTCGGCCAGCACGTGACCGTCCGCCTGGACGACGAGATCTTCACGACGCTGTACGTGCCGCCGGGCATGCTGCACGGCTTCCAGTCCCTCACCGCCCTGTCGGACGTCTGCTACCGCATCGACCGGGAGCACGACCCGTCCGAGGACCTGTCCGTTCGCTACGACGACCCGGCCCTGGGAATCTCTTGGCCGCTCCCCGTGGCCGCGATCAGCGACCGCGATCTGGCCGCAGGTTCCTGGCCCGCCCTACGCGCCAGGCTCACTCGCTAGGCGATCCGATACCGGCTGGGCTTCCCGGTCATTGAGCTTCCTCGTGCGCGCGCGTCTGGCTGGGCCCAGACCGCGCAGCAGGAGGAAGGTCGTCAGCGTGGCCGTACCCGCCGCCGCGATGGCCAGAGCCCGGCCGGCGACCACCGCGCTGGGCGGCGCAAGATCGGGATCGCCGGTCACATCCAGCGCCAGCACAGCCCGGTGACCTGCGAAAACGGCGATCGTCGCGGACAGCGTCACAACAATTCCGAGAATGCCCCCAACGATCCGCCCCCGGTCGTTCGTTGAGGTTAGTGGGACGAGGAGACCGCGGCGACGGAGGAGGGCGACCGTGAGCGAGACACCGATCATGACGATCAGCGCACTGCCCACGGTGTCGCTCGGCCGGTGCCAGCTGACCGTCACCGTCGCCGCGCCGATCCCGGCCGAGCCGAGCAGCACCGGCAGGGCCGTCCACGACCGCCACCGCACCGGGACGGCCAGCAGCAGCCCGCACAGCACGGCCGTCGCGACCGCCGTGTGCCCGCTCGGGAACGACCGGTCCTCCCGGCGGAAGCCGTGGGCGAGCAGGATCGGCCGCGGCAGCACCGCCTGGAGGACCTCGGTCGCCGTCACGGTCGCGAAGATCATCAGGACGGCGGCGATCGCGATCGCGCGGCCGCCCGCCCGGTGGCCGATCCAGCCGACCAGGCCCGCCGCCAGCGCCAGCGAACCGACCGAGATCGTGTCCAGCACCGTCACCACGGCCGACTCGCGATCCGGCCAGGACGCGCGCAGCACCGCGTCCTCGAACCGCTGCCCCGGCACCGTCCACACCGCGAGCGCGTACACCGCGACCAGCAGCACGCCGCACACGGCGGCGACGCCCATGGGAACCACGCCGGCCCGGCCACCCAACCCCCGAGACGCCATGCCCACCAACGTAACCAGGCCCGACGGGCGGCCGGGGGAACCGGCTGGCCACAATCAGCCGTCAGCCGGGGAACCGTCCCACCCGTCCCCTCGCTGTGCTCACAATGCGACCTATGACCGAGTCGTTCGGCAGGAGCCGGGCCCTGACGGTCGCGACGGCGGGGCTCCTCGCCCTGAGCCTCGCCGCCTGCCAGGGCAAGGGCACGACCGCGCAGTCTCCGGCGGGCACGACGTCCCGCCCCGTTCCCGGCTCGTCCACGGCCCGGCCCAGCCCCTCACCGACGCCCACGAGCCTCCCGACGGCCGACTCGACCGCGACCGCCCGGCCCGCCGGGAACGGCCGCTGCCCGGCCTACCCGACCCCCGACTGCACCGGCGTGCCGCACACCCTCGCCGCGCCGCGCAAGGTCAAGCTGAACGTGGACAACGACGCCCTGCTGATCGACAAGCCCGGCACCGTCCTGGACGGCGTCCATGTCCCGGGCAACCTGGTCGTCGCCGCCGACAACGTGACGATCCGCAACAGCGTGATCGACGGCCGCGTGACCAACGACTACAAGGACGCGAACCACCCGTTCACGATCACCGACTCCACCGTGGGCCGCCCCGACCGCTGCGTCAGCGAGGACGCGGTCGGCACCGCCCGCTACCGCGCGTCCGGGCTGCTCGTCCGCGGCTTCAGCCACGGCTTCAAGGTCTCCGGCGACGCGGCGAAGGGCGGCGACGTCGAGATCACCGACTCCTACGTCAAGAACTGCTCCAACGGAGCCGACCACGCCGACGGCATCCAGGTCTGGGGCGTCCACGACGCGCGCCACCTGGTCGTCCGGCACAGCACCTTCGACCAGCGCGGCGTCTCCGACTTCACCGCCCCGTTGTTCCTCGCCGACAGCGCGGGCGGCACCATCAACGACGTCACCGTCGAGAACAACCTCGTCGCCGGGGGCACCTACAGCATCCAGCTCAAGCACGTGGCGGGCCGCCTGGTCGTCCGCGACAACCGCATGGTCGACAAGTCCTGGTCCTACGCCCCGGTCGAATCCTGGTGCCACGCCATCCAGACCTGGACCGGCAACACCATCGTCACCATCGACCCCGACTACAAGATCACCGCCACCCTCCGCCCCCTCCCCTGCGTCGAGTAACCCGGCCACCGGCCACCGCCCCCCAACACGGCGGCTCACGTCAATGCGAACGCTCGCATGGGGCAGACGCTCACGTAGGGCGGACGTGCGGATGTGGGGACGCGCGGATGTGGGGACGCGCGGATGTGGGGACGCGCGGGCGCGGATCGGGTGGACGCGCGGGCGCAGATCGGGTGGAGGCGTGGGGAGGCACACGCGCGGGGAGGCACACGTGCGGAGAGGCACACGTGCGGAGAGGCACACGTGCGGAGAGGCACACGTGCGGAGAGGCACGTGCGGGGAGCGCGTGTGAGGTGAGCGCGTGGGGCGCGAAGGCGCGTGGGGCGCGAAGGCTTGGGCGGCGCGGGCTTGGGCGGCGCGGGCTTGTTCAAGGGAAGTGGGGCGGAAGGTAGGTGGACGGGGTCAGCGGGTGGGGGTGACCTTGGCGCGGAGGGCTCGGGCCGCTCGGGTCTTGCTCGCTCGGACGCGCCAGGGGATGGCCGTCGGCGGCTCCTGTTCGCGGGTGATGCGGAGCAGCGCGCCGGCGGCGCCGACCATGAGGAAGGTGAGGCCGGTGATGGTCGCGAACGAGAGGAGGTCGAAGGTGACCGCGCCGACGAACGGGGCCGCGAGCGAGGCGGTGACCGACAGGGCGAGGTCGCGGGTGTCGTGGTCGGAGAACGCCTTGCCGCGGGCGCGCAGGGAGGAGTAGATCCCGCCGAGGAAGAGCAGGACGAGCGCGGTCGTGCCGAGCAGACCCGTCTCGACCATGGACATGATGTATTGGTTGTCGAAGGCGTTGTAGACGGGAAAGTGCCAGGTCCCGTCGCCCCGTCCGAAGATCGGATGCTTGGAGATCTCCATCGCGGCCTGCCCGTAGCGGTGCTGGCGCGCGGTGATGCTCGTGTCGGCCTGCGCGTTGGCGAAGAGGTTGTAGATCGCCCGGACCAGCCCGCCCGCGACCATCAGGACGGCGATCGAGCACGCCGCGACCACCACGAGCGCGCGTGTGCGCATCCGCGGCGGCCAGCCCGCGAGCAGCACGAACCCGACCGCGAGCAACGTCAGCACACCCGAGCGCGACACCGAGAACAGCATCCCGGACAGCAGCAGCGTCGCCGACCCCCACCACGGCCATGCGGGTTCCCCGGCGCGCCGGGCACGCAGCGCGTAGTGGATCGCGAGCGGCAGCACCATCGTGCAGACGATCCCGAACTCGATCGGATGCCCCGTCGTCGCCGCGACCCGCAGCTGCCCGCCGCGCGGAATGATCGTCGGATTGTCGTCGCTGGTGTACCGCAGCAGCGGCACGACCATGTACTTGGTCAGGTCGAACATGAACAGGTACTGCAGCGCGCCGACGAACGCCGCCGCCGTCCCACCCGCCACGACCCACTTCAGCAGCAGGTTCAGCCGGTCGAGCGTCCGGACGCCGTCGCACACCGCGAGCGTCACCCCCGCGAACGCGACCGCCAGCACCAGGGAGTGGTCGAGCAGGTTCCGCTCGTCCGCCGGCAGGTAGCTGCTGTTGGCCGCGCCGTAACAGGCGAACATCGCCGCCACGTAGAACGACGCGACCGTCCGCGCCGCCGCCCGCCCCTTGGCCACCCCCGAGTTCGCGACGAACTGCGCGGCCAGCCACGTCAGGCCCATGCCGAGCGCGACAAGGTCCGCGGGTGTGAGCGAGATCCCCGTCCCCCGCACCACCAGTCGCGCCGGAACGACCAACGTCGCCAGCGCGAACATCACCCCAAGCGTCGCCCCGTCCGCCCGAGCCGCCACACCCGGTCCCCGCCCGGCTCCCCAGCGGCCCCGCCCAGTCCCCTGGCGCCCTCGCCCGATCCCCCCACCACCGCGTCCGCCCCCACCGCGCACGGCTCCAACGCGCGCACCCTCGCCCCGCGCAGCCCCTACGCTCCCTCCCCCCACGGGCGGAGGCGTATCCGCGCGCTCAGGCGCCCTGCCACCCGCTGGAGGAGAGGCAGGGCGAGCGTGTGTACGGCCGCCTTGAGCGGAATCCGGGCGCTCAGGCGTACCACCGCGACGCATCGCGCTCGGCTTGGGCTGTGCCCGCACGGCTCGTCGGCGTTCTGGGGGCTCGGGCGTGCCGACGCTGCGCCTGGCGCTCAGCTCAGGGTGTGCCTGCGCGGCTCGACGGGGCTCCGGACGCTCGGGCGTGCTGGCGCTGGGCGTCCCGCTTGGTTCGCGGGGTGCGTGCACGGGGCGACAGGGTTCCGAGGGCTCGGGCGTGTCGGCGCTGCGCATAGCGCCTGGCTCGGGGGGCGTGTGCGCGGCTCGGTGGGGCTCCGGCTCCTCGGGCGTGTCGGCGCTGGGCGTGGTGCTTGGTTCGGGGGGTGGGTGTGCGGGTCGTGGGGAGGGGGGCGGGGTGGGGTCGTTGGGCACGGTTAGTGCCCTCCCGTGGGCTCGGGGGTCGGGGTGGGACGTCGGCGGGGTGGGGAAGGGGTGAGGTCGGGGGACTCGCGGCGGCGACGGCGGTGTTGGGCGTAGCTCTCGCCGCCGTAGGCGAGGGTGAGCGAGACGATGACGGAGAAGGCCATGAAGGCGACGGCGGCGCGTTTCTTGCCCTTGCGCTGGACGACGGGGGTCGTGGGCGGGACGGCGCTGCTGAGCGTGATGAACGTGGCCGGGGGAGCGCCGAGCGAGTGCTGGCGCTCGTTCAGGACGCGCTGGGCCTCCTGCACGAGCCTGGCGTTGGTGTTGAAGGCGACGGACTGGGACGTGCTGTCCACCTGGATGTAGATGAACGGGCTGCCGTTGTCGAGCAGCTCGGGGTTGTTGCTGCCGTTGCCCACCTGGACCTGCGTGGCTCCCCCGGGGGCCGCGCCGATCCGCTGCCCGACCTCGGGTGATCCGAGGATCTGGATCAGGATCGCGGCGGTCTCGCTCAGTCCCCGGTCGTAGATCAGCAGCGGGTTCCGGTTGGGTTGCTTGCGCTGGTCGACGGTGATGTCGCCGCCGTTCTTCGGGCTGGACAGCACGAGCACCGACGTCGAGACCCAGTGGGACGGCGTCAGCTCGAACACCGCGCCCGCCATCGCGAGCGACAGAACGAACGCCGGGACGGTCAGGTACCAGCGCCGGAACAGCACCAGCAGCGTGCTCCAGAAGTCCATCGGGCCGCGCTCACCTCACCCGGGGGGCGGACGCGTCCTTGGACCCCTCGTCCGTCTCGCGCTCCCGCGCGGCGGCCTCGGCGCCAAGGATCTCGAACGCCGCAGGCGTCTGCCGTCCCTTCGTCGCGCGATCCCCCCGGGCCGCCCCGCGTTCCTCCGGAACCACGTCGTCGTCCCCGAACGCGTCCTCGAACCTGCGGGGCCGCTCGCCCCCGCGCTCCGGTTCACTCCAAGGCGACTGGTCGGGCGGTTGTCCCTGGTCACGCGCCTGATCGGCATGATGCGACTGTCCGCCCTCACCTGGTGGTGAGGTCGCAGGCGGGCGCTCACGATTCGTCTGCTCGTGCGCGCGGGGGAAGATGACCTCTTCGTGGCGGGCGTTGCTACGCCGGATGTCGTTCTGGCGCGGCTGCTCGTGCGCGCGGGAGTGCGCGGGGGCAGGGGTTTGCTCGTCCTTGGGAACTGGCTCGGACGTGTCAGGTGCGGGTAGGTCGCGGACGGTCTCGGTGGGGTCGCCGATGAGCGGGAGACCGTAGTCGTTGGGGGACTGGGGGACGACCTCAACGGGTGCGGACGCGGAGTCCTCGTCCCAGGTGGACGGGGCATCCGGGCGAGGGGACGGCGGGGACACGATGGCGGGACGGCGGGCGGGGCGGAGGGAGACGGAGTCCGTGGTGGTGCCGTAGTAGAAGTCGTAGGGGGTTTCGGCGGCGGCCTCGCGGAGGGCGCGGCGGCGGGCGCCCAGGTAGGCGATGCCGAAGCCCAGGGCGACGACGGCTGCGAAGGCGGCGCCCGAGAACTCCCACTTCTGGGTCGTCTTCGCGACAGGGGACGACGCCGGGACGACCTCGGTGAGCATCAGATAGGTCTGCTTGGGCGCGCCCAGAGTGCGCTGGCGGTCGACCAGATCGTCGCGCAGGTGCTGCTCGGCGTTGTGGACGACGCCGGTGACCGCGTCCTCCTGCGTGCTCGTGACCTGGACGAAGATGAACGGGCCGGTCTGGCTCGCGGTCATGACCTTGCCGTTGCTGGTGCCGTCGTTGATGACGACCTTGGTGGGACCGCCCTTGCCCACGCCCATCTTCGCGAGCGCGTCGTCGGTCCCGGCGGCCTGGATGAGGATGGCGGCGGTCGTCTTCAGGCCGTCGTTGAACTGGAGCAGCGGGTTGGTCGTCCAGCCGGGACGGTTCGGGTCCTCCAGGCCGCCGGCGGACGGGGTGGTGAGCACGAGCAGGCTGGACGAGACGTAGGTGACCGGCGTCAGGACGAACACGAGCGCCGCGACGCCGAGGCCGAGCACGACGACGGGTGGCCCGATCAGCCGGTTCCGGGCGATGCCCAGGATCGTCTTCCAGAAACCCATGTATGCCCCCGGTGGGCCCTCGTGGACGAGGGCGGTCGACTTCGCCGCGTCTCCATGTCCCGGCAATTGATGACGCTGTCATCGTGCATCCGGGTGGTGCGGATTTCATCGGTCCAGGTGTCGCCATGGCCACTATCGGCCTGTGGAAAACCCCAGATCACCGCGTATCGCGCCAGTGGCCAGGCGGGCCATTTTCCGGGCCCGGTGCCCGGCCACGCGCCGTTCCCGGCGGGCCCAGGTCGCGCGGACGGCGGCCCGCGCCCGGCGCCGTTGGTCGTCGGTCAGTTCCGGCGTGTTTCCGGAATCGTCCACCCACCGGTAGATCTCCAGGCATTCCAGGGTCGTCGCGCAGTGCGCCTGCCAGGACGGCACTCCCAGCCGGCGGGCGAGAACACCCGGTTTCTCGGTCTTCCAATGGCGGTGCGCGAGTATCTCGGGGACATGCCCCCAGGGACCGGCGAGGGCGAGTTTCGCGGCCATCACCTCGTCCTCGCGGAGCATGTTCCGGCGCGGCAGGGACAGCAATACGTCCCGCCGGAAAAGGCCGTAAAGCGGGTCGACGAGGAGATGGCTCGAGTTGAGGAGCCGCAGCATCGCCGTGAAACGCACGAGCGGGTCGTCCGACCGCAGGCCGCGTTCGGTGAAGGGCGACGTGCTGACGACGCCGTCATCGCCCGTGTAGGACGTCTGGGACGTCACGAGGACCAGCCGCTCGTCCTCGCCGAAGACCTCCAGCGACCGGGACACCAGCGTCGGTTCGAGCACGTCGTCGTCGCTGACCCAGCGGAAGTACTCTCCCGACGCCAGCCGGCTCGCGCTCACGAAGTTCGGCAGGATGCCGATGTTCTCCGGGTGCCGGTGGTAGGTGACGCGGGGGTCGCGCGCGGCGAGCGCGCGGCAGCGGTCGCCGGTGTCGTCATCGGACGCGTTGTCGCAGATCAGGAACTCCAGGTCCGGGTGGTCCTGGCCGAGCACCGACCGAGCGACCCGGTCGATCCGCTCCCCGGCGTTGCGCACGGGCAGCGCGATGGTCACCAGCGGCATGAAGGTCAGCCCTCCTTGGACAGAGCGGGGATCGGAAGTCGATGCGCGACGCGCCGGAACGCGTCCTTCGGGACGGCGAACAGCAGGTAGGCGAGGATTCCGAGGCCGCCGGCGACGACGAGCCGCGCCGCCGCGACCTGCCCGAACGCCGCGGATACGGCGTGGTCGGCGCCGATCACGACGACAGCCATGACCGCCGCGGAGACGGCCGGACGAGCGAGCTCGGGCAGCGCCGGTCCCAGCCGGACGCCTGCCCGGTGCAGCGCGGCGAGCGCGAGCGGCAGCGCGACGGCCACGCCGACCAGCGCGTGCGCCGCGCCGACGCCGCGGATCCCGTCCAGCCGCACGCCCGCGAGCAGCGCCGGGACGAGCACGACGACCCAGGCGAGGTTCAGCCACATCGTCGCGCGGGTGCGTCCGGCCGCGGTGAGCACGTCGAACGTCAGCGACGTGATCATCCGGACGGCCATCAGGATCGCGAGGAACCCGAGCACGACCGCGCCGGGCGTCCACCGCGCGCCGTACAGGAACGCCAGCAGCGGCTTCGCGAGCGTCGCGAGCAGGACGGCCGCCGGGAACACGAACGCCAGCAGCAGCGGCAGGCTGCGCCGGACGCCGTCGGACAGCGAGTCGGGGTCGTCCCGTTCGGCGAGCCGCGAGAACGCGGCCGTGGACACGTACCGGATCGCCTGCCCGATCAGCGTCGGCACCCAGCTCGAGACGTTGAACGCGATCATGTAGTAGCCGATCGCGACCGTCCCGAGGACGTGCCCGACGATCACGTAGTCGGCGTTGAGCAGCACGGACTCGATGCCGAGGGACGCGGCGAGCGGCAGCCCGAAGCGCAGCAGCCGCCGGGCGACCGCCCGGTCGAACCCGAACTCCGCCGGGACGTCCGCCCACTTCATGATGAGCACGCCCGCGACGACGGACGCCACGACCTGTCCCCACACGAAGCTGTAGGGGCCGAAGTCCGAAAGCGCCAGAACGACGGCGACGGGCGCCTGGCACACCAGTCCCACGAGATTCGCCTTGACGAGCGTGTCCTGCCTGAACGCGCGCATGAGCGAACCGCTGCGGACGGCCGTGATCCCGTCCACGACGACGACGATGCACAGCAAACGGATCGGCCCAGTGGCGGCATCGCTGTCGGCCAGGTGTGCGTAGTACGGAGCCGCGAACCAGCACGCCACATAGACGAGTGCACTGGAAGCGAACGCCAGGACGGCCGCTGTAGGCGCCATCTCCTCGAGCTTGCCGCGCCATTGGACGACCGCCGCGATGATGCCCGCGTCGTTCACATGGATGAGGAACGCCCATGCCGCTAGCGCGATGGCGAAGACCCCGAAGTCCCTGGGCGCCAGCAACCGTGCGAGCACGAGGTTGAGCGCGAACGAGCCGGCCTTCGTCCCGACCGTGCCCAACAGGCTCCAGCTCAGCCCGCGCCGGGTCTTGGCCCCCAGCGACCGCTCGGCAGCCCCGCTGCCGTCATCGTCGTCGCTCAAGGCGCGTCCTGGACGCGTTCCAGCCAGATCTCCCGCCAGAAGGGGACGAACTCGCGCGGACAGTTGAAGTTGTAGGCCCCCTCACAGACCAGCCCTTCGAGGATGATGCAGGGGGTTCTCATGGTGAGGAGGCGTCCGGTGCGCTCGTCGAGGACCTTCTCCACCCGCGCGCGCACACGAGCCGTCTTGCCACAGTGCCGGGCCATCTCGTTCTCGAAGCCCATGCCGCGGTTGAGCAGGTCCTTGTTGAGCGTCTTGATGATTTCGGCGCGCGACTTGATGCGGACGAGCTCGCCCGGCTTGAGGTCCAGGGTCTCCACAGGGGTGCGGCCGTCGACGGCTCCCTCGAAGAGGGCCCAGCGCAGGCCCTTGTTGATGAGCAGAGGCTTCGGCAGACGCGCGCGCGTGATGTCCTGGTAGCGGTTGTAGCCGCCGATGAAGAACGCCCTGACGGACTCGCCGATCGTGTTGTTGCCAGTGCGGACGTCGTCCACGAACTGGCTGACGTTCTTCACGCCGACCCGCTCCGGCGCGGCACGCAGGAGCTCGGTGGCCTGGCACGAGTAGCGGACCTCGCCGTCCACGTCCGGTTCCTTGCGCGTGTTGACCTCGAGCAGGGGAAGCAGCTTGCGCACGCCCTCGTCCTGCTCGGCGGGCACGGGCCCCGGCACAGCGGCGGCACCCGAGCCGGCGGGCTTGAGCCAGGCCTCTTTCCAGTAGAGCGAGCACGCGGTCTGGCAGCCGCCATGGGACGACCCGTCGCAGCGCGCCTCAGCGAGGTGGACGGCGCTCTCCATGCGCCGCATACCGGAACGGCTGATCGTGTCGCAGAGCTTGTGCGCGACCTTGTGGACGGTCATCCGGCGCCCGCAGTACGCCAGCATCTCCGGCATGAACGGCAGGCCGTCCAGCTCGCCCCGCTCGTCGAGGGTCGCGAGGATCTCCTCCGCACCGCGCACCTCGACGACGTCCCCCGCCTTCAAGCCGGCCTTCCGCCCACCGTCGGGCCCGGTCTTGACCTCGGTCATGGTTCCAGCTCCTTGAGGAGTCCGGCGTCGCACAGGGCGTCGGCGGCGTCGGCGACGGTGGCGAACGGCAGGTCGGATCGGTCCGCGATGTCGAGGAGGCCGTGCAGCCCGTCGGACTGGTTCAGCACCCACAGCATCGCCATCTGGGCTTGCTCGGTATCGCTGCGTCCGCCGAGGGCCCCATAGAGGCCGCGGCGTCCCAGCTGGGGTTCGCCAAAGGGACTGAGGTTCAGGTACGTCCGGTCGCGCTCCAGCACCTGAACGGCCTGCCAGAGCGTTTCGAGCGTGTCGCTCATGGCCGCGGGGGAGACGAACGAGGGATTGTCCCCGGACGTGTGGTACTCGGGGTATCGCGCATACGGAGTCCGCGCAAGCGAGCCCACCGGGAGGTCGAATCCGGGGGAGCAGTACTGGCGCTCGTCGTACCCGTAGGGGGAGAAGTCGAGAACCGTGTGCGGACGCCCGCGAAGCACATGCTTGAAGGCCCGGTCTATGGACGCGTCGCCCTGCCGACTCCTCTTGTAATGAATCTGGCCTTCGTCTCCTGCGCACGCGAGGGTCAGCCCATGCGCGATGGCATCCACGCGTGACCGGTTGCGGGCCAGCCATGTAATCGCCCCGATGGTTCCCGGCGCGAAGATGAAGCGGAAGGTGTGGCGAGGCTCGTGAAGCCGCTGCGCCAATGCGACCGCCACCGCGATCCCGGCCAGGTTGTCGTTCGCTAGGGACGGGTGGCAGACGTGACAGGAAATCAGCACTTCCCTATCGCTGGTTCCCGGAATGACGGCCTCGCCATAGGTGAGGTGGCCGTCCTCCAAGGTGGAGTCGACGAAAACCTCGAACGGCCCGTCCCCCATGGACGCGCGGGTCTCCTCGCTCAGACAGAAGCCCCACGTCTCGGCGTAATAGCTCGTCCTGTAGGGGACCAGGGATGGCCGGTCGGGAAGCGTATGGAGATGCGGTGCCAGCTCGTCCATCGTCATCGTCTCGTGCACGGGCGTGCTGTAGCCGACCACGTGGAGGTTCAGCGCCTGGAAATCGACGACGCGCTCCCCTGTCGCAACGTCCTTGATGTAGGCGTCACGGATGTTCCACTCACGAGGGATCGTCCAGTCGAGCACGTCCGTCCCGGTCGGGACCTCGTGCGCGCGCAGGGACGGCAGGTACTCCCCCACGATGTCGAGGGTGCGCCGGACACCGTCCCCCGTGATGCTCCGGCAGAGCGGATACAGCCGCTCCACCAGAGCATGCATCTCGTCCGGTGTCATGACCGAGTGGTCCTGAAGTCCTCGTCGAGCGTGCCCGCCTCACGGCGATCGGCCAGGCGCGCAAGGCGCGTGAAGCGGCGGTCGAACGCCTCCTGCGTCAACCCGTGCTCGCGGTACTTCGCGGCCAGTTCCCTGGCGCCGTCCGCGACGGACCAGGCGCAGTCGAAGCCGGGAAGCGCATCTCGTATGCGCGCGAAGTCCACCCGGTAGGAACGCGGGTCCCCACCCGTCTCCCCCGTGATGACCAGCTCGGCGTCCGGGACGGCCTCCCGCACGTGTTCCGCGATCTGCGCGACCTGAAGGTTGTTGCGCTCGGTCCCCACGTTGAACGCCCTCGCATGGACGGCCTCACGCGGAGCGTCCAGGACGGCGCCGAACGCGGCGGCGATATCCCGCGCGTGCACGAGCGGACGCCACGGAGTCCCGTCCGACAGCACCTTCACGACACCGGACAGCAACGCGTGCCCGACGAGGTTGTTGAGCACGATGTCGGCGCGCAACCGCGGCGAGAACCCGAACGCCGTCGCGTTGCGCAGCGAGACGGGGGAGAAGTCGTCGTCGGCGAGCCCGAAAATGTCGTCCTCGACTCGTACCTTGGACTCGGCGTACGGAGTGACGGGGCGCAGCGGGGCCTCCTCGTCCACCAGCGAGTCGCCGCTCGCGCCGTACACCGAGCACGTCGAGGCGTAGAGGAAGCGCCGCACCCCGGCCTCCCGGGCCAGCCGGGCGAGCCGGGACGCGGCGTGGTGGTTGATGTCGTAGGTGATCTCCGGGCGCAGCGACCCCAGGGGATCGTTCGACAGCGCCGCCAGATGCACCACCGCGTCGAACCCGGCGAGGGCCTCGGCCCCGGCGTCCCGGAGGTCGACGGCCAGCGCGCGCGGGTCGCCCGGAGGCGGCCCGAGCACGCAGTCGGCGAACAGCCCGGAGTCGAGGCCGGTGACCTCGTGCCCGGCCTCGGTCAGCACGGGCGCCATGACCGTGCCGAGATACCCCTGGTGGCCGGTGAGCAGGACGCGCACGGCAGCTCCTCAGAATCGGAGGGTGAGTTTGCTGGTGTGAAAGCCCTCGGCGTAGCGGTCGCCCGCCTGCACCCCGCGCACGCGCGCGAGGCCGCGGAACGTCTCGTCGTCGAACCAGGAACGGTCGTGTTGTGAGGGATAGGAGCTGCGCAGGAGGTCGATCTTCTCGGCGACCACGGACTCGTCCAGCGGCACGAACACCTCGGGCTGCAGGAGGTCCGACTCCCACTTGAGGATCTCGTAGCCGAGCGTCATGTGGTCGCGGAACACCGTCGGGACGAGCTTGGCGAGCCCGCGGTGGTCCTGGTGGGCGTCGGTCGCGGTCGGCGCGAGGATCAGGTCCGGCTCGCAGCCGCGCCGCACCTCCTCCAGGGCCTCCTTCGTGCGCTCCCAGTACGCGGGCAGCCGGCCGTCCGGCATGTCGAGGACGGCCACCTCCAGCCGCGCCTTCGGGCAGAACGCGTCCAGCGCCTCCCGCTCCTCGGCCTCGCGCACCGTCCCGGCACCCGACAGGATCAGCGCCCGCACGCTGAGCCCGGGGTTGGCCCGGCAGAGCTGCAGCAGCGTCCCGCCCGCCCCGATCGGCACGTCGTCGCAGTGCGCTCCGAGCAGCAGGATCTCCGAGCAGTGGCCCGGCGTCAGTCTGATCATCGTTTCCTCGTCCCGGTCACCGCCACCACCCCCCGGCCGTGGCCGCGTCCGCCCGTCCGAGCCCCGCCCCGGGCCCGTCCGGCGCCTCCACCCCGCGCCTCACCCGAGCCGCGAGCCTCACACCACCCCGCGCCTCACCGGAGGCGCGGTTCCCTACACCGCCCCGCGGCCCGCCTGAGCCGCGGTTCCCTCTGCCCGTCCGGACCCGTGCCGAGCCGGAGGGCCGTCCCATCGCGCGCCGTAACGCCTCGCGCGGCTGCGCCGCCGTGTCACCCTGCGGCGGAGCCGCAGTGTTCGATTGCGGCGGAGCCGCCGCGGGCCGTGTCACCGTTCCCAGACCGCCCAGGGGCGGTCGCCGCGCAGGTACCCCTCGTCCAGCGCGAGGCGCTCCTTCACGGTGTCGGTGGGACGCCAGTAGCCCCGGTAGGGGTAGGTGAGCAACCCGCCGGTCTTGGCGAGGGCCGCGCAGCCGTCCGCGACGAGGTCGCCGCCCTCGGGGATGTGGTCGAAGACGTCCTGGCGCAGGACGAAGTAGCCGCCGTTGATCCACACTGGCATCTCGGTGACCGGGGTGATGCCGGACGCGCGGCCGTCCGAGCCGAGTTCGACGCAGTGGAACGAGTCGGTCGGCGGGACCACCATCATCGACGCGCCCGCGTCCGTCGCGGCGAACCGGTCGATCATGTCCGGCAGCGGGGCGTCGGTGAGCACGTCGGCGTAGTTGGCGAGGAACATCTCGTCCCCGTCCAGATGGTGCCGGACGCGCCGGAGCCGCTCGCCGATCGGCGACTCGGCCCCGGTGTCCACGAACGTGATCTGCCAGTCGGAGATGTCGGTGGACAGCAGCTCGACCCGCCCGCCGCGCAGCCGGAAGTCGTTGGAGTGCGTCTCCGAGTAGTGGACGAAGAAGTCCTTGATGTGGTGCGGCGCGTGGCCGAGGCACAGGATGAACTCGGTGTGCCCGAAGTGGGCGTAGTACCGCATGACGTGCCACAGAAGCGGACGCGGCCCGACCAGCTGCATCGGCTTGGGGACGTCGCCGGGCGTGCCGGCGCGCATCCGCATCCCGAGCCCGCCGCAGAACAGGACGACCTTCACGCCCCGACCTCCTCGGCGTCCCCGGCGCTCAGGACGTCTTCGGCTTCCAGGACGTCTCCGACGTCCACGACGTCCAGTTCGGGGATGGGGAAGACGAGCCGTCCACCCCAGGCGCTCACATAGGCGAGTTGCTCGGAAAGTTCGTCCCGGAGGTTCCACGGTAGGACGAGCACGTAGTCGGGACGGTCCTCGGCGATCCGCTCAGGCGGAAGGATCGGAATCCGGGTCCCGGGAGTGAACCGGCCGTGCTTGTACGGGTTCCGATCGACCGTGTAGGCAAGGAGGTCGGAGCGGACGCCGCAGTGGTTCAGCAAGGTGTTGCCCTTGCCCGGAGCCCCGTATCCGACGACCGTCCTGCCATCCTCAGCGGCGACTATGAGGAACTTCAGCAGGTCCCGTCGCACCTTGGCGACGCGCTCCGCGAACGCCGCGTACCCCTTGTTGCTGTGGAGCCCCTGTTCGCGTTCCTTCTGCAGCAGCTCGTGCACGCGCGCACTGGGCTCACCGTCCGGACGAGCCCACAGGCGGATCGAACCGCCGTGCGTGGGCAGCAGCTCGATGTCCACAAGGGTGAGCCCGCCGCTCGCGAGCGCGCGCTGCGCGGACGCGACCGTGTAGTACTGGAAATGCTCGTGGTAGATCGTGTCGTACTGGCCGAGCTCCATGAGCGTCGCGAGGTACTGGACCTCGATCGACACCCATCCGTCGTCCGCGACGAGCGCGCGCAGGCCCTTCGTGAACCCGACGATGTCCGGAATGTGCGCGTAGACGTTGTTCGCCACGACGAGATCGGCCGGCCCGTTCTCGTCCCTGACCCGTTGCCCGGTCTCCTCGGTAAGGAACTCGGTCAGCGTCGGGACGCCCTTCTCCCGGGCCGCCTCGCCCACATTCGCGGACGGTTCGATTCCCAGGCATCGGACGCCCTTTTCGACCACGTGCCGCAGGAGGTATCCGTCATTACTGGCGACCTCCACCACGAACCGCGGCGCGACCCGTTCGACGGCCGCGTCCACGAACGCCTTCGCGTGCCGCACCCACGAGTCGGAGTAGGACGAGAAGTACGCGTACTCGGTGAACGTCTCCTCGGGCGTGATCAGCGGCGGGAGCTGCGCCAGCCGGCACTCCCGGCACACCCGCAGGTGCAGCGGGTAGGTCACCTCCGGCGCGTCCAGCCGGTCGGCCGTCAGGAACAGCTCGCAGGGCGGCGTGGCCCCGAGGTCGACGACGCTCGCCAGGCCCTTCGCGCCGCACAGCCGGCACTCGCCCACGGCACTGCTCGGATCGTTCACAGCCACCCCCCGCGCCGCCCCCACGCGACCGGTTCCCCAGTCGGCTCCGGCGCCTCGTCCCCGACGAACGCCATCAGCATGACCAGCGATCTTTCGTTCTCAACCTGTCTGACCACATGCGGCCACAGATAGTGACCAACACCGGAATAAGGCGACCTGCGGGTTGATCGGACGCCTATCCGGAATTGCCCCGGAACGGCATCCCAGCCCCGTCCGAACCACCGGGATCAACCGTCCGCCGCTTCTGAATCAAACGTCCGGGAAACACAACGAAGGAGGCCCGGCCCCGAAGGGCCGGACCTCCTCGTGCGCGCCCGGTGTCAGGCGCTGGTGGAGACCGCTGTCAGGCGTTCTCGGTGAGCGGGCGGAACCGCCGGAGGCGGAGGCTGTTGCTCACCACGAAGACCGACGAGAAGGCCATGGCGCCGCCCGCGATCATCGGGTTGAGCAGGCCGGTCGCCGCGAGCGGCAGGGCCGCCACGTTGTAGGCGAAGGCCCAGAACAGGTTGCCCTTGATGGTGCCGAGCGTCTTGCGGGAGAGGCGGATCGCGTCGGCCGCCGACCGCAGGTCGCCGCGGACCAGGGTCAGATCGGACGCCTCGATCGCCGCGTCCGTGCCGGTTCCCATCGCCAGGCCCAGGTCGGCCTGGGCGAGGGCGGCGGCGTCGTTGACACCGTCCCCGACCATCGCGACCGTCCGGCCCTCGGCCTGCAGCCGCTTGACCACGTCCACCTTGTCGGACGGCATGACCTCGGCGATCACCTCGTCGATGCCGACCTGGTCCGCGACCGTCCGCGCCACCGCCTCGTTGTCGCCGGTGAGCAGCACCGGCCGCAGGCCCAGGGCCCGCAGCTGCGTGATCGCCTCGGCGGAGGTCGGCTTGATCTGGTCCGCGACGGTCAGGACCGCGCGGGCCTTGCCGTCCCAGCCGACCGCCACGGCGGTCTCACCGCGGGAGGCGGCGTCGGCCATCGCCGACTCCAGCTCGGGGGTCAGGTGCTGCTCCCACTCGGCGAGCAGCTTCGGCCGGCCGACGAGCACGCCGTGCCCGTCCACCACGCCCTGGACGCCCAGACCCTCGATGTTGCCGAAGTCGTCCACCTTGGGGAGCTCGCCGACCCGCTCGGTCGCGCCCTTGGCGATCGCCTGGGCGATCGGGTGCTCCGACGCGTCCTCCAGCGCCCCGGCCAGCCGCAGGACCTGCTCCTCGCCGGTCTCGGCGGCGGGGTCGACGACGACCTTGACGAGCGCCATCCGGCCGCTGGTCACAGTGCCGGTCTTGTCCAGGACGACGGTGTCCACCTTGCGGGTCGACTCGAGGACCTCGGGGCCCTTGATCAGGATGCCCATCTGGGCGCCCCGGCCCGTCCCGACCAGCAGCGCGGTCGGAGTGGCCAGGCCCAGAGCGCACGGGCAGGCGATGATCAGGACGGCCACCGCGGCGGTGAAGGCGGCGGCGGTGCCGTCGCCGGTGCCGAGCCAGAAGCCGAGCGTCGCGATGGCGAGCGCGATCACGATCGGCACGAACACCCCGGAGATCCGGTCCGCGAGGCGCTGCACCTGGGCCTTGCCGGTCTGCGCGTCCTCGACCAGCTTGGCCATCTGCGCGAGCTGGGTGTCGGAGCCGACCCGGCTGGCGCGGACGAGCAGCCGTCCGCCCGCGTTCACCGTCGCGCCGACGACCGCGTCGCCGGGCGAGACCTCCACCGGCACCGACTCGCCGGTGAGCAGGGAGGCGTCCACGGCGGACGTGCCCTCCTCGACGACACCGTCGGTGGCGATCTTCTCGCCGGGCCGGACGACGAACACGTCGCCGACGTTGAGCTGGTCGATCGGGATGCGCTGCTCGGAGCCGCCTCGGATCACCGCGACGTCCTTGGCGCCCAGCTCGAGCAGGGTGCGCAGGGCGGCCCCGGCGCGCCGCTTGGAGCGCGCCTCGAAGTACCGTCCGGCCAGGATGAAGGCGATGACGCCGGACGCCGCCTCCAGGTAGATGTTGGACGAGCCGTCCGAGCGGGTCATCGAGAACTCGAAGCCGTGCTTCATGCCCGGCGTGCCCGCGTTGCCGAGGAACAGCGCCCACAGCGACCAGCCGAACGCGGCGAGCGTGCCCAGGCTGACCAGCGTGTCCATCGTCGCGGCGCCGTGCCGCAGGTTCGTCCAGGCGGCCCGGTGGAACGGCCATCCCGCGTAGACGACGACCGGCGCGGCCAGCACCAGCGACATCCACTGCCAGTTCTTGAACTGCAGGGCCGGGACCATCGCCAGGATGATCACCGGGACCGACAGCACCAGCGCGGTGATCAGCCGCTGGCGCAGCGGCTTCAGCTCGTCCACCGGCTCGGCGTCCGCGTCCGAGTCGGCCCCGGAGCCTCGCGGCGGCTTCGGAAGCTCGGCGGTGTAGCCGGTCTTCACGACGGTCGCGATCAGGTCATCGGCGGTCACCCCCTCGGGGAACTGAACCGTGGCCTTCTCGGTCGCATAGTTGACGGTGGCGGTGACACCGTCCATCCGGTTGAGCTTCTTCTCGATGCGGGCGGCGCAGGAAGCGCAGGTCATCCCGCCGATCGCCAGCTCGATGTGGCCTGAGGGAGGGGCTGTCGTGGCCATCGCTGCTCCTTTCGCGGTTCCGGCGCGTCCGCGCTTCCGCTGCTACGCGTCTTGGGGGGGGTGGGGTCCGTGGTGGGGGGTTGCCGTGTGGCGGGTTACTTGGCGACGGCGGTGAACTCGGCCGTGCGGACCGTTCCCCCGTGGCTGAAGTCCAGGTAGAGGCGGTAGGTGCCGGCGCTCGGCACGTCCGCGTCGAAGGTGATGTCCGGGCCGGGCTTGGTCTTGCCGTCGCCGGGCGCGCCCTCCGGGTGGACGTGCAGGTAGGCGAGGTCTGCACTGCGCAGCGCGACCAGGTGGCCGTACGCCTCGAGGTACGGGTCCAGGTCGGTGACCTGCTGCCCGTCCTTGCTGACGCTCAGGGTCAGCGGGCTCGGCTCGCCGGCCTTCAGCTCGCCCTTCAGCGTCACCTCGTAGCCGTCGACCTTGAAGACCTGCTCCGGCTGCGGGACGGCCTTGGGCTGGAAGTCGCCCGGCGCGAAGATGTCGGTGCCCAGGGTGAGCTGCTTCTCGGCGCCCACCGGCTGCACGTCGGTGAAGAAGCGGTAGGTGCCCGCGTCGGTCAGCGTGATCGGGACGGACCAGACGCCGCCGCCGACCGCGGTCGGGTGCAGGTGCTGGAAGCCCGACAGGTCCCGGCGGGCCAGGATCAGGTGCAGGTCCTTGCCGTGCAGCGGGGTGTAGCGGGTGACCGGCTTGCCGTCCGGCCCGTTCACGGTGAACCGGAAGTCGGTCTTCTGTCCTGGGGTGACGGTGCTGGTCTGCGGGGCCAGCGTGTAACCGCCGTCCGTGACCAGGAGCCCCCCGGGGGTACCCCCGCCGCCGTGCCCGCCGTGCGCTCCGTGTCCGCCGTGCTCGCCGCTCATGTCATCCCCGCTCTCAGCGTTCATGTGATGTCCCGTCTCCGCTTTCGCACCCACGGTTCCGGTCACCGTCCCGATCCCCAGCGCGCCGCCGAAGACGGCCGCCAGGCCCAGCACGTACGCGCCGACCCTCGTCGTCGTGTTCATCGTCATCCCGTCCTTCGGCCTGATCCGGCGGCGTCAGGTGCCGCGGCGTCCCGTGTTCGCCCGGGCCGCCGCGGCACCGGTCCCACCGGGTCAGGCGACCTCGTATCCGGCCTCGTCGATGGCGGCGCGGAAGGCGGCGTCGTCCAGCGCGGCGGCGCTGGTGACGGTGACCTTGCCGCTCGCCAGCTCCACCTGGACGTCGGTGACGCCGTCGATCGAGCCGACCTCCTGCTTGACCGAGCCGACGCAGTGGCCGCAGGTCATTCCGGTGACGGTGTAGGTGGCGGTGCTCATGTCCCTGACTCCTCGGTGCTCGGTTGCGATGTCCTCCGAAGTACCCCCTGGGGGTATCTCGTGGCCCTTATGTTGCCACAGGGTCACGCCGGTGACAACCCCTACCCCCTAGGGGTTATTGCGAGACTCACGTCACATTGCGGTGCCGTCTGGTGATACGTCCCGCCGGCTCCGCCCTCCGGACGGCCGATCCGGCGGCCTCGGGAGGCCCTCCGGACGGCCCCTGACGGGCCGGTTATCCACATGTCCCGAGTCTCGGCGGCCGCGCGCGGGCGCCGGATCGGTGGCATTTGCCAAGGTATATCCGACGCGAACGTCGTTCGTACCGGGGATACCGGCGTTGTGCACAGGGTTTTCCACAGCTTTCCACAACACTGTGGACGACGCCCCGCCTCGGATACTGTGAAGCATGCCCGAGCTTCCCGAGGTCGAGTCGCTGGCCGCGTTCCTGCGGGAACGCGCGGTCGGCCACGCCGTCGCCCGCGTCGATGTTCTCGCCATCTCCGCGCTCAAGACCTACGACCCGCCGGTCACGTCCCTCGGCGGGCTCACGATCACCGGGGTTGCCCGGCACGGCAAGTTCCTCGACCTCGACGTGGACGGGCTGCACCTGGTCGTCCACCTGGCCCGCGCCGGGTGGCTGCGCTGGCGCGACCAGGTGCCCGTCAAGCCCGTCCGCCCCGGCGGCAAGAACCCGCTCGCCCTGCGCGTCCACCTCGACGACGGCTCCGGCTTCGACCTCACCGAGGCCGGGACGAAGAAGGGCCTGGCCGTCTATGTCGTGCGCGACCCGTCCGATGTGGAGGGCGTCGCCGGCCTCGGCCCCGACCCGCTCGCCCCGTCCTTCACGGTGGAGGCGCTCGCCGGCATCGTCCGCGGCAAACGCACCCAGATCAAGGGCCTGCTGCGCGACCAGAAGATCGTCGCGGGCATCGGCAACGCCTACTCCGACGAGGTCCTGCACGTCGCGAGGATGTCCCCGTTCAAGATCGCGGGCAGCCTCACCGACGAGGAGATCCAGACCCTCCACGACGCCATCGTCGATACCCTGCGCGACGCCGTCGCCCGCTCCGAGGGCCTCGCCGCGCAGGACCTCAAGGCCGAGAAGAAGACCGGCCTCCGCGTCCACGGCCGCACCGGCGAGAAATGCCCCGTCTGCGGCGACACCATCCGCGAGGTCTCGTTCGCCGACTCGTCCCTCCAGTACTGCCCGACCTGCCAGACCGGCGGCAAGCCCCTGGCCGACCGCCGCCTCTCCCGCCTGCTCAAGTGACCCGTCCGGCTCAGTGCTCGGCGCCGAGCATGAGCCGGCCGCGCCCTGGTCTCGTGCTGGGAGCGGGCGCGGCCGGGCATGGCGGGATGGGTCGGGGACGGTGGGCGAACGTGTCGGCCGTCAGCGGACCGGCCGGCACTTCAGGGAGCGTGCCGTGCCGTCAACCGGCGGGCCGACGCGTCAGCGGACGGGCGGGACGTCGCCGAACAGGGGAGCGATCTTGCTCCACCGGGCCAGCTGGCAGCCGTCCGTCCGGTTGAACCTGGCGTCGATCGCCTGGCCGTGCCAGGTGCCCTTGACGGTGGCGACCTCCGGACCGCCGTAGATCTTGGTGCACATCATGTCCGGCGGGACGGGTTTGAAGGCGTCCGGGGCCTTGGCCAGGGCCGCGCAGGCCTGAGCCGCCTTCGGGTGGTCGCCGCCGGTGGGATCGCAGGTCAGCGTCCAGGTCTTCGCGGGAGCCTGGGCGGACGCCCGGACACTGACGGTCAGGTGGTTCGCGGAGGAGTCGCTGGGCGCGACCTTGTCCTTCGGCGGGGTCACCGACGTCCCCGACTTGGCGTTCTCGGAACCGCAGGCGGCGGCCGACATCACCAGAGCCAGGGCGGCCGGTGTGAAAAGGAGCATCCGATACCGCATAGACGATTCGACGTTGCAGCCGTCCGAAGGGTTCCACGCGTTCGGGTCGATTTCCCCAGCTCGGACCACCCGGGGGTATGTCCGGGCCCGCGGACGGGGGGCGCGAACCAGCACAAGGGCGGGCGGGCCACGGGCCGTTCCAGGTCCTGGAGCATGATGGGATTCGTGCTCTGATCTGTAGGTTGCGAATGCCCCCGCCCCACGCGGCGAGGGCCTCTTGGGAGGTTCGGATGAGCTTCGGGAACGACGTCCCGGCCGTGGACGCCGCCGAGGTGCCGGAAGGCGCGTACCTGCTGGACGTCCGCGAGCAGTACGAATGGGACGCCGGGCACGCGCCGGAAGCGGTGCACATCCCCATGGGCGAGCTGAGCGACCGCGCCGCCGAGATCCCCCGCGACCGCGAGATCTTCGTCGTGTGCCGCTCCGGGATGCGGTCCGCCCAGGTCACCGTCGCCCTGAACCAGGCCGGCTGGATGGCCAGGAACGTCGACGGCGGCATGAAGCGCTGGAAGGAGTCAGGCCGCCCCCTGGACTCCCACGGCGACACACCTCCGCACATCGCCTGACCCCACACACCGTGCCCCGGCGCCCGCGCGGCCCGGGGGGCGGGTCTGGCGCGCGAGGGGCGCGTGATGGTGGGGGTTCGGTGGCCTGAGGGGGAGGCGGACCTTGAGGCATTCCGCTCCCTGGAACGTTCGATGTACCATTTGCCCGTCTTAACGGAACACCGCGGGAGCTCGGGCCAACCGGGCTGAGAGGGCGGCAGAACGCGGCGCCGCCGACCGCATGAACCTGTCCGGGTAATGCCGGCGTAGGGAGAGTGCAGTGTCCGCTGTGCAACAGAAGTCCGTCGACGCGCCGCGCGACGAGGCCCCGTACACCCTCGACCAGCCCGCGCCCAGGGTGCTGGGATTCTGGGACCAGTCGGCCTTCTGGGCCAACCTCGGTGTCAGCCTCCTCGCGTTCTCCGGCGCGTACACCGTCCTCGCGCCGACCGCGGACGGCAAGCCGACCATCTCTATCAGCGCGGGCATCACCGCGATGATCGTCGGGACGGTGATCGGCGGCCTGATGCTGGGCCTGGCCGCCGTCCCGGGCGCCCGCACCGGCCAGCCCGCGATGGTGCTGCTGCGCGGGCTGTTCGGAGCCCGCCCGTCCTACCTGCCGACCTTGCTGAACGTCGCGCAGCTGATCGGCTGGGGCACCTTCGAGCTGATCACCATCGCGGGCGCGGCACGGGCCCTCTACGACGGCGTGCCGCGCTGGGTCTACGTGGTCGCCGCGGGCGTGATCACGACCGTCCTGACGATCTGGCCTCTCGGATCCGTCCGCCTGCTGCGCCGCTATGTGACGGTCGCGGTCTGCGTCGCGCTGGTCTACTTCTACATCCAGCTGCTGCGCGAGCCGCTGCCCGACCTGAACCAGGGCTCCTGGGGCGGATTCTGGATCGGCGCGGACGCCGCGCTCGCGGTGTCGATCTCGTGGGTCCCGGTCGCCGCCGACTACACCCGGCACTCCCGGACGCAGCGCGCCGCCTTCGGCGCGGCCACGGTCGGCTACTCGATCACCCAGATCATCGCCTACGTGCTCGGCCTGTTCGCGCTGGCCCTGGTCGCGGGCGACTCGTCCCGGATCTACGACCCGTTCCTGCACGTCACGCTGGGCGCACTGATCTTCGCGATCTTCGTCCTGCGGGAGGCCGACCAGTCGTTCGCGAACGTCTACTCCACGGCCGTGTCGATCCAGAACCTCGTCCCGCGCGCCGACCGCCGCGTCCTGTCGGTCGCGCTGGGCGTCCTGATCACGGTCCTCGCGCTGGCCCTGGACATCAACGACTACGCCGGTTTCCTGTCACTGATCGGCTCGGTGTTCGTCCCCATGCTGGGTGTCCTGGCCGCCGACTTCTTCCTCGGCAGCGGACGCCGCGGCTGGAACACCACCCGCTCCGCCCCCGCCCGCTGGAACATGATCGTCGCCTGGCTCGTCGGCATCGTCGTCTACCAGCTGATCAACCCGGGCACCGTCGCCCACTGGACCGACCTCTGGCAGCACGTCCAGAAGACCCTCCACTTCACCCCCGCCTCCTGGATGAGCGCCTCCCTCTTCTCCTTCCTGGTCGCCGCGGCCGCCGCCCTCCTCCTGGCCCCCCTGACCCACCGCCCCAACTCCGACACCCCCGCCTAACCCCAGCACCACCACCCTGTGGCCTCGGGTCATGGCCCCGACGCCGGGCCCATGACCCGAGGCCACAAACACGCAGGCCAGCAACCGCCCCCATCGAGACTGCGCGCCCGGCCGAACGGCAAAGGCGAGCACACCCACCCGAACGCGAAGATGCGCACCCAGCCAGCCCAAGCGCACGCGCGGCTGAACACGAAGCTGCCCGCCCACCGGACGCAAGGGCGAGAACACCTGCCTGGCCATGAAGGTGACCGCCCAGTCGACCCAGGGGCGAGCGTGGCTGAACGCGGGGGCACCCGAGCGCCCTGAACTGCAGTTTTGTGGGTTATCCACAGATCGCCGGTTGGCTTTCCCTGGTGCCTGGAGCAGCGGAGACTGGATGTCGTGCGGGGGTGCGGGAGGTGCCTGTGCGACGGAAGGGGGTGATGGTTTTCGAAGTGAGCGGACGGTGCGGTGAGACCTTTCAAAGGCGGTTGCCCGGCAGGACGAGGTGATGCGGTGGCAGCATGAGGGCGTGCAGCTCCAGGTTCACGACCCGATCGCGCGCGCCGTCATCGAGTGCGCCGCCGACGCGATCGTCGCCGTGGATCACGAGCACCGCGTGACGGTGTGGAACCCGGCGGCCGAGCGGATGTTCGGCTGGACGGCGGCCGAGATGATGGGGCGGGTGCCTCCGATCGTGCCGGACGAGCTGACCGCCGAGCACAACGCGGTGCAGGAGCGGCTGCTCACGCGGCGCGCCGGGGAGGGCGACACCGGCCGGATCTCGATCGCCACACGGCGGTTCTGCCGGAACGGGACGCTGATCGACGTCCGGATCGACACGAGCCTGCTCCGTGACGCGCACGGCGAGCCGCTCGGCTGGGTCGGCGTCTACCACCCGGTGGAGGAGGACGAGGTCGCGCAGCATCACATGGCCGAGCGGGCCCGGCTCGTCCGGCGGCTCAACGACATCGTCGCCGACCTGAACGCCGAGCTCGACCTGGCCGTGGTGCTCGACCGGATCACCGCGGCGCTGATCGAGCTGACCGGCGCCGACGCGGCCGGGTTCGTCCGGATCGAGGGCGAGCGGCTGCGGCTGGTCAGCCTGACCGGGCTGCCCGAGCGGATGCGCGGCGCGACCGCCGACCTGCGGTCCAGCCTGGTCGGTGAGCTGCTGCGGACGGGCAAGACGGTCAAGCTCGCCGGAGGTGAGCGGCGGCTCGGCGACCTGATCTGGTCGGAGCTGCCCGGCCTGCACACGATCACGCTCGGCCTGTCGTACCTGCAGAACCGGCCGTACGGCGCGCTGTACGCGCTGTTCTCCGGCCGCCGGCCCGGCCACACCGAGCTGGAACTGCTGGAGCTGCTCGCCGGGCACGCCGGAGTCGCGGTCGGCAACGCCGTCGCCTTCGCCGAGGCCGTCCGGCAGCGCGCGCACGAGCGCGCGGTGATCGACGCGAGCGCGGACGGGATCGCCGTGCTCGACCGGGACGGCCTGGTCTGCCAGTGGAACCCGGCCGCGACACGGCTCACCGGCGTCCCGACCGAGCAGGTGCTCGGCGGCCCGCTGCCGTTCGACGCGCCCGCGCCCGGCAGCATCCGCACGCTGCGGCTGCCGTCCGGGGTGTGGCTGGAGGTTCTGGCCGCCGAGGTCGCCGAGACCGACGAGCTGGTCGTGGACTTCCGCGACGTGTCCGAGGCCAAGGCGCTGGAGGAGGCGAAGGACCTGTTCCTCGCGACCACCAGCCACGAGCTGCGCACCCCGATCACGGTCGTGCGCGGCTTCGCCAGCACGCTCGTCAACCGCTGGGACGAGCTCCCCGACCCCGACCGCCGCACCGCCGTCGCCACCATCGCCGACCGCGCCGAGTCCCTGGCACGGCTGGTGGAGCACCTGCTGCTCGGCTCCCGCGCCGGCGCGGACGAACTCGCCGTCACCATCGACGCGTTCGACCTCGCACACGTCATCAGCGGTGTCGTCGCCGGATTCCGGTCCCTGTCCCCGCTGCACCACGTGGAGCTGGAGCTCGCCCCCGACCTGCCGTCCTGCCAGGGCGACGCGCTCGCCACCGACATCGTCCTGGGCCAGCTCCTGGAGAACGCCTTCAAGTACTCCCCGGACGGCGGCGTCGTCCGCGTCCGCGCCTGCACCGAGGGTCCCAACCTGATCGTGACCGTCACCGACGAGGGCATCGGCATCGCCCCCGGCGACCACGAACGCATCTTCGAACGCTTCGTCCAAGGCGAAGCCGGCGACCGCCGCCGCTTCGGCGGCATCGGCCTCGGTCTCTACATCGTCAAACGCCTCACCGAAGCCCAACAGGGCACCATCACCGCCCACCCCGCTCCCCAAGGCCCCGGCACCTGCATGCGCCTGACCCTCCACCAAGCCTCCTGATCTACCCCCGCGGCGGACGGAAGCTCACCGACCCTGCGTTTCGCGCCCGGTGGTGCCTGACGACTCTCAGTGCCTCACCTCGATCGAAGCTCCTGCCCAGTTCTCTTCACACAGAGGCCTCCGAAGAACTAGCGGATACACAGGCGCTCGCCGATGGCGCGGCCCGCCGGTGATGCCCGGCGACTCCCGCAGCGCCCCGTCCAGACAGATCTCGGCCTTCGGGCGGCATCCCGTCAGTCGGCCGCCTTGCTGGGGTGCCGACTGGGAGCGGCCCCCTTGCTTGCGCGGCAGCCTCGCCTGGGGCCTGGGCTGGGGCCGAGGGGCTCAGGCCTGAGGCCAGAGACCGCGAGCCGGGGGGCCGGAGCCGAGGACTGGACTCGGGCCTGACGCCGCGAGCCGGGGGCCGGAGCCGAGGACTGGACTCGGGCCTGACGCCGGTGGTCGGTGGCCGGAGCCGAGGACTGGACTCGGGCCTGACGCCGCGAGCCGGGGGCCGGAGCCGAGGACTGGACTCGGGCCTGACGCCGGTGGTCGGTGGCCGCGT
>NZ_JBFAUU010000012.1:163705-342740 GCF_040679435.1 Spirillospora sp. NPDC052269
TGGCCGGAGCCGAGGACTGGACTCGGGCCTGACGCCGGTGGTCGGTGGCCGGAGCCGAGGACTGGACTCGGGCCTGACGCCGGTGGTCGGTGGCCGCGGGCCGGGGGCTGGGCTGGTGCTGGGAGCTGGGGGTTGGGCCGGTGACCGGCGGCCGGGGGTCGGGGGTCGGGGGTCGGGAGCTGGGCTCGGGCCTGAGGCCGGTGGTCGGTGGCCGCCGGCCGGGGGCTGGGCTGGTGCTGGAAGCTGGGGGTCGAGGCTGGGGCCGGTGGTCGGTGGCCACGGGCCTGAGGCCGCGGGCCGGGGACCGCGAGCCGGTTGCCGCGGGCCGGGAGCTGGGCTCGGGCCGGGAGATGAGGCTGGGGCTGGGGCGAGGGGGCTGGGGCCGGTGGCTGAGCTGGGCTGGGGCCGGTGGCTGGGAGCTGGGGGCGAGGGCTGGGCTTGGGCTTGGGCGGGGCTGGGTGGACGTGGTTGGGGTGGAGTGGGTGGGTTGTGGGGGTTTGGGGGAGAAGTAGTGATCTCTGGGCGGATGGCCGGATCGGGCCACGGTCTTGACTGGGCAGGGCGGGGGTGGGGGCGGAAAAGTGTGGGGTTGGCATGGTGTGACGGACGAAACGTGCGCGCGAGGAGTAAAGAAGGCGGGTGCTGGATAGATCCATCATGACGGTCCGTTGAGCGGGGGGTGAGGATGCGTGGAGCCGGCGAGGGGCTGTGCGCGAGTGTTTCGCCCCGGTTTCGGGCGTCGCCGTAATGGGCATTTCGGTCGTAACGGCATGACGGGGGTCATCCGAGACCGGGGATCCAGGGGGAGGTGAGGGCGTCGAGCGCGGTATTGCTGCCTCACGCACCGTCCAGCGTCGCGGTCGCGCGCAGGCGCCTCGGTTCGGAGTTGGCGGCCTCGGGAGTCGACCCGTCGGTCGTCGACGACGCCAGCGTCATCGTGAGCGAACTCATCAGCAACGCGTTGCGGCACGCGCGTCCGCTGCCCTCGGGACAGGTCCGGGTCTCCTGGACTCGGCGTGGCGATCTCATCGAGATCGCCGTGAGTGACGGGGGCGCCACCACGGAGCCGCGGCGCGGGCCGGGAACGCTGTCCTCGCTCGGCGGCCGCGGGCTCGGGATCGTCGAGACGCTCGCCGAAGGGTGGGGCGTCCGGCACGAGGACGGGACGACCACGGTGTGGGCCCGGCTTCACGCGCCGCGCTACGGCGCCGAGCGCCGGGTGACCGCCGGAGTGCTGCCCGACCTTCTCGAGATCGCGGACCTGGCCGAGCCACTCGGGGGACCGGACCCGGACGGCCCCGGAGCCGTTCGCCACGAAACCTCGGCAAGTCGGGCATACCCCGGCTAGTCGGACCACCTCTTCACCTTGTATGGTCCTCTTCAAGCTCGGGCGCTGTCGTGCCCCCGTCGACACCGCCCGAGCCTCCACGTCCGGCCCCCGGGTTCGTCCCGGGGGCCGTTTTTGTGCCCTGTGGACACCCGGATGCCGAGTCGACGTTAATCGCAATGCGCCCCCGCCTCCTGCCTGCAGGTGGTGCGGAGGGCGGAATCTGCGCAGGTCAGATGCCAATAGCCCGTGCGATCGTTCAGGTAGCGCGCGACCGCGTGACGGGTGGAAGGTCCAGCGGAGACGGCCCGTCCGGTCTAATGATCGGCGCTCTCCAGTAGGCGGCGTGCCCGCCTGATGGTGCGCGCCAGCGGAACGCGGGCGCGGCCAAGCGCGCGACTCGTCCGTTCGGATGGCCAACGCGGGTGTATGTCTGATGGCGCGCGCTATCGGGGCGTGTGCCCGGCCTAGCGGACGGCTCGTCCGTTCGAGTGGCTGGCGCGGGCGCGTGGCTGATGGCGCGCGCTGGCGGAACGCGTGCACGGCCAAGCGCGCGACTCGTCCGTTCGGGCGGCTGGTGCGGGCGTGTGTCTGGTGGCGCGTTGGCGGAAGGCGTGCGCGGGCGTGTGTCTGGTGGCGCGCGCTGACGGAACGCTTGCGCGGCCGTTCGGGCGGCTCGTCCGGGCGGGAGGCTCGCGCGGGCTTGTGTCTGGTGGCGCGTGCTGGCGGGGCGAGGGCGCGGACGGGCGGGCGGTCGGTGCATCCGGGAGGGGGTGGTGCGTTCGACGGCTGGTGTGTTTGGGGCGGTGGGCATGCGGATGTGTGTGGGGTGGCGGCGCATGCGTGCGGGGGCGGTGGGCGGGCGATGGGGACGCGCCTGGGTGGGGGGACGGCGTGTGCGCGGCTCGGTCGGATGCTGGTGGGCGGCATGTGTCGTCAGGTGGACGCGCGGGCGGGTGCGGCGGTGGGGCGGCGGCACGTGCCGCTCTAGGAGGGCGGCACGTGTCGGTCCGGGGGTCAGGGGGCTGGTGGGGGGTCTCGGAGGATGGGGCAGGACATGCAGCGGGGGCCGCCTCGGCCGGTGCCCAGTTCGCTGCCGGTGATGCGGATGACCTCGATGCCCGCGGCCTCCAGCTGGGCGTTGGTCTCGACGTTGCGTTCGTAGGCGACGCAGACGCGGGGGGCCACGGCGAGGGTGTTGTTGCCGTCGTCCCACTGCTCGCGTTCGGCGGTCACGGGGTCGAGGCCGGTGTCGATGACCTTGAGGCGGTCCAGGCCCATCGCCTCGGCGGCGGCGTCCAGGAAGAGGCGGGGGCCGGAGATGTTCAGGTCGCCGTTCGAGGCGGTGACCGTGAAGGCCTCCAGGGAGTAGGCGACCGGCGGGTACATGACCACGGTGTCGACGTCCACCATCGTGCAGACGGTGTCGAGGTGCATGGTCGCGCGCTCCTGCGCGATCGGGACGGCCAGGACGGTGTGGGCCAGGCCCGCGTCGAAGACCTGGCGGGCCAGCCGCTCGACGCCCGCCGGGGTCGTCCGCTCGCCGGTGCCGACGGCGACGACGCCGGGGCTGAGCAGCATGATGTCGCCGCCCTCGACGTGCTCCATGGACGGGTCGTAGACGGGCTGGATCCCCGCGAACCGCGGGTGGTGCCGGTAGATCAGCCCGGTGAGCGCGGACTCGTTGCGGCGGGCGGGCATCGCGAAGCTCGTCAGCGCCACGCGGTCGCCGATCCACGCGCTGGAGTCGCGGGTGAACAGCAGGCCCGGCAGCGGGTCGATGATGAAGTCGAGCTCGTCCATCAGCCGGTAGACCAGGCCGTGCGCGGTCTTCAGCTCCTCGTGCGCGAGGCCCGCCACGAGGGTGTGCGCCAGGTCCTCGGGGTGGAGGTCGCGGAGATGGCCCTCGACGACGCGGCGGAGCTGGTCGCCCCAGCGCTGGTCGTCGATCACCTGGGAGATGGCCTCGTCCCGGGCGGGCTCGAACTCCAGGGCGTCCTGGAGGAGTTCCGAGAGGTAGAGGACCTCGACGTCGCGGTCGCGGAGCGCCTGGGCGAAGGCGTCGTGCTCCTCCTGCGCGCGTCCCACCCAGGGGATCGCGTCGAACAGGAGTTTGGCGCTGTTGCGGGGGGTGAGCCTTTTGAGCTCGGCCCCTGGACGGTGCAGCAGGACGGTGCGGAGCCGTCCTACCTCACTGGTGACCCGGTGTCTGTTCGTCGTCTGCGTCACCTTTCGCAGTCTATGCGCGCATGATCCGGGGCTTCCGACCGCCGCCCCCACGGTCGATGATCTTGCTGACGGGCATGCCGGGACGGGACGGGAAAATCGGTCGAGATTCGGGGCGCGGCTCCGTACGCTCGGTGGCATGTTCCTGGCGGCCGGCACCTCGCAGCTCGCGGACCTCGGTCCGCTGAGCTCGGTGTCGGCCGTCCTCCTCAACGACGACGGCGTCCGAGGCTGACCCCTCTCCGTGCCACCCGGAGAACCAGCGGAGAGGGGTGGCACCGGCCCTCGCACGCGGGAAGAGAACGCGTGCGCGCGGGGTTCTCACCACCTCGAGTGAGAACGGACGAAGATCATGGCCAAGGAGCTGTACGAGCGCGCCAAGCCGCATCTGAACATCGGGACGATGGGGCACGTCGACCACGGCAAGACCACGCTGACCGCGGCGATCACCAAGGTGCTGGCCGAGCGCGGCCTGGCGTCCGCCGTGCCCTTCGAGGGGATCGACCGAGCCCCCGAGGAGCGGGACCGCGGGATCACCATCAACATCGCGCACGTCCACTACGAGACCGCGACCAGGCACTACGCCCACGTCGACATGCCCGGCCACGCCGACTACGTGAAGAACATGATCACGGGCGCGGCGCAGATCGACGGGGCGGTGCTGGTGGTCTCGGCGCTGGACGGGGCGATGCCGCAGACGCGGGAGCACATCGTGCTGGCGCGTCAGGTCGGCGTCCGGTACATCGTCGTCGCGCTCAACAAGGCGGACGCGGTCGAGGACCCCGAGCTGCTCGACCTGGTCGAGCTGGAGGTCCGCGACCTGCTGTCGGAGTACGGGTTCCCGGGCGAGGAGATCCCGATCGTCAGAGTGTCCGGGCTCAAGGCGCTCGACGGCGACCCGTACTGGACGGCCCGGATCGACGACCTGCTCGACGCGATCGACGCGTACGTGCCGACGCCGGAGCGGGCGCTCGACAAGCCGTTCCTGCTGCCGGTGGAGAGCGTGCTGACGATCACCGGGCGCGGGACGGTGGTGACGGGCGTGGTCGCGCAGGGCGCGCTGCGGGTCGGGGACGCGGTCGAGGTCGTCGGGTTCGGCGAGACCTTCGGGACGGTCGCGACCGGTCTGGAGACGTTCGGCCGGACCATGGACCGGGCCGAGGCCGGGGACAACGCGGCGGTGCTGCTGCGCGGCGTCCGCCGGGACCAGATCCGGCGCGGCCAGGTGGTCGCGGCGCCCGGCTCGATCCGGCCGCACAGCCGGTTCCGGGCCCGGGTGCGGGTGCTGACGGCGGCCGAGGGCGGACGGCAGGGGCCGTTCTTCCACGGCTACCGGCCGCAGTTCCACTTCCGCACCACCGACGTGGTCGGCGGCGTCGACCTCGGTGGCGAGGGCGCCATGGCGATGCCCGGCGACTCGGTCGAGATGACCGTCGAGCTGGGGCGTCCGGTGGCCATGGCCGAGGGGCTCGGCTTCGCGATCCGCGAGGGCGGCCGGACCGTCGGCGCGGGCACCGTCATCGGGCTGCTCGACTAGGAAAAGACGAGCCGGGCCCGCCGTCCACGATGGACGGCGGGCCCGGTTCGTTCGTTCAGGGCTACCCGTGGGCGCAGGGGCTACCCGCGGGCGGGGTTGGGGCTTTTCCCGTTGTTGGGCGTGAGGTCGTTCGGCGACTGACCGGTCTCGCCGCCGCCTCCGCCCTTCCCCTTGCCGTTCCCATTTCCATTGCCGTTCCCGTTTCCGTTGCCCTTCCCGTTCCCATTCCCGTTGCCGTTTCCGTTGCCGTTCCCGGGAGGGGTGGTGGGCTTTCCGCTCTTCGGCGGCTGGCCGTGCGGATTACCTGGGTGGCTGCTTCCGTTTCCTTCGCCGCCCTTTTCCTTGCCGGACGGCTTGCCGGTGGACGGCGCGGACGGCCCGGACACGGTCGGGCCATGCGTGGTGGACGGGCTCGCCGGATCGGCGCCGGACGTCTGCTCCGTCCCGCCGTGGCTCCCGGACGTCTTCGGGTGCGGCGACGGGTGCGAGTGGCCGGGGGTCTGGCCGGGAAGGTTCCCGGTGCCCGCCGCCAGCGCGACTCCTCCGAGCGACGCGGCGGCCAGCGCCGCGATGACGACCTTGACCGTGAGCAGGCGTTTCAGTCCGCGGCCGCCGACGCGGTGGCGTCCACGCGCGGCGGGCAGCACCCGCGTCGCGTCCGCCGCCGGGGACGGCGCGGGCGCGGCGGCGGACGAGCGGAAGGCGGCGACGGCGGCGGCCTCGCCGGCCAGCTCGTCCGGACGGCCGGGTGCGGACGCGGCGGACAGCAGGGCGGTCAGCGGGTCCGTGACGTCCGGCCGGAAGCCGGAGGAAAAGGCGTCGAGGAGGCGGTCGGCGGCCTCCGGAGTGAGCTCATCATCGGGGTGCCGGTCGTTCATCGGCTCTCCTTGACCATGGAGGCATGAGCGTCCGGTCCGGTGCGGAACACGACCTCCATGCGCGTGGTTCTCTCGTACCCGTCCGCCGTCGGCACGCGCCGCTCGCGGACGTCCGGTACACCTGATCCGATTCTCGCCGCCGGGAGTTCTTCGCAGGGTCCGGAAAGGCCGGGCATTCGACGGCGTGTGGCGTTTTCGGCGAAGCGGGACGCAGGGATCGTGCCCGCACCGCCGTCCTCCGCGGACGCCTGAGGACCGTCCGGGGGCGCGGGCCGGGGGACGCCGCGCGGACGTGCGCATGGTTCGACGGGCCGATGTGTCAGGTTCCTCAGCCTGAACACCCCCTTTCGGTGAGCGGTCGCGATCCCCGTCCGTGCTGGTCGGGGAGTTGTCAACTATCTCTTTCAGCGCCGCGCGGGGCTGTGGCGTCACCCTGGCGGGCACGGGTCCGGCCGTCCGCGCGCGTGGACTGGGCCGCCTCGCGCGGGCGCGTGAGCTGGGACGCCAGCCGACGGAGCCCCCGGTAGGCCGCGGTGCGGACCGCGCCGGGCTTCTTGCCGAGCACCTTCGCGGCCGCGGGCGCGGACAGTCCGAGGACGACCCGGAGCATGACCGCCTCGCCCTGGTCGGCCGGGAGCCCGGCGATCATCGCGAGCGCCCGGTCGGTGGCCAGGCCGTCCATCGCCTGGACGGCGGTGTCGGCCTCGGCGGGCCTGGTGATCAGGTCGTCGATCGGCTGGTCGGCGACCGGACGCCGGGACCGGGCGCGCAGATGGTCCAGGGCCCGGTGCCGGGCGACGGTGGCCGCCCAGCCGCGGAACCCGTCGATCCCGCCCTCGAAGGTGCGCAGGTCCCGGGAGATCTGGAGCCACGCCTCGGACGCGACGTCCTCGGCGTCCTCGCCCACCATGCCCCGGACGTAGCGCAGCAGCCGGGGCTGCACATCCCGGTAGAGCAGGCGGAAGGCGGCCTCGTCGCCCGCCCGGGCCGCCTCCACGGCACGGTCGAGCGGGCCGTCGTCGGTCTCCGCCGCTTCGTTCACGACCGCCATTCTGCAATCAGTTGGGAGTAGGTGTGACACATGCGGAGGGATCGGCGCTGAACCCCTTGAGACCGCGAACGCCCCCGGCGCCGCCCCCGTCACGCCGGACGCGGTCCGCGCGGGGTCACCGGTTCCCCGGCCGGTGACCCCGCCACACACGACGACGGAGCCCATGGACAGCGACACGATCTCCTTGGCCGACCCGGCCGCGCGCCCCCACGCGCCCGCCGGGCCGTCCACCGCGCCCCACGGCGCCTCCACGCCCAACGGCGTTTCCCCCACCGGCGAGCACACGCCCTCGCGCGGCACTCCCGAGCCGGGCGACACGCTGGTGTACTCGCCGCACGGCGCGTCCGCCGAGGTCCTGAGCCCCGCCCCCGCCACCCCGGCGTGGACGGCCCCGACCGGCCCCACGTCCGAGGACGTCGAGGCCGCGCCCGTCTTCGTGGACCTGTCCGGACGCCGCCGCCGGATCGGCCGCCGCGCCGGGGTCGCGTGCGGCGGGCTGCTCACGGTGTTCCTGATCGCGATCGGCATCGGCGTCGCGACCGGGGCGAGCGTCCCGGGGACGCCGTGGACGGCCGTCCCGGGCGTGGAGCACCACAAGAAGAGCACGGCTCCCGCCCTGCAGCCGAAGAGCATCCCGGGCGGCCAGATCCGGCCCGCCGCGAAGCCGCCGGTGACGGCGCCGTCCGGGAACGGCGGGCGGACGACCGGTGACCGGAGTCCGGCTCCGACCGGCTCCTCCACCCCCTCCTCGGCTCCGAACCCCTCGTCCTCCTCCGCTCCGGCCACGTCGGCGGCGCCCTCGCCGACCCGGTCCCACCCGGGCAACCGCCCGGCGACGCCTCCGGGGCAGACCAAGCACCCGAAGACGGCCGGCTGATCCATGGATCCCTCCGAACCCCCGCCGCCGTCCGCCGACGCGCATGGCAGCTCCGACGACAGGGCAGGTCGTCGGCGTGGTCCCGCCAGCGCGCGCGGACGGCGGCGGGCCCAAGTCCCCGATCAGGCCAAGCGAGGCCGTCCGGGGCGAGCGCCCGAACACGGACGCTCCCGAAAGAAGCGGGGACGGCGTGGCGTGTCGGCGGCGGATCGGGCGCGGGAGCCGCGCGGGCACTGGGTGCTCATGGGGCTCGGCAGCCTCGCGCTGATCACGCTCCTTCTGCTGGACGGGTTCGCGAACGGCGCCGTCGGCGAGTCGCCGAGACACGAGCCGAAGGGCGAGCCCGCCCCCGCGCCCGCCGCGGTGACGTCCGGCGGGCCGGTGGTGAACATGGCCGGCGGCACCCCGCACAGCCTGCGGACGCCGCCGAAGACGATCGCGCTGACCTTCGACGACGGCCCCGACCCGAAGTGGACGCCCCGCCTCCTGGACGTCCTGAAGCGGCACAACGCCAAGGCGACGTTCTTCTCCATCGGCGCGCACATCGCGCAGCAGCCCGCCCTGGCCAAGCGCATGCTCGCCGAGGGCAACGAGATCGGCTCGCACACCTACACGCACATCGACATGGCGACCGCGCCCGCCTGGCGCAACCGGCTCGAACTCGACCTGACGCAGCGGGCGCTCGCCGGTGCCACCGGGAAGCACACCCGCCTGCTCCGCATGCCGTACTCCTCGATCCCGGACGGCCTGTCCAACCCGGAGTGGCTCGCCGCCGAGCGGGCCGGACGGGACGGCTACCTGCTCGTCCTCACCGACCGGGACACCGAGGACTGGCAGAAGCCCGGCGTCGACAAGATCGTCCAGTCGGCGCTGTCCGCCGAGAAGGACGGCCGGGGCGCGATCGTGATGCTGCACGACGCGGGCGGCGACCGCACCGAGACGATCGCCGCCGTCGAGCAGGTGATCGTCAAGCTGCAGGCGCGCGGCTACCGGTTCACGACCGTGTCGCAGGCGATGGGCCTGCCCACGGCGGACGTGCCCGCCACCGCGTCCGAGAAGGCGATCGGCTGGACGCTCGTCGCGGCGCAGCGCACGGCGTCCGCGCTCACCGACTGGATGCGGATCCTGTTCGTGATCGCCGGGGTGCTGGCCGCGCTGCGGCTGGCCGTCCTGCTGCTGTTCGCGCACGTGCACCGGCAGCGGGCGCGGCGCACTCAGCTGCCGGAGGTGCTGCGGCCGCGTGACGGACCGGTCTCCGCCCTGAACGCCCTCGGCGTGCCGTCCAGGCAGGACGTCGCGCCGTCGGTGACGGTGATCGTCCCCGCCTACAACGAGGAGGCGGGGATCGCGGCGACCGTCCGGTCCCTCCTGGACACCGACTATCCCGGGCCGTTCGAGATCATCGTGGTGGACGACGGGTCCAGCGACCGGACGGCCGAGATCGTCGAGGGGCTCACGCTGCCCGGCGTCCGGCTGATCCGCAAGCCCAACGGCGGCAAGCCGGACGCGCTCAACGTGGGGATCGCCGCCTCGCACGGCGAGTTCCTGGTGCTGGTGGACGGCGACACCGTGTTCCAGCGCGACACCATCCGGCACCTGGTCGCGCCGCTCGTCGCCGACCCGGCGGTGGGCGCGGTCAGCGGCAACACCAAGGTCGCCAACCGCAAGGGCCTGCTCGGGAAGTGGCAGCACCTCGAGTACGTCATCGGGTTCAACCTGGACCGCCGGATGTTCGACCTCGCGCGCTGCATGCCGACCATCCCCGGCGCGATCGGCGCGTTCCGCCGCCGGACGCTGGTGTCGGTCGGCGGCGTCCCGACCGACACGCTCGCCGAGGACACCGACCTCACCATGGCGATCTGCCGTGGCGGCTGGCGCGTCGTCTACTCCGAGCACGCGCTGGCCTGGACCGAGGCGCCGGACTCGCTGCGGCAGCTCTGGCGGCAGCGCTACCGCTGGTGCTACGGAACGCTCCAGGCCATGTGGAAGCACCGGCGCGCGGTGATCGAGCGCGGGCCGTTCGGCCGCCGCTGCCTGCTCTACCTGGCGACCTTCCAGGTCGTCCTGCCGCTGTTCGCGCCCGCGGTGGACCTGTTCGCCCTGTTCGGCCTGGCGTTCATGAACCCGGTCGCGCCGCTGACGATGTGGGCGCTGTTCGCGCTCGCGCAGGTCGCGGCGGGCGGGTACGCGCTCTGGCTGGACGGCGAGAAGCTGCGCCCGCTGTGGACGATGCCGCTCCAGCAGATCGTCCTGCGGCAGCTGCTGTACCTGGTCGTCGTGCAGTCCGTCGTCACGGCGGTGCTCGGGACGCGGTTGCGCTGGCACACCATCCGGCGGACGGGGACGTTCTCCGACTCCGGTCACGGGCTCGGCGGCCCGGATCCCGACCACGGTCCCGGCCCCCGTGCCGGGATCGCGGCTCCCTGATGCCGGCTCGGCGGAGAGCGGGGCCATCGGCCGGCGCGTCCCGCGGCAGGGCCGCGGGCGCCGGGGAGGACGGGGGGACGCCGTTCGGAGCTGCGGCGTCCCCCCGTCACCGGCCCGACTCGACGGAGAAGGCTCTAGAACGTCCGCGTTGGGCGTAGGTTGTCCGAGATGGTCGTCTCGTTCTGATGGCGAGGTCGATCTTGATGTGGTGGGATTCCCCCAACCCCCGCTGACCCCTGATGGAGTACGTGTGCGAGCCCCCCGCGCCCTGATTCCCCTGCTCGCCGTCGCCGGCGCCGGCGTCGTCGTCGCCCTGGCCGGTGCCGGTGCGGCGATCGAGAAGAGCCCGGCCCTCGGGTCGACCGACGCCGGACGACCCCAGTCCGGCGCCGAAGGCCCCGTCTCGGTCACCGCCGTGACCTGGGACGTCTGCGGCGACGCCGAGCCCGGCTGCCCCCTCGGCGGCGCCCCGGACGACCTCGTCCACAAGATCGACAAACAGCTCGCCTCGTCCGCGGTGGCCGGGAAGGTCGTCCAGCCGGACGCGCTGCTGCTGCAGCGGGTGTGCTCGGCGCAGGTCAAGTCGCTGAAGGCGCTCGACCGGACGAAGTCCTGGAGCTGGACGTTCGCGCCGCAGCCCGCCGGCGACGACCGCACCGACCGCCTCTGCGTGAACGGCCAGGGACGGCTCGGCCTCGCCATCGCCACCCGCGAACCCCTCACCGACGTCCAGCACACCGGCCTGCCGTCCGAGCCCGGACACGGCCGGATCGCGGTCTGCGGAACGGTCCGGGCGTGGGGCGCGCGGGTCTGCACCGCGCAGTTCAGCTCAGCCGAGCCCGGGGACGACCCGGACGGCACGTGGCGTCCCAAGCAGACCCAGACCGTGCTCGGCCTCGCCGACGCCGACCGCGTGATCATCGGCGGCGACTTCACCGACAAGCCGCGCGCGAAGTCCCTGGACGCGTTCTACAGCATCTACTCCGAGTGCGGCGGCCAGCGCGTGGGCGACCCGACGCTCCAGGACGACTCGGGCAAGGCCACCGAGAAGACCGACTACCTCTTCGCGACCCGGTCCGCCCAGCTCGGCTGCGGCGTCCCGGCGTCCCCGGTCCGCTCGTCCGACCACCGCCCCATCACCGCCACCATCCGCTTCGCCTAGCCCCCGCATACGAGCCTCCGCACGCGCAAGCCTCCGCACGCGCACGAGGCTCCGCACGGACCGGGCAGACACGGCACGTGCGCACGAGCCTTCAAGTGGAGGCTCGTGCGCGCGCGGGTGTCAGTGGACGGAGCGGTCCTGGCCCTCCCAGTAGGGCGCGCGGAGCTCGCGCTTGAGGATCTTCCCGGTGGGGTTGCGCGGGATGACGTCGCGGAACTCGACCGTCGAGGGGCACTTGAAGTGCGCCAGGCGCGCCCGGCAGTAGTCGATCAGGTCGTGCGGGCCGAGGTCGCCGGACGCCACGACCAGGGCCTTCGGGGTCTCGCCCCAGCGCTCGTCCGGGACGCCGATCACCGCGCAGTCGGTCACCTTCGGGTGCCCCATCAGGACGTTCTCGACCTCGGCCGGGTAGATGTTCTCCCCACCCGAGATGATCATGTCCTTCACGCGGTCGTGGATGAAGAGGTAGCCGTCCTCGTCCAGGTAGCCCGCGTCGCCGGTGCGGAAGAAGCCGTCCGGGAGCAGCGCGGCGTCCGTCGCGGCGGGCAGGTCCCAGTAGCCGACCATGTTCTGCGGCGTCCGGCAGAGGATCTCGCCGACCTCGCCCGCGGGCAGCTCCTCCAGCGTCGCCGGGTCGGCGATGCGCAGGTCGCAGGCCGGGTACGGGATGCCCGCGCTGCGCAGCCGGGCCGTCTTCGGACCGTCCGGGTCGTGGTCGGCGACGGGCAGGTAGGTGATCGCGCCGGTGGTCTCCGTCAGCCCGTAGACCTGCATGAACGCGGTGCCGGGCAGCATCGAGATCGCGCCCCGAAGCACGTCGTCGCTGATCGGGGACGCGCCGTACAGCAGCAGCCGCAGGCTGGACAGGTCGCGCTCGGCGACTTCCGGCAGCATCTGCATGAACTGCAGCAGTGCCGGGACGAGGAAGATGTGCGTGACCTTGTGCCGCTCTATCGCGCGCGCGATGAGGACGGGGTCGGGTTCGCGTCCGATCACACCGGTCAGGCTGTCGAACAGGACTCCGACGGTGAGGATGCTCCCGGCCACGTGGTACTGCGGCATCGCCACCATCAGGACGGACGACTCGTCCAGCCCCCACAGCTCCTGGGTGATCGGTAGCGCGGTGGCGAAGTTGTCGTGGGTGAGCATCACGCCCTTGGGCAGGCCCGTCGTCCCGGACGAATAGATCTGCACGAACACATCCGAGGGCTTCGCCTCGTGCGCGGGCGGTGCGGACGTTCCCGTCCCGACCCATTCCTCGTAGTCGGGCCCGACCACGAGAGTCCGGGTCACGTGTTCGAGGCGATCCTTCAGCGCGTCCAGAACGGGAACGAACTCGGGCCCCACTACCAGGACTCGCGCGCGGGCGTTGGTGACGATGAACGCCACCTCGTCCGGCGCGAGCCGGTAGTTGACCGGGACCAGGACGGCCCCGATCCGGGCCGCGCCGAACAGCAGCTCGGCGTGTTCGAGGGAGTTCTTGTCGAGGATCGCGATCCGGTCGCCGGGCCCGACGCCGGACGCCGCGAGCGCCGCCGCCACCCGGTCGACCCGTCCGTCGAACTCCCGGTAGGTGACCGCGCGGTCGCCCGCGTGGAAGGCGATCTTGTCCGGACGCCCGTGCGCCCGTTCGCGGAGAATCTCGGTCAACACCGGCATGGACCCGCCCTTCTCACCGACGCCCCGCCCGCGCCGCCCGGCACCTGGCGGTGAGGGCATCATCGGGCCATCGGCGTCCCGGGACAAGCGGTTCCAGCAGTACTTTTCCCAGCCGCGAAGTCGGAGGAAACGGTTAGCGTCGCCGCGAGCTCTTGGAGACCAGGGTGACCACGAGCGTGATGACGACGGCGAAGAAGCCGATGATGAAGAAGAACTTCAGCATCGACAGGATTGCGCCGACCACGGTGAAGGCCAGCCACAGCGCGATGATGACACCAACGATTGTCAGGATTGTGCGTCCCATGCCGTCAAATCTAGGCGCGAAACGCACTCGTCGTCATCACTCTGGAGGACGACCTCGACCCCTACCCGCCCCTTAGGGAAACCCTGAGGCCCCAGGGGGACGCCCCCGGTACTCCCCCCTGAGCGCGCACGAGGCGGGCCACCTGACACGTTGGCCCGCCTCGTTCTTCGCCTTCTCGCGCGTCCTAGGCGTCCTTCTTATCGGACGTCTCGGGAAGGGGCTGATCGAGCTGCGTCATGGGCGACGCCTTGGGCGCCTCCGCGTCCGCAGGCCTGGCACCGGCGCCGTCAAGCGCCGCCCGACTCATGTCCATCATGGTCTTTGGAGCCTCCATTCCAGAAACACCCGGAGCGGCATCCGCAGGAGCAGCGGGCGCGGGGGCAGGAGCGGCCTGAGGCGCGGCAGGTGCGAACGGCGGGGGCGGAACCGCACCCGGCGCGGGCTGCGCATACGGCGTGGGCTGCGCATACGGCCCGGACGGCGCCTGCTGCGGGGGCGCGAACCCGGGAGCCGCGCCGAACGGCTGAGGCTGAGCACCGCTCTGTCCAGGAGGCTGCGTGCTGAACGGCTGCCCACTGGGAGGCGGCGGCTGCTGCGCACCCCACTGCGGCGCACCAGGCGCTCCGGGCGCACCGGGAGCGCCCATCATCGGAGCCCCGGGAGGCGGTGCCATCGCGGGAGCCCCGGGAGCGGGCATGGGCATGGCCGGACCGGCCGACGACGCGCGCGACATCCCGAGCAGGGTTCCGCCTCCGGCCGCCAGCAGCGCCACGACCGGAGCGATCAGCTCCCTGGCCTGCATGTGCTTGAAGGACTCCGAGAGGATGACGCCGAAGTGGGCGCCGGCGTCGTAGAGCACGCCGCCCATGAGGAATCCGACGCGCAGTGCCACGAAGGCGGCGACGGCCGCGACGACCGGCACCACGAAATTGGCCGACCGGACGGCCAGCAGCGGCAGCCCGACGATCAGACCGGCAAGGACGATCTGGATGTAGAAGTAGGTGTCGGAGACCATGAACCCGGGGGCCGAGCCATCCGCGATGCCCTGTCTCAGGGAACGCACGGCCAGATAGCTCATGATCGTGACGACGAGGGTGCTCGCCGCGCCGCCCGCGACGATCGCCAGGAGGGCGGGCAGCACCCGGGATCCGGCCGGACGGCCCGGACGCGGCGACGGCGGCGGAAACGGTGCGGCTGGGGGGACGGCGGGGGTCGGCTGGTGCATTTGACCATTAAAACCACCATCGCTCCCCGGTGCAGCCCCTCCGCCCCGATTCAAGGCGTCCGTGCACGGCCACTCAGCACCCACGGAACGCTCCCTCCCTCGCCGTCCAAGGGACGTTCCCCTGCCGAACTTCTTACGGAGTGATGACGCGACGGTGTGATTTCCCACGTCGCGCCTACCGTGGACCTGTGAGTTCACCGACGCGCCCCGCCCCCGCCGGACGTTCCGCCACCCCGCCCTCCGGACGCCCGGCCGCCTCCGCGCCCTCCGGACGCCCGGCCGCCACCCCATCCAGCGGGCGTCCCGTCACCCCCGCGCCCGCCGGACGCCCCCGGACCGCGGCCCCCGCCGCCGCGCCGGAGGAGGCCGGACGCATCCTCGTGGTCGACGACGACCCCACGGTCGCCGAGGTCGTCGCCCGCTACCTGGTCCGCGACGGGCACGCCGTCGAGTGCGTGGCCGACGGTCTCCAGGCGCTGCGGCGCGCCCACGAGAACCCGCCCGACCTGGTCGTCCTCGACCTGATGCTGCCCGGCATGGACGGCCTGGAGGTGTGCCGGAGGCTCCGCGAGACCACGACCGTCCCGGTCGTGATGCTCACCGCGCTCGGCGCCGAGGCCGACCGGCTCGTCGGCCTGTCGATGGGCGCGGACGACTACGTCACCAAGCCGTTCAGCCCGCGTGAGCTGGCCCTTCGCGTCCGGTCGGTGCTGCGGCGGGCACGCGGGGCGGTGGTCCCGACCACGCAGGGCCGTCCCCTCCGGGACGGCGATCTCGAGCTCGACCAGCACGCCCACACCGCCACGCTCGCGGGCGCCCCGCTCACCCTGACCGCCCGCGAGTTCGACCTGCTCGCCTTCCTGCTGCGCAACCCGGGCCGCGCCTTCACCCGCGAGGAGCTGCTCGACCGGGTGTGGGGCTGGTCCTTCGGCGACTCGGCGACCGTGACCGTCCACGTCCGCCGCCTGCGCGAGAAGCTGGAGCCGGACCCGGCCGCCCCGCGCCGCCTGGTCACCGTCTGGGGGGTGGGCTACCGCTACGATCCGTCCACCGAAGATCAATCCCCTCCGGAGGCGGCGGGGCAGGACGACCCCGGGAGGGGCTTGGATGATCCCTCTCGCTGATCTCGTCTGGGTCGCCTGGTACTCCGCGCTGGCGGCCGTGGTGGTCGCGGCCGTGGGACTGCTGACCCTGCACCTGCTGCGCGGACGGTCCGTGGCGACGCAGCTGACCGTCGTCGGGGTCGCGACCGTCCTGGCGACGGTGTCCGGGATCGTCGTGATCTCGCTGATGATGCTGCTCAACGAGCACGACCTGACCGTCGTCCTGTGGGTGGTGTCGGCGGCCGGGCTGGTGGCCCTGGCCGTGTCGGTGCTGCTCGGCAGGCGCCTCGTCGCGGCGAACCGCGTGCTCGTGGAGGCCGTCCGGGCGGACTCGTTCGAGCCGCCCGCCGTCCGCCTGCCCGCCGAGCTGGCCGAGTTGTCCCGCGAGCTCGAGGCGGCGCGGGCGCGCCTCGCCGCGTCGCACGAGCGCGAGCAGGCCCTGGAGGCGAGCCGCCGCGAGCTGGTCGCCTGGGTCAGCCACGACCTGCGCACCCCGCTCGCCGGGCTGCGCGCGATGGCCGAGGCCCTGGAGGACGAGGTCGTCGCCGATCCGGAGACCGTCCACCGCTACCACGGCCGGATGCGCGTCGAGGTGGAGCGGCTGGCCGAGCTGGTGGACGACCTGTTCGAGCTTTCCCGCATCCACGCGGGCGCGCTGCGGCTGTCCCGCGAGCGCGTCGGCCTGGCCGACCTGGTCGCCGAGGCCGTCGCGGGCGCAGAGCCGCTGGCCAGCGCGAAGGGCGTCCGGCTGACCGGTGAGGTGTCCGCCGGCGGCCCCGTCCAGGTGGACGCGTCGGAACTCGGCCGCGCCCTGCGCAACCTGGTGGTGAACGCGATCCGGCACACCCCGGGGGACTGCTCGATCGAGATCTCCGCCGAGCTCGTCGAGGGCGAGGCCCGGGTCACGGTCGCCGACGCCTGCGGCGGCATCCCCGCCGAGGACCTCCCGCGCGTCTTCGACGTCGCGTTCCGCGGCGAGACCGCCCGCACGCCCGGCGGCGGCGGGGGCCTCGGCCTCGCGATCGCCCGCGGCATCGTCGAGGCCCACTCCGGACGGATCGGCGTCACCAACACGGGCCCCGGCTGCCGCTTCGAGGTCAGCCTCCCCGCCGCCGTCCCCGCCTGACGCGCGGCGGCCCGGCGCACGTCAGGGGGTCTCTCATCGGACGTCCTCGCTCCAGGCGAGCGCCGTCTACGGTTCGAGGGACTCCTCGACGGCCCGGAACGTCGGGCATGGCCAGCGCCACATGCAGGCCCGGCAGCGCCGGATCGGGTTGTTCGGGTCGCTGGTGATGCCGCCCGCGTCCTGCGGCCGGTGCAGGTCGACCAGGCGCAGCGTGAGCTCGGTGAACATCATGACCTCGTCCCGCGCGCCCGACAGGAACGTCAGGTCCTCACGTGAGAGGCGCGCGCGGATCGGGACGAATCCGGACCGGTTCACCAGCTGGCCGAGGTACCGGGTGGCCGAGCGCCAGGAGTTGGCCTTCTCCGAACGCGTCCGGATCGATTCGAGGCGGTCGCGAAGCCGGAGCTCGCGGGGATCCGCACCCTGCCGGGTCCTCATGGTGGCACACCCCCTCCGCACGGCCACGGCCCTACGGTCCCCCATGCGGGCAGGTCGCGGGGGGTGAATGACGCAGATCCCGGGTCCGGACACGGCCAAGAAGCCCAAGATCCAGCACCCACCACGACGACCTTCCGGACATCTGGGATGTAACACCCCGTCACCCCCTTCGCAACACACCGTCGCGGCGCGCGGGACACGCCCATGCGACACGAGGACTTGGCCAACTCTCTGGCTCGGGGGCCGTTCGCCCGATAGTGTGCCCGTCGTGGAGCTCAATGTCTCGACCGCATCTCAGGGAGGTCACGCCGTCGTCACGGCGACCGGCGAGCTGGACCTGTACACCGCGCCCCGGTTGCAGGCCGCACTCGCGGGCCTGCTGCGCGACCAGGCGGACCGCATCACCGTCGACCTGAGCGGTGTGGAATTCTGCGACTCGACCGGCATGAACGTCCTGCTCTCCGCGATGAAGCGGATCAAGGAGCAGGGCGGCGCGCTGGAACTGGCCGCACCGCGTCCCGCCGTGAAGCGCATCCTGCAGGTCACCGGGCTCGACACGGTGTTCACCGTGGTGGACGCCGTGCCGGCCCTCGACACTCTCTGACGGTCCCACGACCTGACGGCCCGGCCGGACGGCGCGCACCCGCGCCGTCCGGCCTTCGCGCGCCCTGGACACGCTCCGTCCTTGTGGTCATCGCCACGCGCCCTCCCCTCTCCTGATCACGCCTCCGCCCCTGGGGAAGGGCTTTCGACGTGCTCGATCGGCGCCGGGCGGTCGGGCCAGGTTCCGGCGTGGCGCGCGTGGCGGTCGCTACGATCGGGCGCATGCAGGACGTAGCGGTGATCATCCCCGCGAAGGACGAGGCCGACCGGATCGGCGCGACGGTCGAGGCCGCCCTGGGACTGCCCGGCGCGGACCTGGTGGTGGTCGTGGACGACGGGTCGTCCGACGGCACCGGGAAGGCCGCCGAACGGGCGGGCGCGCGGGTCGTCCGGCACAGCCGCAACCGGGGCAAGGGCGCGGCGATGGAGACCGGCGCGGAGGCCGTCCGGCTGCTGGACGACGGCCGTGACCAGCCCCGCCACCTGCTGTTCCTGGACGCTGACCTCGCCGAGACGGCCGCCGAGGCCGCGCCGCTGGTCGCGCCCGTGCGCGCGGGCGAGGCCGACATGACGATCGCGATGTTCTCGGCCACGGTGAAGCTCGGCGGGCACGGATTCGTCGTCCGGCTGTCCCGGGACGGCATCCGACGCGCGACCGGCTGGACGCCGACCCAGCCGCTGAACGGGCAGCGCTGCCTGACCCGCGCCGCGTTCGAGGCCGCGCGGCCGCTCGCCGCCGGGTTCGGCGTGGAGACCGGCCTCACCATCGACCTGCTGCACAAGGGCTTCCGGGTGACCGAGGTCGAGGTGCCGCTCGCGCACCGCGCCACCGGCACCGACTGGCACGCGCAGGTGCACCGCGCCCGCCAGTTCCGCGACGTCGCGCGCGCCCTGGCCGTCCGCGAGCCCGCCGTCGCGAACCGCCTGGACCGGCTGCGCGCCTTCCGCCGCCCGTGAAACCGGCCGACCCCGCCGAGCATCGTCCTCCGGCCCGTCGGAGGACTCCGCCCGACGACGAACGCGCACGTGGCGCCGCCTTCGCCGCGTCAAGCGACGACCCCACCCCGCGCAACGCCGCCCCCGGCGAAACGCCCGAAACCGGCGCCCCCGCGCGGGGCGGTGCGGCTGATGACGGGCCTGGGACGGGCATCGGCACGTCGGACGCCGGGCGTGGGCTGGGGTTGGCGGGGCTGGTCGGGGTCGGGGTCTCGCTGGCGTGTTTCCTGGTCACGGCGTTGCTCGGGCCGTCGGTCTTCGAACCCGCGCTGCCCGGCCCCAAGTGGCAGCCGCCGTTCTCGCTGACCGCGCACCCGTCCCCGTACCTGGTGATCGGGCTGGCAGCGTTCGGGACGGCCGTCGGCGCCGCCGGGCTCCTCGCGTGCTTCCTGGCCGTCCGGCGCGGGTGGCGGGTGCGCGCGTTTCCGCTGGTCATGGTGGGGATGCTGGTCGCGGCGGCGTTCACGTTCATGCCGCCGGTCGGGTCGGCCGATCATCTGAACTACGCGTCCTACGGGCGGATGGCGGCCACCGGGCACGATCCGTACTCGACGACGGCGTCGGACGTCCCGAACGACCCGGTCATCGGCGCGGCCGAGGAGTGGCGGAAGACGCCGTCGGTGTACGGGCCGGTCGCGACGGCCGGTCAGGTCCTCGCGTCGTGGGTCGGCGGGGACTCGGTGCGGCTGACGGTGTTCGTCCTGGGGCTGCAGAACCTGCTGGCGTTCGGGCTGACCGGGCTGATCCTCTACCGGACGGCCCGCGACCGCGCCGGACGGCTGCGTTCCGCGCTCATGTGGACGTGCAACCCGCTTCTCCTGTTCCACATGGTCGGAGGCGGGCACAACGACGTTCTCGCGACCGCGCCCATGCTCGCCGGGCTCGTCCTGTGCACGCGGGCGGCCGGAGGTCCGGTCCGCGCGTTCCTCGGCGGCGTCCTGATCGGGTTCGGGACGGCGATCAAGCTGCCCGCCGCGCTCGTCGGCGGCGGACCCGCCTGGACGCTGCTGCGGCGCGTCCGCACGGACCGATCCGCGCGGTGGAGCCTGGTCGCGCTGGCCGGCGGAGCCGCGGCGACGGTCGCGCTCGGGTACGCGCTCGCCGGGCCGAACTCGCTCGACCAGGTCGAACGCGCCAGCCGGATGATCTCGCTCGCGACGCCCTGGCACCTGATCGCCATCCTGCAGCTGCCCGAGCTCCGGACGATCGTCAAGATCGGCTGGGTGGTGCTCGGGGCCGTCCTGGTGTGGGCGCTCGCGCGCGTCCTGCCCCGGCCGGACGATCTGGACGACCGCCAGGCGGAGGCCCGGGCCGTCGCGGCCGCGCTGGTGCTGGCCTGGCTGCTCGCCGCGCCCTACGAACTGCCCTGGTACGACGCGTTCGGATGGGCCGTCCTCGCGCTGCTGCCCTGGTCGCGGTTCGACCTGCTGCTGCTCGCGCACACGACTGCGCTGTCGCTCGCCTACCTGCCGGCGCGCGGGCCCGTGCCCGCCAGGCTCCCGGACGACCTGCACTGGCTGATCAGCGTCGTCCGGTCGGGGGTCATCCCTGTGTTGCTGACGGCTTTGCTGGTGTGGGCTCTGTGGACGGGTCTCCGGTCGGACCCGCGCCATCGTCGTCCAGCTCTGTAGCCCGCACGGCCGCCGCGACGAACAGCGGCACGATCAGCACCATCGCCACCGTCAGGATGATCATGCCCGAGTCGTTCACCAGGGTGCCGATCACGCCGACGGTGAGCCCGCAGACGAGCGCCGGGCGCATCGTCTCCGCGCGGGCGAAGGTGCGGGTCAGCACCGAGGTGTGCCGGAACCGGGACGGCCGGGCCAGGACGAAGTACAGCGCCACGATCCCGACGGCGACCAGCAGCGTGATCGGCCAGAACGCGAGGCTGCCGACCATCGCATCGAACTTGCGGGAGACGACCGTCCAGGCGCCGCCGCCGGTCAGGTCGTTCCAGAACTTGCCCATGTGCGTGGGGTGCGCGCTGCGCGAGTTCACGTAGGACAGCAGCAGCACGGCCGCCGCGCCCGCCGCCGCGAACAGGCCGAGCTTCACGATCGACACGCGCCGTCCGGACACCATCAGGCCGAGCAGCGCGAACGTCGGGACCATGGCCAGGACGCCGCCGAAGTCGGCGCCCCACATCGGCCCGCCGTCCAGCGCGATCGCGGCGAGCCCGACGGCGGCCACGACGAGCACGGCCGCCCAGCGCCGTCCCTGCCGCAGCGGGAAGGCCGCCAGCCACGCCGCCGACAGCACGGCCGCGGCCGCGAACAGGGCGAACGCCTGATTGCCGAAGCCGTAGAAGCGTCCGGCGACGACGGCCGTGTAGCCGAGGAGCGAGTTCGTCTGCAGGTTGGAGCCGGTCATGACGTCCAGGCCGAGGACGGCGGCCGTGACGCCCGCGACGATCAGGCCGGGCGTGGTCACCGACCGCCGCCACGGGCCGCCGAGCGCCAGGGCCGTCATCGCCACGCTGATCGCCAGGACCGTCGCCATCAGCACCGGGGTCGCGTGCGGGGCCTTCCACCAGGGGACGAGCCCCGCGATGAAGGACGCGCCGGGCACCGACGCGCCGAGCAGCGCGACCGCGCGCGTGCCGGCGAGGATCCGGCTCCGCGCGGACGGACCGCCCCAGCGCCGCCGCAGCGCCAGGGCCGCGAGCACGTACACGACGAGCTGGACGACCATCAGCGTGGACAGGAAACCGCTCTGGGCGCTCCGGATCGCCTGCCCGGCGATCTCCTCGTCCTTCAGGACCTCGACCTTGCGGTCGGCGGAGTCGTCGGTCGCGCGCGTGCGGAAGGTGGAGCCGACCGCGTCGACCGGCTCCGGCAGCCTCAGCGACTGCATGACCGTGGACGTGACGTCGGTCAGCGTGACCAGGCCCCGCTGCCGCGTCGCGTCCGAGTAGAGGTAGGACGACCCGGTGAAGCCCGGCCCGGTCGCGAGCGCGACCCGCAGGTGCGGCTTCGGCCCGTTGTCGGACATGCCCGCGACCAGCACGGTCGTGCCCGCCGGAACGCTCGCGAGGACCTGCGCGACCCGCCGGTCGGCCGTCGCCGCGGCGCGCGCCCGGTCGGCCAGGCCGACGGGGACCTGCACGCCCTTCGCGTCCACCCCGGCGGCGAGGTAGACGCGGAACACGTCGTCGATCTCCACGGCGGTGAGCGGGCAGCGCGTCCAGTCGTCCGGGGTCGCGGCGCCGACGCCGCTGACGTAGTGGTCGACGCGTCCGGAGTGGTCGGCGAGGCCGTACACCGCTCCCGGCCCGATCGCGCTGGTGCAGATCCCGGCGCGGTGCGCGGTCTCGCCGAGCAGACCGGACTTGGCCTGGTAGGACGAGTCGGCGTTGTCCTTGACGATCTTGGGCCAGCCGGGGGCCAGCGCGCCGCCCTGCGCGGGAGCGGGCGACCCGGACGGCACCGGGGCGCCCGGCAGCACCGGGTTGGACGGCAGGACGCAGTCGGCGTCCTTCAGGACCGACCGCTGCCCGGCCGACACCGTCAGCCAGCCGTCGGTGGGGCAGGTGTTCGGCTTGGTCGCGCGGACGGTCATGGCCGCGGCGCCGCCCTGGCCGGTGAGCCGCCACAGGGCCGGGGTGTTCCTGGCGGTGACGTCCGTCCACATCAGGCCGTCCACGCCCACGAGCACCACGCGTCCGCCGGGGGCCGCCCCACCGGCGTTCGAGGGTGCGTTCGAAGGCGTGCTCGAAGCCGCGACCGGCTCCGCTGCCTGCGCCGACCATGCGGGAAGTCCGAGGAGGAGACCCGTCACGGCGAGAACCAGCAGGACAGCGGCTACGGCCGGTCGCGGTATGTGGAGTCTCGCCCCCGGTAGCCCCATGTCGTCCAGGGTAGTGGCACCTTTAGGACAGGATGTGAACATGCGAGGAGCCATGGGGACGGGTGACGTCGCGCCTGAGCGGCGGGAGTCCACCCTGGACGGAGGTGCGGCGGTGGGGGCGACTGCCGTGAACGAGGCCGCTGCGGAGGGCGACGGACGGGGCGGGAGCACCCGCGCCCAGGCGGCGGGTCACGCCGGTCGGGACGACGTGTCCCGCACCACCGGCGGATGGCGTCCTCAAAACGGTGTGGACTGGCTCATCCTGGCCGCCGGAATCCTGGTGGCCGTGGCAGTGATCACACCGATCGTCGTCCGCTGGCTCGGCAACCCGCCCGACCAGCGGCTCGTCGACCTGGAGGTGTACCGGGAGGGCGGACGGGCCGTCCTCCGGCAGGCCAAGCTGTACGACGTCCTCACCCAGCCGCCGCAGCTGCTCCCCTTCACCTACCCGCCGTTCCCGGCGCTGCTCGCCGTCCCGTTCACGCTCATGTCCTGGACGGCCGCCCAGTGGACCTGGACGATCCTCGAGTTCGCCGCGCTCGGCGTGATCATCCGGTACGCGTTCCGCGACCTGGTCGCCCGGACGGGCCGCTGGGCCCCGCTGACCTTCGCCGTCCTGTTCGGCGCGTGCGCCTGGCTGACCCCGTCGTACGCCCAGATCCGGTTCGGGCAGGTCGGCTTCTTCCTCCTGGCGCTCTGCCTCGCCGACACGATGGCCCGCACCGCCTACTGGCCGCGCGGCGTCCTGGTCGGCCTGGCCATCGCGATCAAGCTGGTGCCCGGCGTCTTCCTCATCTACTTCCTGATCACCGGACGCCGTCAGGCCGCGCTGAACTCCCTGCTCACGGCGGCCGCCGCGTCCCTGTTCGCGTTCGCCTGGCTGCCCAGGGACTCGGCCGACTACTGGTTCGGCGCGCTGCTCCAGGGCGGCGACCGCACAGGGGCGGTGAACGGCACGACCAACCAGGCGGTGAACGGCTGGGTATCCCGGATCACCCCGGAGGGCCCCGTCCGGTCGCTGCTGTGGTTCGCGCTCGCCCTGCTCGTCGCCTATGTCGGGTTCCGGCTGGCCCGCCGGTCGACGATCGCCGCCGACCGGCTCGCGCTGCCCGCCCTGCCACCCGACCCGTCCAGGCGCTGGGGGACGGACCGGATGCTCGCCGCCGACCCGGTGTCCGGCGAGGCCGCCTACAGCCTGCTGCTCGGCGGGGTCGCGATCACCGGCCTGCTCTCGGTGCTGCTGTCCCCGGTCGGCTGGATCCACCACCTCGTGTGGGCCATCCCCGTCGCGGGCGCCCTGGTCGGAGACGGCCGGAACCTCAGGCGATGCCTGCTCGCCGCGGGCGTCTGGCTCTTCTACCTCTTCCCCGTGCCCTGGTGGGGGACGCACCTGACCGGCCCGACCCATCCGCTCGTTCTGCGGGTCGTCGGGCAGATCGTCCGCGACCTGTTCGGCTTCGGAGCGGTCGCCCTCATGGTGCTCCTGGGCGTCCGGCTGGTGAACCGTCTGGGCCGAAGCGGCGATCACGAGGATCCCTCTCGTCCTCCGGACGGTGTCGGTACGCTCACTCCGTGATGCTTGCCGCCGTTGCCATCGCCGGACTCGTCGCCGGTGTGGCCGGACTCTCGATCGCCGTGGTGGCCCACAACCGGGTCAACCAGGTGGTCGAGGAGTGCGCCGAGGTGCTGCGCCGCCGGCTCCAGGCCGCCGGGCCCGCCGGCGCGGTCGACGGCCAGGCCCTGCGCGACCTGGCGATCGTGCACTACGACGCGCTCAGGGAGATGTCCGGCCACCGCTCCTTCTCGCTCGCCCTCATCAACGCCTCCGGGGACGGGGTCGTGATCAGCTCCATCATCGGACGCACCGAGACCCGCACCTACGCCAAGCCCATCCGGGACGGCCACCCCTCCGAACCCCTCTCGCCGGAGGAGAACCAGGCCCTCCGCGCCGCCCGGCTCGGCAAGGGCCCGGTCGTGACCATGGACGACCCGCTCCCCGACTTCGGCGACCCCGGCCGGGCCACCCCCACGCACACCTGAGATCTCAGCCTCGCACCACGTACACTCCTGACGTCCGGGAGACTTGCATTCGGGGGGACGCACCGTGCCTGAGCCGCGCAAATGGGCCTATCTGGGACCGCAGGGCACCTTCACCGAGGCCGCGCTGCACGCCTTCCCCGGCGCGGTCGGCGCCGAGCACGTCCCGTTCTCTACCGTCCCCGCCGCGCTCGACGCCCTGCGCACCGGCGAGGTGGACGGCGCGGTCGTCGCCCTGGAGAACTCCGTCGAGGGCTCCGTCCCGACCACGCTGGACGAACTGGCCACCGGCGACCCCGTCCAGATCGTCGGCGAGATCCACCTGCCGGTCTCGTTCGCCCTGCTCGTCCGGCCCGGCACCCGCATCGAGGACGTCAAGACCGTCGCGTCCCACCCGCACGCCCAGCCGCAGTGCCGCCGCTGGCTCGCCGCGAACGTCCCGGACGCCGAGTGGCGCGCCGCCACGTCCAACGCCGAGGCCGCCCAGCACGTCGCCGACGGCCACTACGACGCCGCCCTCGCCGGCTCCTTCGCCGCCGCCACCTACGGCCTCGAAGCCCTGGCCGAGGACATCCACGACGTCGCCGACGCCGTCACCCGCTTCGTCGCCCTGCGCCGCCCGTGCTCCCCGCCGCCCCCCACCGGCATGGACCGCACCAGCGTCGTCGCCTTCATCGGCGAGGACCACCCCGGCGCCCTGCTGGAGATCATCACCGAGTTCTCCGTCCGCGGCATCAACCTGTCCCTCATCCAGTCCCGCCCCACCGGCCAAGGCCTCGGCTCCTACCTGTTCTGGATGGACTTCGAGGGCCACGTCTTCGAGTCCCGCGTCGGCGAGGCCCTCATGGCCCTGCGCCGCGTCTGCGCCGACGTCCGCTTCCTCGGCTCCTACACCCGCGCCGACAAGGTCCGGCCCGACATCCGCCGCGGCACCCACGACCACGACTTCACCGAAGCCGCCGCCTGGCTCGCCACCATCCGCTGCGGCGCCACCGAACGCTGATCAGAAACCCTCGCGCGAAGGTAAACCATCTCTTACCTCCGCGCGTCCCCTCCATGCTCGCCTTGAACGATCATGGAGTACCCCCCTTGCGCCTCCACCTCGCCGCGATCACCGCCGCACTCGTCCTCACCCCGCTCGCGGCCCCCGCCCAGGCCGACACCCCACCCGCGATCACCGCCGCCGCATCCGGGCCGGTCCTCACCAACGCCCATTTCATGACCGACGCGGACCGGGCCGTCCCCAAGGTGACCCTGAAGTCCACCTCCGGCGTCACCCGCGTCGACATGCGCCTACGCGGGGCGGACGAAGCCCGGCCCTACCCGGCCTACGACGACGTCCCGCGCAGTTCGGGGACCGCGAACGACGGCCTGTGGAACATCCCGGCCTGGATCACCCTCCACCCGGGACGCACCTTTCTCGATCTGGAGATCACCGAGGCTTCCGGGGAACGCACGACGCTGACCGGGGTGGCGTTCGTGGACGCCGAGCACCGTGGGTGGGACGTCGACGCCTTCACCCGAATGCCCGTCAACACCGGCCCGTTCCTAGGCGAGGCGGACGTGACCGTCTCGGCTGATCCCCAGCGGGTGAGTGCCCAACTGTTCCGCGCCGGGACGAACGAGCCGGTCGGGGACCCCCTGCCGATGCTGGTGGAAAGGCGCTCCGACTACGGCGACTGGTCGGTCCTCAGATACCGGACGACCGGAACCTTCGCCCCTCCCGCTGGTGACTACGAGCTTCTCGTGACCGCCTGGGACGCTCAGGGGGACCAGGTCTCGGACCGCTCGTCCGTCGTCCGCCGGCGGTTCGCCCAGCGCATGGTGATCGACAAGCCCGACCGCACCTGGTACGACGCGGACCACCCCGACCTGACCGTCACCGGGCATGTCACCGACACCTCCGGTGCCCCGCTCTCCGGAGTCGCGATCAGTGGTGGCGGCGCCACCACGACCACCGACGCCACGGGCGCCTTCACCCTCACGTTGGACGCCTTCCAGGGAACCGTGCTCAAGGCGACGGGCCACGGCGACTTCCTGGAGACCACCGCGACCGTCACGCTCCAGCACCAGCTCGTCCAGCCGCTGCTGACGCTGCGGAGGAACAGCGACGACACACCGCGCGTCGGCGACACCGTCACTCTGAGCGGCTCGCTCACACACCGTCCCGGGTCCGGCCCGGAAGCCCCGCTGTCCGACAAAACGGTCGAGCTCACCGCCTCCGGGCTCACCACCCCGCAGACTCCCCCGTTCCCGCCCGTGCGGGTCACCACCGGCGCGGACGGCACCTATTCGGTCCAGATCCGCATCACCGGAGCGGGCAGCTGGATGGTCACCGCGAACTTCTCCCGCCAGGGCGAGTTCGATTCCGCGGCAGCCTCCCGTTCCCTCTCCGCCGACTACACGACCGCGATCGTGATGAACGGCCCCGCCCCGAAGCAGACCATCGTCGGTTCCAAGATCACGTTGCGCGGCAAGGTCGTCCGGCTGCACGTTCCGTCCGACCAGGCGGTGGTCAAGGAGGGCGGCGCGTTCCTGGAATTCTCCACGGACCGCAAGGTCTGGAGGCGCAAGTCGCAGGCCCGCTTCGCCGGGGACGGCACCTTCGCCCTCACCGGCACCGTCGCCGTGGACGGTTACTGGCGCGTCGCCTACGACGGCGCGAACTCCTCCATCCCCGTGCACCAACCCGCGTTCGAGAGGCCCTCCCTCGGCCCCGCCTACTTCGTGGACGCCAGGTACCGCACAGCGATCTCGTCGTTCAACGCGTCGCCGGAACCGGTGAAGAAGGGCCGCACCCTCACGGTGAAGGGCCGCTTCACCAGGCAGATCGGCACGTGGCGGCCCGGCGTGGGCGCGCTGCTGACGATCTATTTCAAGCCGTCCGGTTCGTCCAGGTGGAAGGCCATGGGAACCACGAGGACCTACCGCGACGGCTGGTTCAGCAAGAACTTCAAGGCGTCCGCCGACGGAACCTGGGCCGCCGCCTACGCCGGCAGCCCCGCCTACCTCGGTGTTTGGAGCGCGGGCGACTACGTCGACGTCCGCTGACCCCTTCTCCACCCCACCGAACGATCACGGAGCCACCCCCTTGCGCAGAACCCTCGCGGCATCGTTGTCGCTACTCGCAGCCCTCGCCTTCGTCCCCGCCCTCCCGGCCGCGGCGGACGGCCGGCCCGTGCTGATCTACCAGACGGACCTCGGGGACGGAAAGGGCTCGAACGAGGTCCTGCCGCTCGTCCGGCTCGCCCCCACGAGCACGATCGCCCGCGTCGACATGAGCCTGAGGGCGAAGGGCGGCGCCACGCCGTACCTGACCCTCGAGGACGTGCCCCGCCAGTCCAGCACCCAGTGGGGTCCGGCGGCTCCGGTGCGCCTCCAGCCCGGCCGCACCTACCTCGACGTCGCGGTCACCGACCGGTCCGGCGCCCGGACGGAGTTCTCCGCGGTGAGCTTCGTGGACACCCCCGAGCGCGGCTTCACCATCGCCATGGCGTACGGCGCCTACGACCCGACCGGCCCCTTCGACCTCTGGGGAGGGATCTCCGGTCTTCCCCGGCCCCAGAAGGTGACGGCCCAGCTCTTCCGGGCCGGGACCAACGACCCGGTCAGCCCCGAGGTGGCCATGGGGCGTCCGAGCGACAGCACGGAGCTGTACAAGACCGACCGGGTCGTCGACGCGCCGGTCGGCTCCTACGAGTCCGTCGTGAAGGCCTGCGACGCCCAGGACGACTGCAGGACCCTCAGGTCCTGGACGTTCCAGCGGAAGCTCGCCCAGCGGTTCGTGGACCTGAAAACCGACCCCGCGTGGACCGACCTGCACCACCCGGCCGCATCCGTCACCGTGACCGGCCGGCTCGTGGGCGCCGACGGGGAGCCGCTGGCCGGAGTGGACGTCGAGGGCGCGTCCAACGGCACGACGGAAACCGCCAAGACGGCCGCGGACGGCGCCTTCACCCTCACCCTGTCGCCGTTCGGGTATCTCGTGACGCTGACGGCACCCGCCCATGGCGACTACGTGAGAGCCACCGAGTCCGCCGCGCCCGAGCACAGGCGGCTTCCCACCCGGCTCACGCTGGCGTCGAGCGCGGCGAAGGCCCACGTGGACGCCGACGTGACCGTGAAGGGGACCCTGGTCGAGCCGACGTCGTCCGGTGGGTCCGCACCGCTGTCCGGCAAGACGATCGAGATCAAACTTCTCGACCCCCGGGGGATGAGCGCCGACCCGGCCCAGCAGGTGGTCACCGGGCCGGACGGTTCCTACACCGCGCGGATCCGCGCCATGCGTCCGGGGGACCTGTCGATCGTCGCGCGGTTCAAGGAGGACTCCGACTACACCGCGTCCGTCGCGTCCGTCCCACTCCGTGCCGACTACCTCATCGCAATGGAACCTGAGGGCAACACGCCGCCGGCGCATGCCGCCGTCGGATCCAAGATCACGCTGGATGGCCGGCTCCTCCAGCTCGGCGGGATCCCGGACCCGAACCTCCTCACCGACCCCGTCTACCTCGAGTTCTCCACGGACCGGAAGAACTGGACGCGCGTCACCCAGGCGCGGCCGGGCCAGGAAGGCGAGTTCAGCCTCACCGGCACCATCGCGAAGGACGGCTACTGGCGTGCCCGCTATCCCGGGTCGGCGCAGCGGTCCGCCCTTCCCGTCACCGGCACGACGTACTACGTGGACGCTGTGGTCGTCAGGCACCACACGGCGATCTCGGAGTTCAACGCGTCGCCGGAACCGGTGCGGAAGGGTCGTCCGATCAAGGTCTCGGGCCGCCTCAACAGGCACCTCGCCAGGTGGGTGCCCGCCCCGGGCGCGACGCTGACGATCTACTTCAAGCCCAGGGGCTCGTCCAAGTGGCGGGTCATGGCCACCGTCCGGACCGGCGGCGACGGCCGGTTCGTCAAGAAGTTCAAGGCGTCCGCCGACGGCACCTGGGCCGCCGCGTACGCGGGCAGCGCGAACTACCTGGGCGACTGGAGCGAGGGCGACTACGTCGACGTCCGCTGACGGAGGGGGCGGCGCGCGGAGGTAAACCTGTGTTGACCTTCGCGCGTCATCCCCTTACTTGATTCACGTGATCACGGAGAACGTCCCTTGCGCAGAACCCTCGCGGCCCTGGTGTCGCTGCTCACCGTCCTGGCCCTGCCGCCGTTCGCGGCGACCGCGTCCGCGGAAGCCGCGTCCGCCCCGGTCGTCATGAACGCCCACTTCACGACCACCACGGGCGGCGCGGTACCTCAGGTCTCCTTGAAGTCGGAGTCCGGTGTCACCCGGGTCGACATGAGGTTCCGCGCGCTGGACTCGTCCGAGCCCTATCCGGCCTTCGACGACGTCCTCCGCACCCTCGGGACCGCGAACGCGGGAACCTGGAGCACCGGGAAGGTCGTGCCGCTCCAGCCGGGTCGCACCTCCCTCGACCTGGAGATCACCGAGAACTCCGGCGAGCACACCGTGCTGACGGGGGTCGCCTTCACCGACGCCGGACAGCGCGCCTGGACGGTCACCGCGGACGGCGGGAACCCCACTCACAGCCGACCCTTCAAGGGCTACGGCCAGGTCGTGTTCCAGGGCACCGTGGACCACGTCACCGCCCAGCTCTACCGGGCCGGGACGAACGAGAAGGTCGGGGACGAGCTCCCGATGACCAGGACGGAGACGTCCGACCACAGCGGCTACTCGTCCTCGGACTACGAGACGGACGGGCTCTTCGACGCCCCCGTCGGCACCTACGAGATCACCGTGACCGCCTTCGACGCCAGGGGCGACCACGTCGCCGCGCGGTCGGGCGTCCAGGTGATGCGGCTGGCCCAGCAGCTGGCGGACGTCCGGGTGAGTCCCGACGCGATCGACTTCGACCACCCGGAGGCGACCGTCACCGGACGGGTCACCGACACCGCAGGTACGCCGCTCGGCGGGGTCACGGTGTCCCTGAACACCCCGGAGGCGACGGCCACGTCCACGGCCGACGGCTCGTTCACACTGAAGGTGACGCCGACCACGACGGCCGCCAGGCTCTCCGCTTCCGGACACGGCGACTACGCCTCGACGGTGGCCGCCGTGTCCTTCCCCCTCCGGGCGCAGCCGACGCGGGTCTCGATCACTCGCACCCCGGGCGCGGCGCGGGTCGGCGAGAAGGCCACGCTCTCCGGACTCCTGGAGCGCCAGAACTCCGCCGGCGCCTGGGTCCCCTTCCCCGGCAGGGCCGTGAAGCTCTCGTTCGTCTCCGACGGGACGAAGCAGACCACCGAGCTCGGCGCGCCGACCACCGGCCCCGACGGCCGCTACTCGCTGCCCGTCACGGTCACCGGATCGGGCACCTGGCAGGTGGGCTCCGCCGGCAACGCGTTCCTCCAGAGCAGCATGGCGGGCGAGCACCACGGCTCCTCGTTCTGGACGCGGATCACCGGCGTCACCGCCCGTCCGAACCCCGTCGCCGTCGGCGGCAAGGTCACCGTGAGCGGTCAGATCGTCCGGACCGGCGCGCCCGCGGGCAGCGCCAACGTGGTCAACGTCCCCGTGAGCCTCACGTTCAGCCCGGGTCCCGGACGGATGTTCAGTATGGCCAAGGGCCGGACGGACGCGGCCGGACGCTTCTCGCTCTCCGGCGTCGCCAAGTCCGACGGGAAGTGGTGGGTCGAATTCTCTGGTGACCAGGGCATCGGAGGCACCTGGGACGAACCGTCCGCCACCCCGCGCATCTTCGTGGACACCAAGTACAAGACGGCGATCTCGTCGTTCGACGCGTCGCCGGAGCCGGTGAGGAAGGGCCGCACCCTCACGGTGAAGGGGAAGATCACCAAGTTCACCGGGAGCTGGAAGCCCGCCACGGGCGCGGCGCTGACGATCTACTTCAAGCCCAAGGGCTCGTCCAAGTGGAAGGCCATGGGCACCACCAAGGCCGACCGCAACGGCCGCTTCACCAAGGGCTTCAAGGCGTCCGCCGACGGAACCTGGGCCGCCGCCTATGCCGGCAGCTCCACCTACCTGGGCATCTGGAGCGCCGGCGACTACGTCGACGTCCGCTGACCGACCCCGCTCTGCGAGGGCCGCCTCCCGCGTCCGGAGGCGGCCCTTTGGCCTGTCTGGACGTTTGCGCGGGCCGGAAATCTCGAACTTCAGGTAATCGTTCGACTGCGTTCGGTAACGTGCCGTGCATGGTCAAGCCCCCACATGAGGCGCTGCATCAGATCTTTCGCCATGATCCCCGACTGTTCGCCGAGTTCATGGACAGGTCGGCGGGCCTCGCGTTCCCCAAGGTGCTCGCCGTCCACGAGCTCAACTCGAACCTGAACGAGATCAGGACGGTCGAGGCCGAGGCCGACACCGTCCTCATGGTCGAGACCGTGGACGGCCCCCACATCGTGGTCATCGAGGCCCAGGGACGCGTCGACAAGGACAAACTCAAGTCGTGGCCGTATTACGTGGCCTACCTGCGCAACAAGTACGACTGCGAGGTCACCCTCATCGTCGTCTGCCACGACCGCGCCACCGCGGACTGGGCGCGGCAGGAGATCTTCACAGGACTGGCGAACCGGCCGTCCCAGTGCACCTGGCCGATCGTCCTCGCACCCGACAACGTCAGCCCGCTGACCTCGGCCGCCGAGTTCGTCCGCGACCCGATGTCCGCCGCGTTCCGCGTCCTGACCCACGCGTCCTCCAAGCCCACGCCGGGCATAATCGAAATCCTGGAGGAAGGGGTGGCCGCCCTTAAGCGGCAGGACGTGGAGACCGCCCGGTTCCTGGGCACATTCCTTCACGCAGGGCTGGCCAAGAGCACCCTGCTCGAACCCTGGAGGCAGATTGTGAGCACGATCATCAAGGACAACAGGCTCTTCGAGGAGATCCGCGCCGAAGGTCACGCGGAGGGCCGGGCCGAAGGACGCGCGGAGGAACGGGTGGCGACCGAGCGGGAGATCCTGCTCGAGTTGCTGGCGGACAGGAACTTCAAACTGACCGACGTCGCCCGGGAACGCATCGCCGACTGCACAGACTCCAAGGCGCTGAAGCGGTGGGTTCTGCGATCCGCCCGTGTGAACTCGCTGGACGAGGTGTTCGGCGAAGACTGACAGCGATCAGATACTCGACGGAGGCGATCATGAGCACTACCGGCGACAACAGACTCGCCAGGGGCCTCCGTGCCGAGGCCCACGCCGAGGGACGCATCCAGGGGGCGCAGGAAGCACTTCTACTCCTCCTCGAAGGGGGTGAGTTCGAGCTGACGGACGCGCATCGCGTGCGCATCTCCGCCTGCACTGACACTGTGACGATCAAGCAGTGGGCTGTTCGAGCCGTCCAAGGGGTGCCACTGGACGAAGTCTTCAGCGACTGAAGGCAGGGCGATGCTCCAGTTTGGGCACCGGACGGCGTGTTCAACAGAGTTGAGGGCTGGCCCCTTTTGGGTGCCAGCCTTTCGTATTCATTCGCGGCCGGGTTTGGGGGTGGGTGGGTTCGGTGGGAGTGGGGGTTGGCGGGTGGAGCGGCGGGTTTTGCGGACGAGGCCTGCGGGGCGGTCCGGGAGGTGGCGGGCGGCCAGGTCGCGGTTGCGCCAGCGGCGGCGGGCTCGTTCGCGGTGCTCGGGGTGCAGGTAGTTGATCAGGCGGTCGATGTGCATGAGAATCTCGCCGTGGAGGGTGCGCTGGCGGATGCCGCGTTCGCGGTCGGAGAGCAGGTCGGCGAAGCGGTGGCGGTCCTCGCTGGCGGACGTGACGTAGGCGTCGAGGCGGCGTTCGAGGTCGCGGGGGACGGCGTCGCGGGTGAGGTCGGCGACGGCGAGGTCGGTGTAGGCGCGGACGCCGCCCGCCAGTTCGTCCAGGACGTCCGCCAGGCGGGTCCGGACGGACGGGTCGGAGAGGACGTGGTCGCCCTCGTCCTCGGTGCGGACGCTGTCCACGATCGCGCGGGTCAGGGTGCGCAGGGAGACGTCGAAGTGCTCCAGCATCTCCAGGCCGTCGCGTAGGGCGACGCCGGCGTCGATCAGGGTGAGGGCACGGGGGTTCAGCCGGACGCTCTCCTCGGCCTGGCCGATGGCCTCGTCGGTCCGGGTCATCTCCCGGAGCAGCTGCTTGGTGTCGGAGAGCCAGGTTTCGGCGTCGTCCACTCCGGGGTCTCCGCGCAGGTCGGACGCCATGTGGTCGACCGTTTCGGCGAGTCGGCGGCCGATGTCGGCGAGCGCCTCGCGGCCCGCGCCGACGCGGACGGGCGGCCAGGCGAGGCCCGCGGCCAGGCCGACGGCGGCGCCGATCAGGGTCTCCAGGATGCGGTCCCAGGCGGCGCCCTCGTTGGCGGCACCCAGGGAGAAGATCAGCATCGCGCTGATCGGGACCTCGAGGGCCTGGTCGCCGAGGCGGAGCAGGAATCCGATGGCCAGTCCGGCGAAGATCGCCAGGCCGAGGCTCCACCAGGAGAAGCCCAGCCAGTCGGCGAAGGCCACGGCCGTCAGGACGCCGAACGCCACGGCCAGGACGCGCTGCCAGACCGAGTGGAGCGTCCGCAGGGCCGAGACCTGGACGACGAGGAGCGCGGTCAGGGGCGCGAGCAGCGGCAATGGCGCGCCGCGGGGTTGCATCCAGCGCGCCAGCGCATAGGCCAGCACCGCGATGACCGTGAGCCGGAGACTGTCCAGCACCGCGACCCGCGTCCGGGAGCCGACCAAGCTCCTCACGTTTTCCACTCAAGTGGACACTTCGTCCCTGTTTGGCCGTCTGCGGGCAAAGACTTCGCCGCATTGAAACGGCCTGGGGCGTCGAACGTGGATCACGGTGACGGGTTCGAGTGGATCGCGCCTTCCCGGGATGAATTAGTCGCTCACTGCTATCGGAGGCTCGGCGGGGTGGACGGCGCCGAAAGTGTCCTGCGGGACGCGTTCGCCGAGGCCGGGGCGGGGTTAGAGGGGCACGTACCCCTATACCGGGCCGTGACGAGCGCCTGTCTGGCGGTCGTCCGGGAGCGGCCTCGGCGGGTACTTTCGGCTGACCTTTTCCGGCGGCGACGTCGGCGGACGATCTCGGCGAACCGGTCGAGGCGGCGTGGATCGGGCCGTTGCCCGATCCGGCCGGCAGGGGCGTCCGGCGGAAGGGTGTCAAACTCGCGTTCGTCGCGGCGCTGCAGCACCTGACCGGGGTCGCAGCGGGCCGTCCTGATCTTGCGTGAGGTGCTCGAGTTCTCGGCCGCCGAGACCGCGGCGATCGGGAACGGATCTTCAAGGTGTCCTGGCGGCTCGTCCCCACATGCGCCAACGGCCGGCCCGCCTTCGCGACCTACGCGGACGGACGTCTCGCCGCCCTCATCGTGATGGCCGTCCGGGACGGCTGGATCACCGAGCTCACGTCCTTCTGCGACGCCCGGATGTATGAGCGTTTCGACCTCCATGCGCCGCTTCCGGGCTGACCGAAACGACGCGCTCCCGGCCGCTCGGACTTACGGTGGGTCCGTGGACTTCGACACCTATGAACGGGACCTGTGGGACGGACGAGCCGACGCCTACCAGAGCGGCTTCGCCAGGATGACCGCCTGGTCGGTCGGCCCCCTCCTGGACGCGGCGGACGTCACGTCCGGCACGCGCGTCCTGGACGTCGGCACCGGGCCCGGCATCGTGTCCCGGGAGGCCGTGCGGCGCGGCGCGGACGTGATCGCGCTGGACGCCGACCCCGGTATGGCCGCCACGGCCCGCGCCAATGTGCCCGGCCTGGACGTCCGCGAGGCGATCCTGCCCGACCTCCCCCTGCCGGACGCGTCGTTCGACGCGGTCGTCGGCAACTTCGTGATCAACCACGTGAGCCGTCCGGAGGAGGCCGTGCGGCAGTTCGCGCGGGTCCTGCGTCCGGGCGGGAAACTGGCCCTGACCTGCTGGGAGATGCCGCCGTCCGGGGCACTCTCACTGGTCGCCGAGGCGCTGGAGGAGGCCGGCGTCGCCGTCCCGGACGACATCCCGACGCCCCCGTTCGCCGAGCTCGGACAGCCCGGGCCCTTCGGCTGCCTCCTGCGCGACGCCGGTTTCGCCGACGGCGAGGCGGCCGAGCTCCGCTGGGTCCACGAGGTCGACCCCGAGGACTGGTGGACGACCGGCGCGCTCGCCCGCATCGGCGTGAACGGCGTCATCGTGTCCCGCCAGGACGCCTCGACCGTCACCAAGATCAAGATCGCCTACGACCGCCTGGCCGCCCGGTACGCGACGTCCGGCGGCCGGATCGCGCTCCCGGCCAACGCCCTCCTCGCGACCGGCGCACGCTGACCTCGCACGACCGCGGCGTGCGCCGGGGGTGCTGATCGGCGCAAGGGGCATATTGCCGCGCGGCGGACGCGCCGGGCCCGGTAGCCTCGGGGTTGTGATTGACCTGCGAGCTCTTCGAGAGGATCCCGAGCGGCTGCGCGTGTCCCAGCGCGCCCGCGGCGAGGATGTGACCGTCGTCGACACCCTGCTCGACCTGGACGAGCGGCGCCGTTCGGCGCAGTCGTCGTTCGAGCGGCTGCGCGCGGAGCAGAAGAGTTTCGGCAAGTCCGTCTCCAAGGCGCAGGGCGAGGAGCGGCAGGCGCTGCTGGCCCGCGCGAAGGAGCTGTCCCAGCAGGTCAAGGACGCCGAGGCCGAGGCCGAGCGGCTCGGCGGCGAGCTGAACGACGTGCTCCGCGTCGTCCCGAACCTGGTCGAGGAGGGCGCGCCCGCCGGCGGCGAGGACGACTTCGTCGTCCTCGAGCACGTGGGCGAGGTGCCGCAGTTCGACTTCGAGCCGAAGGACCACCTGGAGCTCGGCGAGTCGCTCGGCGCGATCGACATGGAGCGCGGCGCGAAGGTGTCCGGCGCGCGCTTCTACTACCTCACCGGCGTCGGCGCGCGCCTGCAGTACGCGCTGCTCAACCTGGCGATGGAGCAGGCCGTCGAGAGCGGCTTCGTCCCCATGTACCCGCCGGTGCTGGTGAAGCCGGAGGCCATGGAGGGCACCGGCTTCCTGGGCGCGCACGCCGCCGAGGTCTACCAGCTCCCCGAGGACGAGCTGTACCTGGTCGGGACGTCCGAGGTGCCGCTGGCGGCGTACCACATGAACGAGATCATCGACGCTCTGCCGCGGCGGTACGTGGCCTGGTCGTCCTGCTTCCGCCGTGAGGCGGGCTCCTACGGCAAGGACACCCGCGGCATCATCCGGGTGCACCAGTTCGACAAGGTCGAGATGTTCTCCTACTGCGACCCGGCGGACGCGCACCAGGAGCACCTGCGCCTGCTGGACTGGGAGAAGCAGATGCTCGCCAAGGTCGAGCTCCCGTACCGGGTGATCGACGTGGCGGCCGGCGACCTCGGCACCAGCGCGGCCCGCAAGTACGACTGCGAGGCGTGGGTTCCGACGCAGGGCCGCTACCGCGAGGTCACCTCGACGTCGAACTGCACCGAGTTCCAGGCCCGCCGCCTGTCGGTCCGCCGCCGCGACGAGGCCGGCAAGAGCGGCCCGGTCGCGACCCTGAACGGCACCCTCGCCACCACCCGCTGGATGGTCTCGATCCTCGAGAACCACCAGCAGGCCGACGGCTCGGTCCGCGTCCCGAAGGCCCTCCAGAAGTTCCTGGGCCTCGAGGTCCTGGAACCCGTCAAGCGCTGACAAAGCACCAGAAGCCCGTCCCCACACCACAAGGGACGGGCTTCTTCGCGTTCCGGACGAGGTGACGGCGGGGACCGCCGGTGGCGGGAGTGGGGGCGCGGTCGCCTAAGCTCGGGAGACCGCGGGGGATTCGATCATGCCGCGGGACAGCTCTGTGGAAGGTGACATGGCCGTTCGCACACCCCGGTTGGTCGCGACCGATCTGGACGGCACGATCGTGCGGTCCGACGGGACGGTGTCGGCACGGACGGTCGAGGCCCTCGGACGGGTGGAACGCGCCGGGGCGACGCTGGTGATGGTGACGGGGCGTCCGCCGCGGTGGATGGCCGAGATCGCCGAGGCCGTCGGGCACCGGGGGGTCGCGATCTGCGCCAACGGGGCCGTCCGGTACGACCTGCACACCGAGGCGGTGCTCACGGCGACGGTGATCACGCCGGAGGTCATCGCGAAGGTCGTGGAGCGGCTGCGGGCGGCCGAGCCCGAGCTGCGGTTCGCGGTCGAGTATCCGGACGGGCTGGCGTTCGAGGCGCGGTACAACCTGGGCCGCTGGGACGCCGACGCGATCGAGGGACGGGCCGTGGACGACGAGGGCCTGGTCGCGCGCCCCGGCATCAAGCTGCTGGCGCTCCATCCCGACAGCGAGCCGGACGTGCTGGCGCGGCGGGCCGAGCTGGCGGTCGGCGACCTGGTCACCGTGACGCACTCGTCTGGGCGGGGGCTGCTGGAGATGAGCGCGCACGGCGTCACCAAGGCGACCGCGCTCGCGGAGCTGGCGGGCGACCTCGGGCTGGACGCCCGGGAGATCGTCGCCTTCGGGGACATGCCGAACGACCTGCCCATGCTCACCTGGGCGGGCCGCTCGTTCGGGGTCGCCAACGCGCACCCGGACGTCCTGCGCGCCGTCACCGACACCACCGGCAGCAACGACGAGGACGGCGTGGCGCGCGTCCTCGAACGTCTCTTCCCGGAGGGCTGACCCGCGGGACCGGCACTCCCACGGGGTAGGGGCCGGTCCCGGTCGGAGGTCTACAGGTAGGGGCCGGACTGGCGGTGGCTGTCGTGGTCGTCCTCCTGCTGGACGATCCCCGCCGGGAGGGCCCGGCGCATCTGCTCCAGTTGGGCGCGCGCGGCCATCTGCTGCGCGAACAGCGTGGTCTGGATGCCGTGGAACAGGCCCTCAAGCCAGCCGACCAGCTGCGCCTGCGCGATGCGCAGCTCGCCCTCGCTGGGCACCTTGTCCTCGACGAAGGGGAGCGAGAGGCGCTCCAGCTCGGCGACGAGCTCGGGGGCGAGGCCGTCCTCGAGTTCCTTTATCGACGCCTTGTGGATCTCACGCAGCCGGGCGCGGCTCGCCTCGTCCAACGGGGCGGCCTTGACCTCGTCCAGGAGCTGCCGGATCATCCCGCCGATCCGCATGACCTTGGCGGGCTGCTCCACCATCTCGGCGACCGACTTCTCGTCCTTGTCGCCGTCGCCCGGGGCGCCCTCGATCGCGATCCCGTTCGGGCCGACCACCAGGACCTGCGGTTCCTGCTCCGGCTGCTTCTGCGAAGGATCGGTCATCTCACACACCTCATTTTTCCAGGGTCAGCAGGATCTTGCCGATGTGCGCGCCGTCCTCCAGGAGGCGGTGGGCGTGCGCGGCCTCGGCCATCGGGACGGTCCGATCCACGATCGGACGGACCCTTCCCGATTCCAGCAGAGGCCACACGTGCTCGCGGACGCTCCGCACGATCTCGGCCTTCTCGTCCAACGGACGGGCCCGCAGCGAGGTTGCGTGGACGGCGGCCCTCTTCCGCAGGAGTTCGCCCAGATCGAGCTCGGCGCGGGCGCCGCCCTGGAGGCCGATGACCGCGAGCCGTCCGCCCACGGCGAGCGCGTTCACGTTGCGGGCCAGGTACTTCGCGCCCATGTTGTCGAGGATCACGTCGAACGGGCCGTGCTCGACGAAGTCGTCCTCGCGGTAGTTGACCGCCACGTCCGCGCCGAGTTCGCGGCATCGCGCGGCCTTCGCCTCGCTGCCGACGGTGCACGCCACCGGGGAACCGAGCGCGTGCGCGAGCTGGATCGCCATCGTCCCGATCCCGCTGCCGCCGCCGTGAACGAGGAACCGTTCGCCCGGACGCAGGTTCGCGAGCATGAACACGTTGGAGTAGACGGTGCAGACCACTTCGGGCAGCCCGGCCGCCTCGACCAGGTCGACGCCCTTGGGGACGGGCAGGAGCTGGCCCGCGGGGACCGCGACCTTCTCGGCGTAGCCGCCGCCCGAGAGCAGCGCGCACACCTCGTCGCCGACGTTCCAGCCGGTCACGCCCTCGCCGAGCGCCGCGATCCGGCCGGACACCTCCAGGCCCGGAAAACGGGACGCGCCGGGCGGCGGTTCGTAGAAGCCCTGACGCTGGAGCACGTCCGCGCGGTTCACCGCGCTCGCCGCGACCTCGACCAGCACCTCGTTCCGGCCGGGCGTGGGATCCGGCGCCTCGTCCCACTGGAGAACGTCCGCGTCTCCGGGCTCGCGAATCACGATGGCGTGCATGAAGCTCACGCTACCGGGCGGCGAACCGGCCGGAACGCCCCGCAACCCGCCGGGAAAAGGCGCGCAACGCCCGTGATATGCGGTAAGAAGCGTCGGTATCCTGCTCTTGGTCGTTGCCGTCGTCCATGTCGGTAAAAGATCGTTTAATGGCAGCACCGAGGGGAGAGACGGTGGCACGGAACGATCAGGACGGTCCCTCGCTGGAGGAGCGCCTCGCCTCCCTGGACGCGATGAGCGGCGAACCCGCCGACGGAGACCGTCCACCCGCCGGCAAGGCCGCCCCCGCGCCCGACGAGGCGAAGGGCGAGAGCGAGGAGACGGTCCTCACGCCGCCGACGCCCGCCCCCGGCGTGTATCCCCCGGCGCCCGGTCCCATCGGCCCCGCTCCGGGCCCCATCGGGTCCGCGCCCGGGCCGATCGGCGGTCCGCGGCCGTCCGGGCCCAACGACCCGAATCCGTGGCTGACGCCGCCTCCGCTCACACCCTACGGTGACCTGCCCTCGCCTCCGCCTTATGCGGCCACCCCGCCGCCGTTCGCGGGCGGCCCCCAGCCTTACGAGTCCGCGCCCGTCCCGCCCGCGCCGTACCCCGGCGCTCCCGGACCCGGCGGACAGGCCCCGCCCCCGTTCGGCGTCCCGGCCGTCCCGCCGCCGCCCTACCCGGCGGCCGACCCCGCCGGTGGGACCTGGGGCCCGCCCCCGATGGACGCGCCTTACCCGCCCGGCAACGGCGGCCCCGTCCCGCCGCCTCCCGGCCCCGACCAGTTCGGCGAGCCTGGAGCCTTCCCGGCATACCCGGGCGCGCTCGGCGAGCAGCCGCCGTCCGGTGACCCGGCCGGTCCGCCCGCGCCCGGCGAGCCCATGACCGGCAACGACGTCCAGCCGCCGTTCCCCGGCGGCCCCGTCCCCCCGCCGGGCGCCCTCGCCCCCGAAGGCGGCTTCGCGCCCGGCATGCCCGTCCCCGAGGGCGGCTACGCACCCGCACCAGACGGCGGCTTCGCTCCCGCTCCTGACGGTGGCTTCGCACCCATGCCCGACGGTGGCTTCGCCCCCGGTGCGCCCGGCGCTCCCGGCCCGGAAGGCGGGTTCGCCCCAGCCCCTGAGGGCGGCTTCGCGCCCGCGCCGGACGGTGGATTCGTGCCCGGCGCTCCCGGCCCGGACGGCGGCTTCACGCCTGCCCCCGAGGGTGGGTTCGCACCTATGCCCGACGGTGGCTTCGCCCCCGGTGCCCCTGGCGCTCCTAGCCCGGAGGGCGGCTACGCCCCTGCGCCTGAGGGTGGGTTCGTGCCTATGCCTGAGGGCGGGTTCGTTCCTGGTGCGCCCGGCCCGGACGGTGGGTTCGCGCCTGGGGGGTTCGTGCCCGGCCCGGACGGTGGGTTCGTGCCGGGGATGGGGCCGCAGGGCTTTCCGATTCCGCCCGGGGACGGGCAGAACGCGCATCCCGGCATGGTCGTCCCGCCGCCCGGAGCGCACGGCGCGCCCGCCGGTCCGGGCTACGCGCCGCAGCCCGGGCAGCCGGTGCAGCCGGGGTATCCGCCGCAGCCTCAGCAGCCGCAGAGCCCCGAGAGCCTGAGCTCGGAGAACCTGCTGGGCGAGCGCAAGATCGCGCCGTCCGGCGGGTGGCGGCGCGCGGTGTACAAGGCGACCGCGGGCAACGTCCACCCGGGTGAGTCGTCGTCCGAGACGCGCCGCAAGGACCTGGTCGCGCGCGCCCGGACGAACGTCGCGGGCGGGCACCACCGGGTCGCGGTGATGTCGCTGAAGGGCGGCGTCGGGAAGACGACCACCACGACCGGGCTCGGCTCGATGCTGTCGTCGCTGCGCGGCGACCGGGTGATCGCGGTCGACGCCAACCCGGACCGCGGGACGCTGAGCGACAAGGTCCGGCTGGAGACCGCCGCGACGGTCCGCGATCTGCTGAACAACCGCGACCGGGTGCACCGGTACGCCGACGTCCGCGCGTTCACCTCGCAGAACGAGGCGCGGCTGGAGATCCTGGCGTCCGACCGTGACCCGGCGGTCAGCGAGGCGTTCAGCGCCGAGGACTACTCGGCCGTCTCAGTCGTCCTGGAGCAGTACTACTCGGTCTGCATCACCGACTGCGGCACCGGCCTGCTGCACAGCGCGATGGCGGGCGTGCTCGCGCTCGCCGACCAGCTCGTCCTGGTCAGCTCGCCTTCGGTGGACGGCGCCCGGTCCGCGAGCGCCACGCTCGACTGGCTGGAGGCGCACGACCACGGCCACCTGGTCCGCAACGGCGTGGTGGTGCTGTCGATGGTCCGCAACCGCACCCGCAGCCAGGTCGACCTGGACAAGCTCCAGGCGCACTTCGAGTCGCGGTGCCGCGCGGTCGTCCGCATCCCGTACGACGACCACCTGGAGGAGGGCGCGGAGCTGGAGCTCGAGGCGCTCGCCCCCGCCACCCGCGAGGCGTACCTGAACCTCGCGGCCGTGGTCGGCGACGGTTTCGCCTGGCAGCGCCCCAACGCGACCTGACCGCCCGCCCGCCGACAGAGCTCGAAGGCCCGAACGCCCGACACGACCTGACGGCGCGAGCGCCTGACGCGGCCCGACGGCGCGAGGGCCCGACGCGGCCGGGTGGGCTGAGCGTCCGTCCCGTGTGGGGCGGGCGCTAGGGTCGCTCGTCGTGGGGACTATGGACGACGGGATCTACGTGGGCCGGGCGCCCGTGGACGCGGCGGGCGACCGGGGCTGGCTGCTCGGGCACTTCAAGCCCGAGGGCGACCTCCGGCACAGCGAGGCCGTCGAGATCAAGTGGGGCGTGCACCCGGCCGGTGAGCGGCGCGCCCAGTGGGCGACCGGGGACGAGCGGACGGCACTCCTCGTGCTGGTCAGCGGCCGGTTCCGGATGGAGTTCCCCGGACGCGACGTGGTCCTCGCCGAGCAGGGCGACTACGTCGTCTGGGACAAGGTCGACCACTCGTGGGAGGCCGAGGAGGCGTCGACCGTGCTGACCGTCCGGTGGCCGTCGATCCCCGGCTTCGCCGTCCCGCAAAGGTAAGGGCTACTTCTCCGCGCGCGCCACCACATCCTGGCTGACCAGAATGCGGATCCGCCGGTCGCTCGCGGTCAGCACCTCGGTGTACGGGCTGTCCACGGCCATGACGTAGCCGTCGAGGGTGGCGCCGTCCTTCAACATCAGGCGTTGTTCCGGCACCCAGACCGTGTCGGTGAGCCCGGCCAGCGCGAACAGCCCGAGCCACACCGTCACCCCGAGGTGCGCGGACGCCTTCTCCAGCCACGGCAGCGCCGGGCCGTTCCGCCGGACGACCAGCAGGAAGAGCGAGCTGATCGCCAGGACGACCAGCAGCGTCACCCAGTCCCGCAGGGTGATCACGGCCGCGACGAACACGCCGATCAGGACGGCGAGGATCACCAGGTGATGCGGTTTCCAGTTCCGGTCGCGCACCCGTTTGACGTGGTGGACGACCGCGACCGGCAGGACCAGCGCGAGGACGATCGCGCTGAGTCCGCTCGCGCCGAGGAACGTGCCGACGACCACGCCGATCACGTCGTCGAAGTTGACGGTGTCGGCGAGCGAGAAGGCCACGTCCCAGTCGTAGTGGGCGACCGCGAGCAGCCGCAGCAGCAGGAACAGCAGCCCGCCGAGCGCCAGTGCGTTGGCCTCGGAGCCGCCCGTACTCGGCTTCGGCACCGTTCGATGATTCCGGAGCCGCCACAAGAGGCCCGCCAACGCGTGGCAAAGGGTCGTCCGGAGAAAAAGAAGAACCCCCGGGTGTTCTCGGGGGTTCTGTACGCGGAGGCTGTGGGATTCGAACCCACGGAACCGGGAGTGCCGGCTCGACGGTTTTCAAGACCGTTGCCCTCGTCCACTAGGCGAAGCCTCCTGGCATTCCCAACCTTAGCGTGCGGAACGAGGGCGACGTCCGGGACGACGTGCGCGGTTGGTAGCTTCACAAGATGGGGGACATCAAGGAGTCGACCGCGGTGACCTTCCCGGCGGGCGAGGTCAGCGGCCGGTCGCGGGTGGTCGCCGCCGCGCCCGTGGACGGCGGCTACGGCGTGATCGTGCTGGAGACGCCGTTCCACCCGCTCGACAGCACCTGGCCCGACCAGCCCGGCGACACGGGTGTGCTGCGCTGGGACGAGCTGGAGCTGCGGGTCGCCGACTGCGTCACCGGGGCGATGCCGATCGCCGGTGGAGCGCTCCTGACCGGGGAGGACATCCCGGTCCGGCGCGGCGACCCGGACTGGGCCTGGCTGGTCGTGCACGTGCTGGAGCGCCGGATCCCCGAGGACGAGCTGGTCGAGCTGGACGTCGAGCCGGTGCGGCGGCGGGCGCTGTCGGCCGGGCACACCGCGTGTCACCTGATGGCGCTCGCGCTGAACGAGGCGCTCACGGAGCGGTGGCGCAAGGACGCCCCCCGGACGGACGGCCTGGGTCGTCCCGACTTCGACCAGCTCGCGATCACCGCGTCCCGGATCGTCCCGGACGGCAGCGTCGACACCTACCGGATCGGGAAGTCGCTGCGGAAGAAGGGCTTCGTCGCCGACGGCCTTCGCGACGATCTGGACGGAATCGCGGCGTCGGTGAACGCGCGGCTCGCCGGATGGATCCAGGCGGACGTTCCGGTCCGGATCGAGGTGCCTTCGGCGGACCTCGCCGCGCGCCGGGTCTGGCGCTGTGACCTGCCGGAAGGCACCGCGTCCCTGCCGTGCGGCGGGACCCATCTGCGGCGCACCGGGGAACTGGCGACCGCGCGCGTCCGGCTCGAGCTCACCGAATCCGGGGACGAACTCGTCGTCGAGACAAGAGTCGAAACGGCCTGAAAGGTCCGGAAGGCTTCGTTACTCTTCACCGCATGTCTCAGCAGACGCCGAATGATCCGGCCGGAACCACTCACCAGTTCGAGAATTTCGTGGCCCAGGCGCAGCAGCAGCCGGAGCCGAAGGTGTCCGGCGGCAACGTCGGGCTCATCGTCGGGATCGTCGCCGTGGTGGTCGTCGTCGCCGTCCTGGCGATCGCGCTCGTCACGATGATGTCGTAGAACGCTCCCCAGAAGGACGAGGCGCCCGCCCGCCCGGCTCCCCGTTCGCCCGGCGGCGGCGCTCCTCCCGACCGCCCGGTCAGCGGCCGTTGCTGGAGAAGTGCTGGTAGTCGCGGGTGCCGGCCCACGAACCGCCCCAGCCCCAGCCGATCGAGGCGAACGCCTTGACCGTCGAGTCCCCCGCGTGGATCATCCCCGGGTCGCGGCGCGAGCGGTCGCCGAACTTCACGCAGCGCGGGTGCTCGATGTGCCCGTTGGCGTGGACGTACGGGTTCTCGCAGGTGTTGAGGTCGACCGCGAGCCCGTAGGCGTGCTGCGACCAGCTGCCCGACCCGGTCGCGTTGCGGCAGTTGAACGCCGAGGTGTTGTCGTCCTCGATGGAGTCGAAGTCGCTGCCCTTGTAGGCGTCCACCGGCACCATCTTGTGGATCGGATACTTGTTCTGGAACAGCTGGCGGAACACGCCGGTCAGTTTGTTCGCGGCCGAGGCGTTCACGACGAGCTTCCCGTCCGGGTGCGGGCGGCCGTCCATGCCCCAGTAGTTCATGACGATCATCCGGAGCCCGGACGGCGGGACCGGGCAGCCCGAGTGCCACGAGTGCGGCAGGTCCTTCGCCGTCACCTTGTTGACCTGGGCCTGGAAGTGCTCGAGGTTCTGCGTCGGCGACGAGGTGGCGGTCGCCGTGCCGACGGTCCCGGTCGGCGAGCCGGTCGCGACGGGCGGCGTGGCGGGCGAGGCGGTCGAAGGGGCCTTCGATTCCCCGTGACCGCAACCGGTCGCGGCGGCCGACGCGAGCGCGAGCGCGGCGGCGAACGTGGCCGCCCGGCGGGTCGTCCCGGCAGGTGCGGGGACGCGCGCGCACGGGCGGCGGGACGGTCCGGCGGCGTCGTCGCGGACGGCACGGATCCGGGAGCTGGGAGTCCGGTGCAGCGGCATTCCAGCAGGATGGCACGGTCAACGGCCTTCGCGTGGGACCTTGGATTCGCTACCGTGCGAAGAAGGGCGCGCCCTCACGGGCGGCCGACGGACGACCGGTAGACGGGCGGGCGGACGACCGGAACCGGGCCGGAAGAGGACCGGTCCGGTACGGACACGCCCTGGACGCGGGGCCCCGCCCGGTCCGAGGGGGAGCGATGACCCAACCACGGGACGATCAGGTCCCGAGCCTGGAAGACGAGATCTTCTCGGTGGCGTCCACCGTCGAGGCGCCGCCGGCCGAGCAGCCGCGCCTGCGCTGGGAGCGGCCGCCGCGGCTACCCGGCCGCAGCGCACTGTGGACCGGCACGGCGGGCGCGCTGACCTTCGCGTTCATCGATCTCGTGATGATGTACGCGCCGATGATGATGGCGAAGCGGCCGAGCACGATGCCCCAGTTCTTCGCGCTGATCGTGGTGGCGTTCGGGCTCGGCTCGCTGCTGGTGTGGAAGGTCGGGGGCCGGGGGCGGCCGTTCGGCTTCGGGATGATGATCTGCTGGGCGTTCCTCACTCTGGTCTCGGTCGGCTTCCTGACCGGCCTCGACTTCTGAGCCCGCGCCGCTCGCGGGGCCCGGAGGCCGGAGGCCGGTACGGCTAGCCGTTGTCGATGCGTTTGAGGACGGCGGTGAAGGCGCGTCCGACCGCCTCGAGGTCGACGGGGTCGACGACGTCCACGAAGTAGTCCCGGACGGTCTCGACATGGTCGCGGGCGGCGCGGTCCAGCGCCTCGAAGCCCGTGTCGGTGAGGAACGCGTACACGCCGCGCTTGTCGTTCGGGCAGTTGTCCCGGCGGACCAGGCCCTTGGACTCCAGCCGTGAGCAGGTGTGGGACAGCCTGCTGCGGGACTGGCTGGCGTGCTCGGCCAACTCGGCCATGCGAAGCCTGCGTTCGGGGGATTCGGAGAGGCGGACGAGGATCTCGTACTCGGAGACCGACAGGCCGTGCTTGGCCTTGAGGTCCCGGTCCATGATCTCGGTGAGGCGGACGCTGCCGTCCACGAAGGCCCGCCAGTCGCGTTGCTGGGCGGCGCCGAGCCAGCGCGGTTCAGTCATGCGGGGAGTATAGCTCCCAGGTTGAACTTTCAACTAAGTTCGCCTACAGTGGGCCTCAGCCGGAATACTTGAACCTTCAACAACGTTCCGGATGACACAAGCCCCGGGCGGACGGCCTGGGACCCGACCGAGAGGAGACGCCATGCCCGCCGTGCTGGCCGACCCGATGACGCTGCCCCGTCTCCCGCGCCTGGGCCGGGAGGGGACCGACTGGAGGCGTGTGGCCAAGGTCGTCACCGCCGAGAAGCACCTGGAGGGCGAGGGCTTCCAGGTCCGCCGCCCGTTCCCGTCCGTGAGCCTGGCCATGGCCGACCCGTTCCTGCTCCTGGACCACATGGGCGCGGTCGAGTACGCGCCGGGTGAGGCCAAGGGAACGCCCTGGCACCCGCACCGGGGTTTCGAGACCGTCACCTACATCCTCGACGGCGCCTTCCAGCACCACGACACCACCGGTGGCGGCGGCCTGATCGCCGACGGTGGCACCCAGTGGATGACCGCGGGCGCGGGCATCCAGCACATCGAGCAGCCGCCGCCGGAGCTGGTCGCCAAGGGCGGCCTGTTCCACGGCGTCCAGCTCTGGGTGAACCTGCCGCGCGCCGAGAAGTGGGCCAAGCCCCGCTACCAGGACATCCACGCGCAGGACGTCAAGCTGCTGTCGTCCGACGACGGCTCGTCCCTCGTGCGCGTGATCGCGGGACAGGTCGGCGGATTCGACGGGCCGGGGATCACCCACACGCCCATCACCTACCTGCACGCGACCATCGCGCCGGGCGCGCGGCTCACGCTGCCGTGGCCGCGCGACTTCAACGCCATCGCCTACGTCCTGTCCGGGCGCGGGACGGCCGGCGTCGAGGAGATCGGCCTGGACGAGGGCCAGCTCGCGGCGTTCGCCGGGTCGCACCACCAGGGTGAGACCGACGGGCTGATGCTGCACGCGGCCCAGTCGCAGCCGACCGCAAGCAAGAACGGCTGGGAGGTTCTGATCCTCGGCGGGATGCCGCTGCGCGAGCCGGTCGCCCGCTACGGACCGTTCGTGATGAACACGCGCGACGAGATCGTCCAGGCGTTCGAGGACTTCCAGGCCGGACGGATGGGGACCATCCCGGCCGAGAAGCTCCCGCACCTGTCGGAGCGCGACGAGAACCTCTCCTAACCCACCTCCTCCGGACGCGCCGGCACCCGCCGACGCGTCCGGAGACGACCCCTCACCAGCAAGAACACCTGCAACGCCTTACTTCGAAGAAGAGGGAACGGTCATGAGCCTCGAGCGTCCCATCAACGTCGCGGTCATCTACTACTCGTCCACGGGCACGGTCTTCGACCTCGCCAAGGCCGCCGCGACGGCCGCCGAGAAGGCGGGCGCCCAGGTACGGCTGCGCAAGGTGAGGGAGCTGGCCCCGGCCGAGGCGATCGCCTCCAACCAGGGCTGGGCCGACCACGCCGCCGCCACCCAGCACGTCGTCGAGGCCTCCCTGGACGACCTGGACTGGGCGGACGCCATCCTGCTCGGCTCGCCGACCCGGTTCGGGCTGCCCGCCGCGCAGATGAAGCAGTTCCTCGACACCACCGGACCGCTGTGGGGCCAGGGGCGCCTGGTCGGCAAGGTCGGCAGCTCGTTCACCGCGAGCGCCACCGCGCACGGCGGCCAGGAGTCCACGATCCTGGCGATGAACAACACCTTCTACCACTGGGGCGCGATCATCGTCCCGCCCGGCTACGCGGACCCGATCATGTTCCAGCAGGGCAACCCGTACGGCACCAGCCACGTCTCCAACAACGGCGAGGACATGCCGGGCGAGGTCGAGCTGGCCGCCATCGAGTTCCAGGCCCGCCGCGTCACCGAGGTCACCCGGGCCCTCCGGACCGGCCAGGCCGTCATCGAATCGGCCTGACGCCACGGACACGCCGTCCCGGGGCCGGCCGTGCGGCCAACGCGAGGGTCAGCCACAACCCGGCCCCGGGACGGCGTCACGACAAGGGGTGCCGTCCTGAAACGGGGACGGTGGCGGGCCGAAATCAGGGGCCTGACCGGCGGAAACGCGCCCGTTGTCGGGGCAATCCACGCGAAACGACCACGCCTCAGCGAGGCGTGGTCGTTTCTTTGCGAGGCGGGATGACGGGCGTCGCGGGGATGCGCTACTGTGTTCGAACAGTTCGAACACAGGTTCGATCAACCTCGACCGCTCCGTCCGGAGGTCCGCATGGTGGCGACGGTGGCCGCCCGCTCGCAGCCCGCCCAGGGGTGCGGGCGCACGAGCGCGACACGCCGTACGCCTTTCTACGGAAATCTACGGCCGCAGCTATATCGACTCATAGAGTCCGAGACCGTGGATCCCGTGCGCAATCCCTACGCCCCGGGCGCGGGCCAGCGCCCGCCCGAACTGGCCGGGCGCGACCGCGAGCTGAAGCAGTTCGAGGTCGTGCTGGAGCGGGTGGCCCGCGGCCGGCCCGAGCGCAGCATGATCATCACCGGGCTGCGCGGCGTCGGCAAGACCGTACTGCTCAACACCTTCCGTTCGATGGCCGTGCAGCGACTGTGGGGCACCGGCAAGATCGAGGCTCGGCCCGACCAGTCGATCCGCCGTCCTGTCGCGTCCGCGCTGCACATGGCCGTCCGAGAGCTCGCACCCCGGCACCGCGCGCCGGACCGCATCGAGGGCTTCCTCGGCGTGCTCAAGGCGTTCGCGCAGGCCGGGCCCGAGGAGGACGCCAAGGGGAAGGCGCGCGTGCACCGCTGGCAGCCGGGCATCGACGTGCCCGCCTCACGCGGCCGCGCCGACTCCGGCGACCTGGAGATCGACCTCACCGAGCTGCTCACCGACGCGGCGTCCGTCGCCACCGACGTGGGCTCGGGCATCGCCCTGTTCGTCGACGAGATGCAGGACATCCCCGCCGACGACGTGTCCGCGCTGTGCGCCGCCTGCCACGAGCTGTCGCAGAGCGGCGGCCCGCTGATCGTGGTCGGCGCGGGCCTGCCGCACCTGCCCGCCGTCCTGTCGGCGAGCAAGTCCTACTCCGAGCGGCTGTTCCGGTACACCCGCATCGACCGGCTCGACCGGGAGTCCGCCGACATCGCGCTGCTCGCCCCGGCCGAGCGCGAGGACGTCACCTTCACCCAGGAAGCCCTCGACGAGCTGTACGGCGCGGCCGACGGCTACCCCTACTTCGTCCAGGCCTACGCCAAGGTCGCCTGGGACGTCGCGCCCGGCACTCCGATCACCATCGAGGACGTCAAGGTCGCGGCCCCCGAGGCCGAGAGCGAGCTCGCGGTCGGCTTCTTCGGCAGCCGCTACGAGCGCGCGACCCCCGCCGAGCGCGACTACATGCGCGCCATGGCCACGCTCGGCGACGACCCGGTCCCCACCGCCGCCGTCGCCGAGGAGCTGGGCCGCAAGCCGTCCAGCCTCTCGCCCGCCCGCGACGGCCTGATCAAGAAAGGACTGATCTACAGCGCCGAGCGCGGCCTGGTGGCCTTCACCGTCCCGCACTTCGGCGGCTTCCTGCGCTCCCAGCCGGCCTGATCCCCCCGGCCGGCGCTTCGTCAGCTCTGTCTACGACTTTCTAACGTCCCAGGTAGACACGGGTAGATGGTCACATCGACCCGCGCCACTACCTCTTTCTAGTGCTGTCTTGTGTCAGCACTAGAAAGCCTTAGAAAGCACTGACGAGTGAAATATCGGCCTGCCTAGCGTGAGAACTAGAGAGCCGTAGATTCACCGATGGGATGTCTCATCGTGCTGTCCACGGCCGTCTGCTGATGCCCCAAGAAAGGCTTAGAGAACGGTCGCGACCAGGGACGACGCGTCCGAACTCGGCTCGGCTGAGGGCTGTCAGGACGGGGTCCCCGCGCGGGCGGAGCGGCGGGGGCCGGGGGTGTCGCCTCCGCTGGGTCCGGGGTCGGGAGTGGGAGCAGGGCGTGGCGGACGTCGCGGTCCCGGGCTGCGGTGGAGACGGCGAAGACGATGTCCATGTCGGTCTCGTGCAGCCGCACCCGGTAGACGAGGAAGCGGTGGCAGCCCTCGCGCCAGATGTCCAGGGGCGTGGCGCTGACCAGGGAGTTCTCGAAGGTGATCCAGGCGCTGCTGGCGTACAGCGTCGCGAAGGTCTCCGAGAGCGGGCTCTGCCGCCGCTCGCACGGGACGTCCCGCCGGGCACGGCGTCCGAGGACGAGGGCACGCGCGCGGGCACCGCCCCGACCCCGTCCGCACAGGACGGCCAGCTCGGGTGAGAGCGAGGCGAACAGCGCCAGTTCCAGCGCCAGGACGCCCATGACGCGGCCGGTGCCGAGCCGCGGCACCTCCACTCCCGCGCGGGACGCGCCGAGGGACACGACGGCCGCCGCCGTGAACAGCATCGCGCGCAGCACGCTGCGACGTCCGACGCGCTTCATGCTGAGGCCGCCGAAGCAGCCGCATCCCGCCTCCGGACGACGGGCCCGCAGCTCCAGCACCGCCCAGGTCGCGCCCGCGAAGCCGATCGTCGCCACGACACGCACCAGGAGCTGCGACGACAGCAGCAGGGCCAGCCCGAGCAGTCCCTCGACCAGTCCGAGGACGAGCCCGGCCCGCCGTCCGCGCAGCAGGAGCACAACCCGCGCCTGACGTTGCGCGACCGGAACGCCGTGCACCCGCAACCCGCCGTGCGCGTGCGGCCCGGCCGCGGCCGGCTCCCGCACCGCCAGTTTCGCCAGGCAGGCCGCCAGCAGGACCCCCGCCAGCATCAGCACCTGGACGTTCTGCACCACCGTCACCATGGCCGGCCCTCCACTCCCCACCGCACCGTCACGTTGAAGCACCCGGCGTCGAGATCTCCTCCCAGCGCCGCGAACGCCGCGGGCCCGAGCTCGACGATCCGGCCGCGCGGGGACGTCCCGCACTCCACGCACCTGTCGCAGAACCGCGCCGCGACGCATCCGCACTCGGCCACGGTCAGCGCCGCGCCGCGTCCCGAACAGTCATTGACCACGTCCAGGCCGCTGCCGACCGACAGCAGCGGGAGCGGAACGCAGCCGGGAGGCGCCTCCCCGCACCCCCCGGCCACCCCCTCCCCCTCGACCGCCGGATACGCGACCGCGTTCTCCGGCGGGCCTCCCCCCGGTCCGGGAGCGAACGTGGTGCCGTCGCCCATGCCGGTGGTCTGCGGTGCGCCGGGCCAGCCGCACCAGGTGGCGGTGCCGCGCGTCACCGCGGGGACGGGCGCGTCCGGCGCGGGGGAGGCCAGGTCGTCGGCGCGGTGCCCGGGCTGGGACGTGGCGGGCGCGACGGCGCGCGGTCCGGCGGGCGAGCGGACGCACAGCACGTCCACGAGGTAGCCCGGTTCGAGCCGTGGATGCCGCACCTGGACGAGTTGGAACGCACGTGGTTCGAGTAAGACCCGGGCCCGGCCGCGGTGCGGGCCCAGGTCCACCTCGAGCATGTCCCGGCCGGCGGACAGGATGGTTCCGGTCACCCGGCCGATGTCGAGCCAGACGCGGTCGGCGGCGAGACCGGCCGCGTCCATCCTGACCAGCGCCTGCTGCCCCGGGCGGGGCTCGGCGGAGCCCCAGCGCCCGGCGTGCCACACCGTCGTCGTCGCGGTCATCGGCAACCGGGCCTCCCCGGCCGCCGTCACCAGCGCGAGGACGTGCGGACTCGCGTCGAGCACGGTCCCGGTCAGGACGCGCAGTGGAGGGGCGGGCGGGTCGGGCGGCGGCGGTCCGCCGCCCAGCACGGCCCGGCGGTAGCGCCGCCGGGCGGCCGAATCGCGCTGTGCGGGCATCGCTGTCCTCCGGCTGTCAGTCGGTGGAGTCAAGAGTCACGCCGCGTGGTCGCGCTGTCGACGGATTTGTCGTCATAAGTCGTTTAGCGGATTGGTTTTCCCTAACTCGGGCGAATCATCCTCCACCGGGTTGACCCGAATATGCCGAATCTGTTGGCCCGGAATTACGATCACCGTGTCATCGTCGAAGCGGGTCGGGATCTTCGGCGGCGGTCGCGGCGCGCGGCCGTCCGGGCCCGGGCGCCGGCCGGTTCACGGCACGGCCGTCCGGGCATCGGCCCCCGCCCGGCGGACCCCGTGGGGCGGCCCGTCCGGCGGACCCCGCCGGACGGCACCGCGCGGACCGGACTCGGTGGTGAAGTGACCAACACGCGGCACGAGGAGTTCCGCGCGTACGTGGCGGCGCGCGGCCCGGTCATGCTGCGCGCCGCGATGCGGCTCACCGGCGACCGCGCCGAGGCCGAGGACCTGCTCCAGGCCGCCCTCGCCAAGACCTACCTCGCGTGGGACCGGATCCACGACCGCGCCGCCGTGGACGGCTACGTCCGGCGCGCCATGGTCAACACGCAGATCTCCTGGTGGCGGCGGCGGAAGCTCGAGGTCTACCCGACCGACGAACTCCCGGACCGTCCCGTGGACGACCACACCGGCCGCAGCGAGATGCAGGACGCCCTCGGCCGCGCGCTCGGCCGCCTGCCCGCCCGGCAGCGCGCCGCCGTCGTCCTGCGCTACTACGAGGACATGCCCGAGACCGAGATCGCCGAGATCCTCGGCATCAGCGTCGGCACCGTGAAGAGCACCGTCTCCCGCGCCATGGCCAAGCTCCGCGACGACGCGGGCCTGGAGGCCGACTTCCCGCAACCGAACGCCCACGACGACACCGACGACCAGCCCCACCCGGACGACTCCGGCCACCCGCACCCACATCACGCCGCAGACGGCGACCCCGGTGACGAGGACGGACCAACGAGCCAGCGCCCCTGACGCCGAGGACGGACGGCGGGACAGCGGCGCTGGCGCCGAACGCGGGCGGGCGGTGGCGGCGGCGGGGGTGCTGGAGCTGGGCGGTAAGGAGCGTCTTCGAGTTGACTCCGGGGTACTGACAAGCGGGTCGTCCAGCGGCCAGAATCCGGTTCACCACCTGGAGCCGGACACTGGAGGCGCGCCGTGTGGAGCACGATGCAGGACGTCCCCCTGACCATCACTTCGATCATGCGGTTCGGGACCGAGGTGTTCGGCGCGCGCGAGGTCGTGACATGGACGGCGGACGGTCCGCGGCGACGGACGTACGCGGAGGTCGGCGAGCGCGCGGCGCGGCTCGCGAACGCGCTGCGCGGCCTCGGTGTGGACGGTGACCAGCGGGTCGGCACGTTCATGTGGAACAACGCCGAGCACCTGGAGGCCTACCTCGCGATCCCGTCGATGGGCGCGGTGCTGCACACGCTCAACATCCGGCTGACCGCGGAGCAACTCGCCTACATCGCGGGCCACGCCGAGGACCGGGTCGTGCTGGTGGACGCGTCGCTCGTGCCGCTGCTGGCACCGATCCTGCCCGACATGAAGACCGTCCGGCACGTGCTCGTCGTCGGTGACGCCGACACCGCGCCGCTCGAGGGCGCGGGCAAGGAGCTGCACTCCTACGAGGACCTGCTGGCCACCGCGTCCCCCGATTTCGACTGGCCTGAGCTGGACGAACGCCAGGCCGCGGCGCTCTGCTACACGAGCGGCACGACCGGGAACCCGAAGGGCGTCGCGTACTCGCACCGGTCGTCGTACCTGCATTCGATGTCCGCGGCGACGGGTAACGCGTTCGGGCTCGACGCGTCCGACCGCGTGCTGCCGGTCGTCCCGATGTTCCACGCGAACGCGTGGGGCCTGCCGTACGCGGCGCTCCTCGCCGGGGCGTCCCTCGTCATGCCCGACCGGTTCCTGCAGGCCGAGCCGCTGGTCGAGATGATCGAGACGGAGCGTCCGACGATCGCGGGGGCCGTCCCGACGATCTGGGCGGACGTGCTGCGGCGGGTGAACGACCACGGCGCCGACCTGTCGTCGCTGCGGCTGGTGCCGTGCGGCGGGTCGGCGGTTCCGGAGTCGCTGCTGCGCGGGTTCGACGAGCTGGGGGTCCGGATCGTCCAGGCGTGGGGGATGACGGAGACCTCGCCGGTCGCGACGCTCGCGCACCCGCCGCTCGGCGTGGACGGGGACGAGGCCGTCCGGTACCGGGTCACGCAGGGCCGGGTGCTGGCCGGGCTGGAGGTCCGGATCGTCGGGGACGGCGACCGGATCATGCCGAACGACGGCGTCTCGGTGGGCGAGGTCGAGATCCGCGGCCCGTGGATCACCGGCGCGTACGTCAAAGACGAGGACGCGGGCCGGTTCCACGACGGCTGGCTGCGCACCGGCGACGTCGGGACGCTCAGCCCGGACGGCTACCTCGTGCTGACCGACCGCGCCAAGGACGTCATCAAGTCCGGCGGCGAGTGGATCTCGTCGGTCGCGCTGGAGAACGCGCTGATGGCGCACCCGGACGTGATCGAGGCGGCGGTCGTCGGCGTCCCGGACGACCGCTGGCAGGAGCGTCCGCTCGCGTCGGTCGTCCTGCGCGAGGGCGCGACGGCGACGGCGGACGACCTGCGCGGGTTCCTCGGCCTGGGCCTCCCGCACTGGCAGCTGCCCGAACGCTGGGCGTTCATCGTCGAGGTGCCGAAGACGAGCGTCGGGAAGTTCGACAAGAAGGTGATCCGGCGCCGCTACGCCGACGGCGACCTCACCGTCGAGCACCTCGGCTGAGCCCCGGCGTCAGCCCTCCTCCGCGATCTTGTTGAGTTCGGCCTGGTAGTAGAGGCCGCCGAAGCCGAGGAACGCGAGCAGGATGCCGACCGGCTGACTGAAGGTCACCCGGTGTCCAGTGGCGGACGACCTGTCTTGCGCCTCGGCGAGCGCGTGCGCGCCGGTCACCGATCCCGCGCCGGGGTGGTCCCAGCGCAGATTCTCGTGCGTCCGGTAGACCCAGAAGAAGCCATAGATGCCGAACATGACGAACGGCAGGATCAGCCACACGGCGCAGATGTTGCGACGCTTCACGGCGATCACGAAGTGTTCCTCTGCGGCCGATAGTGAGAGGAACTCTGATGCGGGGCCCACGTCCGACGTGCCCGCGCGTCCGCAAACGGCCACGTCGGGCAACGGACGGGCTGTCGGACAGGGGACGGGCTGTCGGGCGAGAGAGGAGTCGGCCAGACAGCGGGACGAGTCGCTGAACAACGGACGGGCCGCCGTGGCCGGGGGTGTGCCCGGGGCCGCGGCGGCCCGCCCGTTCGAGGTCGCCGACGCGCTTCAGGTACGCGCCGACGCCGTGATCAGCGCTGGGTGGCGATCTTGTTCAGCTCGCTCTGGTAGTAGAGCGGGCCGAAGCCGAAGATCAGCAGCAGGATGCCGAGGCCGTTGCTGAAGCTCGGCTGGCGGCCGGCGCGGCGCTGCGCCTCGGTGAGGCCGGCGCCGAACTTGATCAGCACGATCAGCGGCCAGATGCCGAGCGTGATGAAGCCGAACAGCACCGAGCACAGTGCGGACCCGGCGCTGGACGCGCCGTTCTCGGGGTAGGAGCGGTTCATCTCGTCGTGGATCTTGAAGATCCAGACGAGCCCGTAGATGCCGAACGTGATGATCGGCAGACCGAGCCAGACGGCGAAGATGTTGCGCTGCTTCACGGTGCTGTTTCCTCCGGTGACATGTAGAAGACCTGCGATATCGCGCGTGAGAGCGCTGGGCTGGCAGGCGTAACGTCAGAACTCACGCGAACCATGGGTGATTCGCGGAGTCTGACACCCTTCCGTAGATCGTCGCGTCACGCCGCTCTTTTTCCGAAATTGCCCGAGACTGGCCGAATCTGACAGACGACGCCCGTCGCGGCGATGGCCGAAGGTCAGTCGTCCGCGCGGTAGCCGTGGTCGGTCGTCGGCGCGGTGGGCGATGGCCGGTCGGCAGTCGGCAAAAGCGCCGCGCCCCGCGCCGGACGCGGACGGCGGCGGCACTAGGCTGGGCCGTCGTGACGGTTTCGAGCGATCTTGACGGCGCGCCGCGCGCCGACCTGTCCTGCTGCCCGATGTGCGGAACCCTCGTGCGCGAGGCCGAACCCGCCGGGGACGACCTGCTGGCCCTGAAGCCCTGCGGCTGCGTGGTCGAACGCACCCGCTGATCCGCACCACGTTCCATCGAAGAGAAGCCCCCTGCGCGGATGGAGATCGTGTGCGCAGGGGGCGTTCGCGTGGCAGCCGTCACGAAGACGTCGGCCGCGACGGCGGCGGGGTGGCTAGGAGCAGTCCCAGGCGACGTTGACCTGGCCGCTGTCCAGGCGCTGGACGGACACGCCGTCCGTGCTCGACGCGTCCTTGAAGTGGACGACCGTCTTGGACCGGGTGCTGTCCACGGTGACCTCGTCGACGGACCAGCCGTTCTTGTCGTGGACGGCGACGCGCAGCTTCGCGGGCGGAAGCCCCTGGAGGCCGTTGTCGCAGAGGAAGCCGATCGCGTGCTTCCCGCTCGGGAAGGAGATCGGGGTGACGGCGTTCGCGCCGTTGTTCAGCTGGCCGTAGGGCATGTCGTCCTCTTCCGTCGGAGGGGGCGGCGGGGTCGTCGGCGGGGTCGGGGAGACTCCGACGCGCCACTGGCCGTAGTCGGAGTGGACGGCGCGGTCGTAGTCGACGCCGACACCGTTGATCGTGTGGTCGTTGGAGTACTGCTGGAGCTGCGCGCGCTTGTCCCAGCGTCCGCCCGACCAGGCGTAGGTCTGCCAGCCCCAGTGGATCTTCCCGGCGTCGAAGGCGCGCTTGACCGGGCCGTATCCGCCGTACAGGCCGACGCGCGCGCGGCCGATGACCGATGCGGCGCCGTCCAGGTAGGCGTTGATCGCCGCCTGCTGTCCGGACGACGCGTCGAAGTCGACCGCGAAGTAGATCGGACGGTCGGCGGGCATGCCGCAGGCGCGGGCCTGCCTGGCGGCCTCGGTCGCGTCCGCGACTCCGGCGGCGCGTCCGGCGAGGGCACGGGACGCCGTGCTCTCCCAGACCACGACCAGCCACAGGCCGGCCTTCGAGAGCTGGTCGGCCTCGGCCCTGGTAAGGGTCTTGCCGGACGAGTCGTGCGAGAGGTACCGGCAGACGAACCTCGCCCCGGCGCGGTTGAGCGCGCTGGGGCCGGGGCGTCCCCAGGCGTAGTCGATGCCGAAGATGCTCACCTCGACTCCCTCCTGTTGGTCGGGGTGGGCCGATCAGAGGGCACTGTGCCATGTTCACCGCCAGGCTTCAGCCCAAACGACCGGGTAGCCCGGTTCGGGGGCATAGGGAAACCCCTGCGCGGTGATTTTTCCCGGGTTCGAATGGTGCTGGAGGGGTACGTGGGTGTATCCAGAGTGGGCCCTATTGTCCGGACGTCCCGTGGCGTGCGGGGCCCCGTTCGCTGCGGGAGCGCACATGCCCAGGTGGTCACCGCCCGACGTCGCCACCCGACGCCTCGTCCGAAGGCTGAACGACGGCGACGCGGAGGCCTTGGCCATGCTCTACGACGCCTACGCGGAGCGACTGTTCGATTTTGCCGCCGCGATGACGGGCGACGTCCGGGCCGCCGACGACATCGTCCACGACGCGTTCGTGGACGCCTGGCGACGCGCACCGCGCGTCCGCGACCACGCCAACCTGCGGATCTGGCTGTACGGCGCGGTCCGGCGCCGCTGCCTGCAGCGCGGCCACGCGCCCGATCTCCGGTGGGAGCCGAACCGCCCGTTCAGCTACCCGAGTCCGCGGCGGAGCCGGCGTCCGGACGCGCGTCCGAGCGCCGTCCTGCCGCCCACCGCCGAGCTGCGGTCGTTGCTCGAGTCCGCGGTGAACCGGTTGGACTCGAACGAACGCGAACTGCTGCTGCTGACCGTCCGGCATGGTCTGCACCCCGCTGAGCTGGGACTTCTCTGGGGTCTTTCGCGCCGGCGCGTCACCGCGCTCATCGGCGGGGCGCGCGTCGAGCTCGAGGCCTCTCTTCAGGACGCGCTCGCCCTGGCGGCGGGCTCCTGCGCCCGGCGGCCCGCGTCCACCCGCCGGACGGACTGGGCGAACGGCACGTCCACGGACCGAACGGGCACGTCCCCCGGGCCTCGCACCTCGCCGTCGTGTGGGGAGTCCGCTGCGCGGTCACCCGTCGGGAGCGGCGAATTCGGAGCCCAGAGCGTGGTGCGGGTGCGTGGACTGGCACGGTCGGTCCTGCGGTTCGACGCACCGGCGCGGTTCGGAGGACGTGGCACGGGTGGCGCGCGTCCGGAGTCAGGAAGCGGACGGCGGGCCGCGGCGCACGCGCGGCCCAGGCCCGGCGCCTCGTCCAGGCTTTGTGGACGGCGCACCGAGTCGGGCACGGGTTCGCAGGACGTCATCGACGGCGCACTGAACGAGCACATCCAAGGGTGCACGGCATGCCGCGCACGAGGGCAGGTGCGCGCGGCGGGACTGCTGGTGCTCGCGCCCGCGTCCGCGCCGAGTGACGCGCTGCGACGACGCGTCCTGCACACGGCGACGGATCCTGAGCTGGCCGGATACCGCGCCGACATCGCCGGACGCGGCGGCGCGCTGACGCCCGAAGGGCTGCCGACGCAGCCGGACATCGCGTCCCCGTACGCGCGGCGCTGGATGTTCGCGACCGGCGGGATGGGCGGCGCGCTGCTCACCGCGCTCGCCGCGATCGTGTTCATGGGGTCGCAGCTGGGCGTCCCGACGTTCGACTGGCCACTGCGTCCGCTGCCGTCCGTCACGGCGACGACGCCGCACGCGCCTTCCGGACGAGGCGGACATCCGCAGGCGCGCGGACCGGCCGGAGGCGGCGGGCAGCAACCGCCGGCGCCACAGTTCGGTGACCACTCGAAGGCACCGTCCTACCCCGGAAAGCGCGGGAGGCCTCCGGCGGCCCCGCCGCCCCCGCCCCCACCCACCACGCCGCCGGTGACACCGCGTTCGGGCACGCTGAAGGTGCTGACGACGCGGCTCGAACTGTACGGACGCAGCTCCGGGTCGATCCGACTCAAGGCCGAGGACGGCCCGGTCACCTGGAGCGCCGAGTCGTCCAGTCAGCAGATCACGCTGCAGGACCAGAGCGGCGGCCTGTCCCCCAACGGCTCGCGGGACGTCATGGTCACCCTGCACACCGGCCTGATCAACCTGCCGGGACGCGCGACGCTCACCTTCACCGGCCCGCACGGCCCGCCGCAGGCGGTCACCGTCGTCTGGGGGATCTCAGTCCTCTGACGCGGCGGCGGCGGACGCGCGCGTGAGGTGGTCGCTGAGGGTCTCGAGCTGCTCGCCGAGCGCCGACTGGACGCGGGTCTCCATCGCGCGGGCGATGAACGGGTCCACGACCATCTTCACCAGCGGACGCATGCGGCTGACGACCTCGGCGACCTCCGCGAGATCCTCGCCCGCCGGGACCGGGCCGTCCTCCAGGCGGCTGAAGACGTGCTCGTGCACGAGGTCGACGAAACGTCCCGCGATGACGTCGCAGTCGTCCCGGATCTGCCGCGCGATCTCGAACACGGCGTCCAGCGGGATCCCGGCCGCGACCAGCTCGGCGCCGACGTGCAGCAGGCGCGGCGACGGCACGCGGAAGTGGTCGCCGTCCGGCTCGACGAACCCCAGCTCGACGGCCCGCTCCAGGTCCGCGGCGATCCGCGCCTCATCGCGGTCCGGGCCGAAACTGTCGATCAGCTCGTCCAGCGTGGCGGTGCCGGGCAGCTCGTCCGACCACGGATCGGTGAGGACCTTCTCCAGGCCCAGCACGTCGCCGACGTCCCGGCCGGTCTCCCAGGCGGCGAGCAGGTCCTTGATGATCGCGGACGAGTAGCCGCGGGTGAGCAGGTTGCCGATCAGGCGCAGCCGGGCGAGGTGGCTGTCGTCGTAGAAGCCGACGCGTCCCTCGAGCCGCGGCGGGGGGAGCAGCCCCCGGTCCTGGTACGCGCGAATGTTGCGGACGGTCGTCCCCGCCGCCCGCGCGAGCTCGTCGATCCGGTACCCGGCCATGCCCCCGCCCTGCCTCGTGCCCTCCGCCGCTTGACCCGGGTCGATCTTACGCGCCACCCTTGGCACATCGCCGGATGAGACATCGCGAGGTGACCCCGTGATCGATCCGCAGGTCGCGCAGGAGATCGAGGAGAGCCTGCTCGCCGACCGCCTGAAGTACACCCGGGCGCAGGTCGAGGAGCTCGCCGGGATGCCCCCGGAGAAGGCCCGCCGGATCTGGCAGACGCTCGGCTTCCCCGCCCCGTCCGACGACGAGGTCGCGTTCACCGAGGGCGACGTCCGCGCGCTGGTCGAGATCGACCGGCTCGTCGCGGACGGCCTGGTCGACGAGGAGGGCATGCTCCAGCTCGTCCGGGCCGTCGGCCAGACCATGGGCCGCCTGGCGAGCTGGGTCGTCGACGTCTGGCTGCCGAGCGCCGCCGCCCGCCTGCCCGAGGACGTCGAGCTGACCCCGGAGACCATGCAGACCATCCTCGGCTTCACCGAGCAGCTGCGTCCCCGGTTCGAAGGGCTGCTGCTGCAGGGCTGGCGCCGCCAGCTCGCCGCCGCCGGACTGCGCGTCACGGCCGCCAGCGGCGACGCGTCCGGATCGGGTGACCTGGGCGTCGCCCGCCTCGCGGTCGGCTTCGCCGACATCGTCTCCTTCACCTCGCTCAGCCGCCGCATGGAGGGCCCGGCCCTCGCCGAGTTCGTCGAACGCTTCGAGGCCGTCACCGCCGAGACCGTCGCCGACCTGGGCGGACGCATCGTCAAGACGCTCGGCGACGAGGCCTTCTTCGTCGCCGCGGACCCGCGTGCCGTCGCCGAGATCGGCCTCAGCCTCGCCGAACGCCACACCACCGACCCCGACTTCCCGCTCGTCCGCGTGGGCCTCGCGTACGGCGAGGTCGTCCTCCGCCTGGGCGACGTCTTCGGCACCCCCGTCAACCTCGCCGCCCGCCTGACCGCCGCCGCCCACCGGGGCACCCTCCTCATCGACGCGCCCCTGGCCGCCGAACTGGCGGACGCCGACTACGACATCAGCCCGCTCCGCCCCCGCCACCTCCAGGGCCTGGGCCGCGTCCGCCCCTACCGCCTCCGCCGTCCTCTCACCTGACGGGACGGTTCGGTTCGCGGGGCAAGCCTTGGGGCAAGGCCATTCACGAACGGCGTCAGAAGAGGGCGTCCTCTTCGGGCTCGTAGTCATTGACGTGAGGACTGAGCGAGGCCGCTGAGTCGCCCTCAACTCCAGCGAGATGCCAGTCGGCCCGCTGAAGCGCGGCCAGTGCCTTTTCCCGCGCTGTCTCCCGATCGCGCAGCGCCTGCGACCAGATCACGAGCGAAGACCTCCAGGCCTCGCGAAGCGCCTCGCGTTCCTCCGGAGCGACGACAAGCCGTTTCTCCCGGTACACCGCAAAGGCCCGGTCGGTCATCGCACGGCACTTCTGCACCTTCTCGGTGGCGCTCTCGAACGTCTCACCCGTCCGATGCACCCGGTCCTCGAGGGCCCGGTCAAGGTTCCTGATGATCTCCCTCACCGGAAGCGCCCCACCGAAATGCGCCTCGACCCCGGCCATGTCATGAAGCCCCGAGGACGGCGCCGCCCCATTCCCGTCCACCTGCTCCAGAAGCAGCACCCTCTCGAGTGCCTCCTCCAGCCGAACGGTCGCCGCGATCCACTCCATCACGTTGAGATTCCACGCCGACCGCGCCTCTCTCGTCCACTTACTGAGAGGCCCCCGATCCCGGCACACCTCATACGCGCGAGCAGCTCCCCGGACGTCCGCCCGAGCCTGCTCAAAGTCCCGCTCCGCCTCCTGAAACAGAGACTCCGCGATGTACCGCTCTTTAGAGATCACCCACCACATATAACCTTTTCGACCCACCAACTAACACGCCATCCACCTCTTTGGCATAAATGACGAACACACCCCGTCCCGCGCAAGCCCCACCCCTTCATTACGCACCCCAAACACAGACCAGCGCGACCACGCCGAGCGCGGACACAAAACCCCAACGCGACCCCGGACCCCAACGCGAGCGCGGACTCCCACGCAGGCGCGGACTCCGTCACGGGCGCGGACGCGCGCTGCAGCAGGGAAGCGAGGCGGAGCGAGTGACACAGGGGTGCGCGGACGGTCGCACAAGGGCGGGAGTGCTGAACGAGGGTGGGCGGGATCAGGGGGATGTCGCGGAGTGAGGTGGCGGGGCGGGAGCGCTGAACCGGGGTGGGGCGGGATCAGGGGGTGTCGCGAGGGGAGGTGGAGGGGCGGGGGGACGAGGTGGTGGTGGGACGGGTGGGGGAGAGCGGCGCGGACGGGCGGGTGGGGGTGGAGGGGTCCACGTCGGAACGCGTCCAGACGTCCATGACCATGAGGGTCTTGGTGCCGGTGACGTTGCCCGCGCGGCGGAGGGTGTCGATGACCTGCTGGAGGTGGCGCATGTCGCGGGCGCGGATGCTGACCAGGGCGTCGGGGTCGCCGGCGGTGGTGTAGATCGCCTGGACCTCGGGGGCGACGGTCGCGGTGCGGATGATCTCGCTGACCGGGGCGGACCCCGCGTAGCGGAGCTCGGTGAACGCCTCGATGCCCCAGCCCAGCTTGGCGTAGTCGATCTGGGCGGTGAAGCCGGTGATGACGCCCAGGTCGCGCAGCCGGTCGACGCGGCGCTTCACGGCGGCGACGGACAGGCCGACCTTCTCGGCCATCTCGGAGAAGGTGCGGCGGGCGTCCTGGCGGAGCAGGCGCAGCAGCGAGTGGTCGATGTCATCAAGCTCGGTCATCACGAGGCTCCTCACGCAAAGTCCACGGCGAAATGCCGACCCTCAGTATAAATCTTTGCGTCTTGTGGGGCGTATGTCGGCAGTTACTTGCGTTTGACCGTTTCCAGGTGCTGTGCTCCACGCCACAGGGCGTGAACGAGGAGGTTCGATGGGCGTCCGGCTTGACGACAGGTACACCGCGCGCGAGGGGCGAGTACTGATCTCGGGCGTCCAGGCCCTGGTGCGGCTGACTCTGGAACAACGGTGGCTGGACGCGGCGCGCGGCATCGACACGCGCGCGTTCGTCTCCGGCTACCAGGGTTCGCCCCTCGGCGGCGTCGACCTGGAGATGGGACGCGCCGCGAAGTTCCTGGACGAGGCCGGGGTGGTCTTCCAGGCGGGACTCAACGAGGAGCTCGCCGCCACCGCCGTCGCCGGGACCCAGCTGCTCGGCCAGGTGCCGGGCCGCCGTCACGAGGGCGTGACCGGGTACTGGTACGGCAAGAACCCCGGCCTCGACCGGGCCGCCGACGCCATCCGGCACGCGCAGCTCGCCGGGACCGCCGCCCTCGGTGGCGCGGTCGCGTGGATCGGGGACGACCCCGCCAGCAAGTCGTCGACCGTGCCGAGCTCGTGCGAGCCGATGGCGCAGTCGCTCTCGCTGCCGCTGCTCGCCCCCGGCACCGTCGCGGAGATCATCGAGTTCGGCCTGCACGCCGTCGCGCTGTCCCGCGCCAGCGGCCTCTGGGCCGGACTGAAGATCGTCGCCGACATCGCCGACGCGTCCGCCGTGGTGGACCTCGAGGAGATCCGCCGCAACATCCCGATGCCCGTCCACGAGGAGCGCAAGGCCCCGACGCTGGTCGGCCCGGCCTCCCTGGACGCCGAGCACGACATGCTCACCCGGCGCCTCGACATCGCCCGCGCCTACGCCCGCGAGGCCGGCCTCAACCGCATCGCCTTCGGCGCGGACAACACCGCCCTCGGCATCGTCGCCTCCGGCACGCAGTACGCCGTCGTCCAGCGCGCCCTGACCGACCTGGGCCTGGACGAGGCCGCCATGAACGACCTCGGCCTCCGCCTCATCCGCCTGGGCATGCCCTTCCCGCTCGACGACGCCGAGCTGGCCCGCATGACCTCCGACCTGGACGAGGTCCTCGTCGTCGAGGACAAGGTCCCCTTCCTCGAGCAGCACCTCAAGGCCGTCCTCTACGACCACGCCGACGCCGTCCGCCGCGCCGCGGCCCTCCCCGCAGGGCCGCCCGCACAGAACGCCGCCGCCGTGACCACAGCCGCCACGGACGCCGCGGACGCCGTAGTTGCCGCGGACAGCGCAGACGCCGCGGGCGTCGCCGAGGTGCGGGTGCCGCGGGTGATCGGACGTCGTGGGCTGGACGGCAAGGAGCTGCTGCCCTCTCGCGGGACCGTCGGGTCCGAGGACGTCGTGCGCGCCCTGGTCGCGCGGTTCGGCGAGAAGCGGCTGCCCAGGGCGGCCGTCGTGCTGCGGAAGCCGCGGAAGAAGGGGCGCCTGTCGCTGCCGGTCGTGGCGGCGCGCACGCCGTACTTCTGCTCGGGCTGCCCGCACAACACGTCCACCAAGGCGTCGGACGACACGCTCGTCGGCGTGGGCATCGGCTGCCACGTGATGATCGCGCTCGACGGCGCCGGACGCGGCAACCAGCTCGGCCTCACCCAGATGGGCGGCGAGGGCACCCAGTGGATCGGCCTCGCGCCGTTCACCAAGGACAAGCACTTCGTGCAGAACCTCGGGGACGGCACGTTCCACCACTCGGGCTCGCTGGCGGTCCGCGCCGCCGTCGCCGCCGGGGTCAAGATGACCTACAAGCTGCTGTACAACGACGCCGTCGCCATGACCGGCGGGCAGACCGCCGAAGGCCGGCTGGACATCCCGACGCTCACCCGCTGGTTCGCGCTCGAAGGCGTCCGCCGCGTCGTGATCACGACGGACTCCCCGGCCGACTACCGGGGCGTGACGCTCGACCCGATCGCGCACGTCCGGCATCGCGACGACCTGCCCGAGGTGGAGACCGAGCTGGCCGCGCTGGACGGCGTGACCGTGCTGATCCACGACGACCGGTGCGCCGCCGAGGAGCGCCGCCTGCGCAAGCGCGGCAAGCTCCCGACCCCCGCCGAGAAGGTGCTGATCAACGAGCGCGTGTGCGAGGGCTGCGGGGACTGCGGCGAGCAGTCCACCTGCCTCTCGGTGCAGCCGGTGGAGACCGAGTTCGGTCGCAAGACCCGCATTCACCAGCCGTCATGTAACACCGACCTCTCCTGCCTCAAGGGCGACTGCCCGTCCTTCCTGCTGGTCGAGCCGGGAACGCGGCGGCAGCGGTCGCTGCCCGCGCTCCCGGTCGCGCTGACCGAGCCCGTCCGCCGCTTCGGCGACGCCGACGTGCTGCTCCGCATGCCCGGAATCGGCGGCACCGGAGTCGTCACCGTCTCGCAGATCCTGCAGATGGCGGCCCGGCTGGACGGCTCCTACGCCGCCGGCCTGGAGCAGACCGGACTGGCGCAGAAGGGCGGCCCGGTCGTCAGCGACCTGCGCTTCTCCGCCCGGCCGGTGCCGGGCGCGCTGCGCGCCACCCAGGGCACGGCCGACGTCCTGCTGGGCTTCGACCTGCTCGGCGCCGCCGCGGAGGGCAACCTCGCCACCGCCGAGCCGGGCCGGACGGTCGCGGTCGTCAACACCGCGCTCGTCCCGACGGCGGCGATGATCACCGGCCGCGTCGCGCTCCCGGGCTCCCCGGACGAGGCGCTGACCCGCGTCGAGTCGGTCACCAGCCGCCCCGACAACCTGTACCTGGACGCGCAGGGCATCGCCGAGACCCTGTTCGGCGACAACATGCCCGCCAACATGGTCCTGGTCGGCGCCGCCTACCAGCACGGCTGCCTGCCGGTCTCCGCCGACGCGATCGAGGACGCCATCCGGCTCAACGGCGCCGCCGTCGACAAGAACCTGGCCGCCTTCCGCTGGGGCCGGGCCGCCGCGCTGGACCTCAAGGCCGTCCAGGCCGCGGTCGAGCCCCCGGCGCGTCCGCTGATCTCGCTCACGCCGGTCGCCCGGACCATCGCCGAGCAGGCCGTGCCCGCGCGGAGCGGGGCGGAGTTCGAGGAGGCCCTGAGCATCCGGGTCGCCGATCTGATCGAGTTCCAGAACGAGAACTACGCACGCAGCTACGCCGAGGACGTCCGGCGCGTCACCGCGCTCGCCGCCGAGCACGTCGACGAGGACGCGGCCCTGCGCGTCGGTCTCGCCTACGCCACCTCCCTTCACAAGCTCATGGCCTACAAGGACGAGTACGAGGTCGCCCGGCTGCACCTCGACCCCGTGGAGCGGGCCAAGCGCGAGGAGGAGTTCGGCCCGGACGCCAAGGTCTCGGTCATGCTGCACCCGCCGATCCTTCGCGCGCTCGGCATGAAGCGGAAGATCCGGCTGACCCGGACCGCCCCGGTCGCGTTCCGTGCCCTGCGCGCCGCGCGTGGCCTGCGCGGCACGACCCTGGACCTGTTCGGCTACGCCGAGGTCCGCCGGATCGAGCGCGAGCTCGTCCAGGAGTACCGGGACCTGGTGCGGAGCGCCCTGGCGCACCTCACCCCCGGCACCGTCGCCGCCGTGGTCGACCTCGCCCGGCTGCCCGAGACCGTCCGCGGCTACGAGGACATCAAGCTCGCCCGCGTCGCCGAGTACCGCGAGCGCGCCCAGGCCACGCTCGCCGACCTCACCGCCGCGGACCGGACGGACCGTCCGCACCAGCTCGCCTGACCCGATCGCCGGCCGCCCCTGGCCGGTGCGTCTGGGAGGCGCACCGTCCGGGGGCGCACCGTCCGGCCGGGTCGGGCGCCCCCGCCACCCCGAACCCCCGAGCCGAACGACTCGCGTGAGCCTGGCCCAGGACCGGTCATCGGCCCGTGAGATCCATCGTCGCGGGCCGGTGACCTGTGGGGAAAGCCGCGCTCCGAACTGTGGATAACTTCGTGGCAAGGTGGGATCGCCTGTGGGTGCCTCTGGAGGAAGACAATGACCGTCGATCGTCTACTGCCGAGCGATGAAGCACGTGACCTCATCGCCCTGACGCGAGAGCTCGCTGACAAGGAGCTCCTGACGCGCGTGCACGAGCACGAGCGTGCCGAGACCTATCCCGAGGGTCTTTTCGCGATGCTCGGGGAAGCGGGTCTGCTCGGCCTGCCCTACCCGGAGGAGTACGGCGGCGGCGGGCAGCCCTACGAGGTGTACCTCCAGGTCATCGAAGAACTGTCGGCGCGTTGGGCGGCCATCGCGGTCGCCACCAGCGTCCACACGCTCGCATGCTTCCCGCTGTTCACGTACGGGACGGACGCGCAGAAGGAGCGCTGGCTTCCGGAGATGCTCGCCGGAGGCGTGGTCGGCGGCTACAGCCTCTCCGAGCCGCAAGCGGGGTCGGACGCGGCGGCCCTGACCTGCAAGGCCGAGCGGACGACCGGCGGCTACCGGATCACCGGCACCAAGGCGTGGATCACCCATGGCGGACGCGCCGACTTCTACTCGCTGTTCGCCCGCACCGGCGACTCGATCTCCTGCTTCCTCACGCCCGGTCAGACCGAGGGTCTCAGTTTCGGACGTCCGGAAGAGAAGATGGGGCTGCACGCCGTCCCCACGACAACCGCGAACTGGGACGGCGCCCTGATCGAGGACGAGCGTCTCATCGGCGCCGAGGGCGAGGGCCTCCGGATCGCCTTCAGCGCCCTGGACTCGGGGCGCCTCGGCATCGCCGCCTGCGCGGTCGGCCTCGCCCAGGCGGCGCTCGACCACGCGGTCGCCTACGCCAAGGAGCGCTCCACCTTCGGCCGCCGCATCATCGACCACCAGGGCCTCGGTTTCCTGCTGGCCGACATGGCCGCCGCCGTGGTGTCCGCCCGCGCCACCTACCTGGACGCGGCCCGCCGCCGCGACCTGGGACTGCCGTACTCGCGCGAGGCGTCCGTCGCCAAGCTCACCGCCACCGACGCGGCCATGAAGGTCACCACGGACGCCGTCCAGGTTCTCGGCGGCAACGGCTACACGCGTGACTTCCCCGTGGAGCGCTTCATGCGCGAGGCCAAGATCATGCAGATCTTCGAGGGCACCAACCAGATCCAGCGCCTCGTCATCGCCCGCTCCCTGGCCCGCTGACCCAGCCGCACGCATCCCACCCCCCGGGCGCGCACGAGCCAGCGCTCTCGCCAGGCAGGTGGATCGTGGCGGTGCCCCGTGCCGTCCTCCTTGGACGGCACGGGGCAACCGGTGTCTGCGGTTGTCGAAGGTGCCGACGGCCAGGGCGGCTGATGCGTGATCGGGTGTATGGCGAGCACTCATCGCTGGCACATCGATGCTCGCGAGTACGCCAGGCATGAGGCACGACGGGGACGTCGTCACGCGTATCCCGTGTTGCGGCCGACTCGGACGGCTCTGGTCGTGGTCGACATGGTGCCGTTCTTCGTCGCCGACAACCCGTACGCTCTGGCCGTCGTGCCCAACATCGCGCATCGCCAACGGGACGAGGCCCCCTCACCAGGCGTAGGCGCGGATGACCTCGAAGCCCATAGCTCAGCTCCCGGGAGGCCGTGCCGAACTCGTCCGCCGCGCCGCCGTTTTCGCGGTGCCCAGCGGCCACGGTCTTGGCGGCGTGACCAGCGTGGCGTCAGACGGAACCGCTTCGCCGGCAGCCGGCATCCGGCCAGCGGAGCCTCAGACGGAACCTGCTTCGCGGGGCAGCCGTCATCCGGCTGGCGGAGCGTCAGGCGGAAACCGCTTCGCCGGGCAACCCGCCATCCGGCTAGCGGAACGTCCAGACCGGCCTTGGGCTAGGACGGGCGGCGGCGTTCGGCGCGGATGCGCAGGAGGTCGGCCGTGGCCTGGTCGGCGGGCAGGAACGCCTCCAGATGGAGCTCGGCGAGCGTGATGTCGGTGGCGGTCGCGAACGAGGTCAGTGTGGTGATCAGGCGCAGTTCGCCGTCCGCCGACGCCAGTCGCATGGGGACGGAGAACCCCAGGTGGCCGGGCCTGACCGGGGCGGGCGGGACGTATCCGGCGAGCTCGTCGACGAAGGCGTCGAGGCGTGGGTCCGGGCTCCGCATGGCCCTGGCCTGCAGGTTCTCGATGACGTGCCGTCCCCATTCGTCCAGGTTCGCCACCCTGGGCCCCATCCCCTCGGGGTGGAGCATGAGCCGCAGCATGTTGATCGGCGGTTCGAGCAGCTCGGGCAAGGCGTCCTCGGTGAAGACCTCGACGGCGTCGTTGGCGGCCACGACCCGGCCGTACGGCGCGATGACCAGCGCCGGATATGGCAGGTGGCCGTGCAGGATCTGCTCCAGCGCGGTGCGGACGGGACGCAGTGCCGCCTCGTCCAGCCCGGACTCGGTGAACACCGGTGCGAAACCGGCCGTCGCGAGCAGGTGGTTCCGCTCCCGCAGCGACAGGCCGAGGGATTCGGCCAGCCGAATCACGATCGCGCGTCCCGGACGGGAGCGGCCGCTCTCGATGAAGCTCAGGTGCCGCTGGGTCGTCCCCGCCTGCAGGGCCAGCTCGAGCTGACTGACCCGCCGGGCCGCACGCCACTGCTTCAGCTCGGTCCCGATGCTCTTCCGCACATAGGTATCGCTCACCACACCGTTCTAAAGGCCGTCCATGCTCCGGGCGATTCCCCCGGAGGAATTGCCGGGCACGGCGTCCACTCGGACGATCGTCCCCGGACGAACACCTCTGAGAGAAGGCCGTGATGAAGAGCTACCAATTCACCCCAGGTCAAGGGGCTGCCGGGCTGACACTCCACGAACGGGCCGAGCCCGAGCCCGGACGCGGGCAGATCGTGGTGAGGGTCCGCGCGGCCTCGATCGGCTCCCGCGACCTGATGGTGCTGGCCGGCAGGTACGTCATGCCGATCCGTCCCGGCGTCGTGCCCGGCTGCGAAGGAGTCGGGGAGGTCGTGGCCGTCGGCGAGGGCGTCGGCCGCGTCCAGCTGGGCGATCGCGTGGCGGCCACCGTCTTCCCGCAATGGCTGGACGGCCCGTTCCGCCGCGAGAACGCCGCCCAGCTCGGAACCGGAATCGACGGGATGCTGACCGAGTACGCGCTGCTGGACGAGGACGGCGTCGTGCCCATCCCGGACCATCTGTCGGACGAGGAGGCCGCCGCGTTCCCGCTCGCCGCGGTGACCGCGTGGAACGCCCTGACCAGCGGCAACCCGGTCCGCCCGGGTGCGACCGTGCTCACCCTCGGGTCGGGGGCGGTGTCGCTGTTCGTCCTGCGATTCGCCAAGGCGGCCGGGGCGCGGGTGATCGTCACGACGTCCGGCGCCGCCAAGGCCGAGCGGCTGCGCGCCCTCGGCGCGGACGAGGTGATCAACTATCGCGAGGACCCGGACTGGGACGGGACCGTCCGCGCCCTGACCGGCGGGGAGGGCGTCGACCGCGTCGTCGACACGTCCGGCCCGCTGGAGAAGTCGCTGAAGTCGGTCGCGATGAGCGGCGAGGTCGCCTTCGTGGGCCACTTCCTGTCCGGTGCCGAAGGGGCGAGGCCCGTCGACCCGTCGGTCCTGTTCATGGCGGGCGCCGCACTGCACCGCGTCGCCACCGGCAGCCGAGCCCATTTCCTCGAACTGAACCGCGCCGTCGAGGCGCATCGGCTGCGTCCCGTCATCGACCGTGTCTTCCCCTTCGAGAAGCTCCACGACGCCTTCGAGCACTGCGCGTCGGGCGAGAGCTTCGGCAAGATCATCATCTCCCGCGCCTGAGGACGTCGCTCGCACCACGATGGACGGTCGGCCCCGCACGACCCGGGCCGACCGCCATGCGCATCAGCTCGCGCCGCTCAGGCCGAGGAGGACGACGCCCGCGGCGCCTCCGGCGGTCAGGGTCCCGGCGACCGCGAGCAGCGCGTACTCGTGGCAGACGAACCGCAGCGCCTGAAGGCGTGTCGTCCCGATCTGGCGAAGAAGCGCCAGCTCACGGCGGCGTCCGGAGATCGCGGTGGCGGCCGTGGCGATGGTGCCGATGGCCCCGTAGACCCCGGCGATACCGATCATCACGAGCAGCCCGATCCGGGTCTGCTCGGCTTGGCGGTCGCTGACGGCGGCCGTCCACCCGGACTTGGTGACGACCTTGGCATCGGGCGCGCCGAACGCACCGCCGTTCGCGGCCATGGCTCCCCGCACCGCCGGGACGGCACCCGACGAGGCTCGCAGATAGATGCGGTCGGGCTGAGCGGTGGCGCCGGCACGATGCGGCCCGAGGACGATCCGCGGAGCACCGGGCGCGGCATCGAACACGGCCGCGACCTGCAGCGATACGGGGGTCCCGTCGGCCAGCCACAGCTGGATCCGCTGCCCGACACGCTTGTGCCAGGAGCCGTCGAGCACCACGGTCGTGTCGTTCAGGCCGTCCAGGGAGCCCTGCCGGACGTGCAGACCGAGCACCGCCGTGGAGTCGACGGCGATGGCGGAGAACGGCACCGGCGTCGGCGCTTCCAGGTGGAACGGCGTCAACGCGGGTTCGCGGGCGAGCACGCTCGTGTTCGTGACGGCGGTCGCCGCCACGCCCGGCACGGCGCGAACCCGGGCGACCAGCGCGGCGGGCAGACCGCCCCCGCCGGACGGGAGGACCACCAGGTCAGCGGGTGCGGCCTGGTCGTGAAGCCCGCGACTCTGCACCGACTGGGCGATCCCCGTCGCGCCGAGGACGGCCAGCGCGAGTCCCAACGTGATCACCAGCGGGACGATCGTCCCGGCGGCCTGGCGCGATCCGGTGGCCACCCTTTCGCGAGCCAGCAGTCCGCCGGGCCCGGCACCCCGCGTGAACGGCCAGGTGAGCATCCTGACCAGCGGCGGAAGCAGTGTGGGGGCCAGCATCGCCGCGCCGCCGACGACCAGCAGCGCCAGTTCGACGTCGGTCTTGGCGTCGAGTGCCATGTCGGGCGCCACGACCGCGGTCAGCAGCAGGAACCCCACGCCGCAGGCGAACGCCGCCAGGCCGGCCAGGCGTCGCAGCAGGCCCGAGCCTCCGCGCTCGACGTCCGCCTCGCGCATCGCCTCGGACGGACGAACGGTCGCGGCGCGCACCGAGGCGGCCACCACCGCCAGCACGGCGACCAGCACACCGGCCGCGAAAGCGAGGGCCAGCGGCCCGACCGCTCCGGCGTCGCGCGGGACGGTGAACCAGGCGGGCGCCATGTCGTGCCCGGCCATCCACCGTGCCAGAAGCGGGCCGCCGATCAGCCCGAGCACGCATCCGGCGACCGATCCGGCCACCCCGACCAGCACCGCCTCGGCGCCGACCGCCCGGACGACCTGCACCGGAGTCGCGCCGAGCGTCCGCAGCAACGCCAACTCACGCCGGCGGCGCGCGACCGACAGCCCGAACGCGCTCGCGGTGACGTAGAGCGAGACCGACGCTGACAGCAGCGCCGCGACGCCGAGGAAGGAGGTCAGGGACATCAGGTCGGCCCGATCGCGCAGCGCGCCGGGATCGGCGAGCGCCCGATCGCGTCCGGTCAAAACCCGGACGCCCGGAATTCCGGCGGCACGCTGCGCTGTGGCCCGGTCGGCGGGCACCAGCGCGTCCACGGACGGCGACAACCGCGCCGCCTCGGCATCGCTGAAGAAGACCGCGCGCTCGACCTCCACCGCGCGCGGGCCCGGCCGGGCGATGCCGACGACGGTGTACGCGCCGTCCCGCTCACCGGCGCGCACCGTCACCTGCTGCCCAACCTGGCCCTCACCTGCGATGACGATCTCGTCCGGACGAACCGGCGCACGCCCTGAGACCAAGGAGTAAGGAGCGAAGGCAGCCGACGCCCAGCCATGCCCGACCCGATCGGAAGCCCCATCGGACAACCGCACCGGGAAGCTCCGGTCCAACGCCGCGCCCGGGAAGCGCGCGATGACCGAGGCGGGCAGTGCGGGCTGCTCGGCGAACGGCACCGCGGTCGGCGTCCCGTAGCGATCCCGCAACCGCAGATTCGGATCGGCCTGGACGACGGCCGGCGCGGCCGCGAACCGCTGCGGCGACCGGTGCGGATCCGCGGACGCCGCCCCCAGCACCAACGCCATCGTCGCGATCACCGCGACACCGAGCGCCAACGCCGCCAGCGGCCCCACGAGCGTCCCCCAGCGGGCCCGCAACCCCGCGACCGCGACGCTCAGCACGACGTCACCTCCCCGGCCTGACCAGCGGATTCGAGGGAGGTCAGGTGGGCCGCGACGGTGGGGGCGTCGGGGTGCTCGAGGGTGCCGGACACGCGGCCGTCGGCGAGGAAGACGACACGGTCGGCGCGGGCGGCGGCGATGGGGTCATGGGTGACCATGATGATCGTCTGGCGGTGGTCGGCGACCAGGCCGCGCAGGATCGCGAGGACGGTGCGGGAGGAGGCGCTGTCCAGGGCGCCGGTCGGCTCGTCGGCGAACAGGACGCGCGGCGCGGCGACCAGCGCCCGGGCGATGGCGACGCGTTGCTGCTGGCCGCCCGACAGCTCCGCCGGGCGGTGCCGGGCCCGGTCGGCGAGGCCGACGGCCGACAGCGCGGCGCGGACGGCGCGGGCGTCGGGGCGATGTCCGGCCAGCCGCAAAGGCATGCCGACGTTCTGCTCGGCGTTCAGCGCGGGCAGCAGGTTGTAGGACTGGAAGATGAAGCCGATCTTCTCGCGGCGCAGCCTGGTCAGCGCGGACTCGCGCAGCCGCGACAGGTCCTCGCCCTCGAGCGACACCGCCCCCGCCGTCGGACGTTCCAACCCCGCGGCGCACTGGAGCAGCGTCGACTTGCCCGATCCGGACGCGCCCATCACTGCGGTGAACGAGCCTTCCGCGAAACCCAACGAGATCTTGTCCAGGGCGGTGACGGCACCGGATCCCGTCCCGTAGGTCTTGCTCACCGCGGTGAGCCGCACGATGTCCATGCCCTCAACCCAAGCGCCCGGGGCCGGGCCGGGTCGATCAGCCGGGCCACCGTCTCGGGGTATGCCCAGCCTTACCCCCGACCGTCGTCCACGCCCTATGGGACGTCCCAAAAGTGGCTTCTATGCTGGTCAGGTGGAGGCGATGGCGGCGTTGCGGCGGCGCGGGTTCCTGCGGTCGGCGTTGCCGTGGCGGAGCCTGGCGTACCTGGTGACCAGCTTGGTTCCGGGTGCGCTCGTGCTGACGGTCGTCGTGGCGGTGCTGCTCGTCGGCGGGACGCTGTCCTCGGTGCTCGTCGGATTTCCGATGCTGGCGGCGCTGGCCTTCGCGGGGGTTCCGGTCGCGGCTTTCGAACGGTGGCGGATCCGCCTGGTGGACGCCGTGCCGGTGGCCGATCCGCACCGCTCCCCGGACCGTCCAGGTGTCGGAGGCTGGCTGGCCGTGCGGGTGCGCGAGTCCGCGACCTGGCGTGAGCTGGGATTCACTGCCCTACTGGCCACACTGTTGTGGCCCTTCGATCTGGCCGTCGCCGCGCTCGGCGCCCTCCTCCCCCTCACGCTGCTGACCGCCTGGACGCCCGTCCTGTCCGGTGGACGGCGCGGGCTCTGGCCCGGCTTCTCGATCCACACTCCCGGACAGGCCCTCGCGGCGCTGCCCGCTGGGATCGTCCTGCTGGTGGCCGGCGCTTACCTGGTCACCGTGGTCGCGTCCGGACGCGCCGCGCTCACCCGGCGGCTCCTCTCCCCGCGTCCGGACGAGGCGGAGCGGCTGCTCGCGGAGGTCACCGGATCCCGCGCGCGACTGGTCAACGCGTTCGAGGCCGAGCGCCGCCGAATCGAACGCGACCTGCACGACGGCGCGCAGCAGCGGCTCGTCGCCGTCGCGACCAGCCTCGGCCTGGCGATGCTCGACCTGCCGCCCGGCCCCGCCGCCGACCAGGTCGCGCACGCCCACCGGGAGGCGAAGAAGGCGCTGGTCGAGCTCCGCGAACTGATCCACGGCATCCATCCGCAGGTCCTGACCCAGCACGGGCTGGGCGCGGCCGTCCAGGACGCCGCCGGCCGCTGCCCGGTCCCGGTCGCCCTGACCTGGGACGTCACCGGACGCATGCCCGCCGCCGTCGAGGCCACCGGGTACTTCGTCGTCTGCGAGGCCCTGGCCAACGTCGCCCGGCACGGCGGTGCGGACCGCGCCTGGATCACCGCCGCGCACTCCGGCGACACCCTGCGGCTGGAGATCGGCGATGATGGCGCGGGCGGCGCCGATCCGGCCGGCGGCAGCGGCCTGACCGGGCTGTCCGACCGGCTCGCGGTCGTCGGCGGAACCCTCGCCCTGACCAGCCCGTCCGGTGGTCCGACCCTGATCAGAGTGGAGATTCCGTGCCCGAAGCCCGTCCCCTCCGCGTCGTCCTCGCCGAGGACGGGGCCCTGATGCGCGACGGCCTGACCGCCGTGCTCACCCGGTTCGGGCACGAGGTCGTCCAGGCCGTCGCGGACGCGCCGTCCCTCATCGCCGCCGTCGAATCCCACGAACCGGACATCGTGGTCACCGACGTCCGCATGCCGCCGACGCTGACCGACGACGGGCTGCGCGCCGCGATCGCCCTGCGCGAGCGCGACCCCCGCCTGCCGGTGCTCGTCCTCAGCCAGTACATCGAGGCCGCCTCGGCCGGTGAGCTGCTCGATTCCACCGACGCCCGCGCGGTCGGCTACCTGCTGAAGGACCGCGTCATCGACGTGACGGACTTCGCCGACGCCGTCCGCCAGGTCGCGGACGGCGGGACGATCATCGACCCCGAGGTCGTCCGCAACCTGCTGACCCGCCGCCGCGACCCCCTCGACCGCCTCACCTCTCGCGAGCGCGAGGTCCTGGCGCTCATCGCCCAAGGCCACTCGAACGCCGCGATCGCCCAGGAGCTCACCGTCTCGGCCGCCGCCGTCGGCAAGCACATCAACAGCATCCTGGCCAAACTCGACCTCCCGCCGGACGCCGAGGTCCACCGCCGCGTCCTGGCCGTCCTGGCCTTCCTCCGCTCCTGACGCCACGACCCTGGCGTGGCTGCGAACGTCGCGGCCCGCCATCCGCTTCGCCGTAGAGCGGGCCTGACCGAGGCGTTCCGTCCGGCCGACTCGACGCGAACCCGAGTCCTGGGTCGCGGGCCTCCCCTGGTCGAGGAGGAAATCCTCACTCGGGCCTCGGAAGCGACGCGGTTTCCGCAGCCGCTTGGCGCGCTGACTCGCTTTACCGCACACAGCGCCGCTCTGTCACGACAAGGCGCGCGTGTTCTTCGCTATCGCTTCTGAATGACGCTGCGTCCGTCCTCTCGCCATCCTGGAATGATCACTGCCGGGCGTCCGCCGGTGCGGCGAGGCGACGCCCGGCGTTTCCTCACGCTCAGTGATGTTCGCCACGACGTCGAACGGGACGGCAGAGGCCGGGAACCGCTCTCCACGCGGGCGTTCCGCACCCCCGAAGCTCGGCCGGGAGGTGTCACGGCGAGCGACTCACCGGTGCTGGACGACACCTTCCGCGCCGACGCGACGGGTGTTGAGCAGGGAGAATTGGATCATGCTCCAGTCGGTGTCGAATACCGGCGGGTAGGTACGGGAGCTCGGAGCGGGTCGAGGGCACGCTCCGAGACATGACGGAGGAGCTAGGACAGTTGTGGTTTGTAGGGTCGTCCGCAATACGGGTTACGCCTTGAGTGATTACCGTGAGCGCTGCTAGCTTCGGCCGGTGGACGAGAGGCGGGCACGAGCGGAGACGATCGAGGACTTCGCGGAGGTTCTGCGAGAACTCCGAAACTCGGTCGGCAACCCATCATTCCGGGAGATGTCCGGACGATCTGGGGCGATCTCACACACAACGCTGCACGAAGCCACAAAGGGGAACCGGCTCCCGAGCTGGGGAACCACCGTCGAGTTCGTCAAGGCGTGCGGTGGGGACCCCGAGGCGTACCGCGAACACTGGGAGCAGGCGAACCTCAGGGTCAAGGGTCCGAACGCCGCAGGCCAGGCGAACTTCGCAGGCCAGGCGAACCTCGCAGGCCGGACGGACGCTGTGCGCAGGGCGAGCATCACTGGTCGCGAGGACGCCGTGCCCAGGGCGAGCATCACTGGTCGCGAGGACGCCGTGCCCAGGGCGAGCATCGCTGGTCGCGAGGACGACGCGAGCCACTTGGACCCCGGCGAGACCGCCGAGCGTCCGTCCCTGCACGTGGTCTTCGGATCGCAGACGCCCCCGGCGGTCGGCGATCCTTCGACGTCTGGCGATCCTTCGACGGTCGGCGATCCTGCGGCATCCATGACCGCACCGCCCATGCCACCGGGCGAGACCTCGGCGGAGCATCCCCCGTCGGTGGGGTCACACGGCGAGGCCACGGCGTCCGCTCCCTCTCTGCCTCTGCCTCGACCATCGGGCCGGGCGGCGGCGTCCGTGCCCGTGCCGGCGCAGCCCCCCGGCGTCCCCGCGACGGCCGTCGCCCCGCTGCACAACCTGCCCGGCGGGCCGGCACCGCACTTGCTCGCTGGTCACGGCGGCGACATTCAGCCGGTCACGCTTCCTCCGCGCAAGACGCGCGGCAGGAAGACCCTGGTGACCTACGTGTCCGCGGCCGTGATCCTCGCGGCCGGTGCGGGAGCGTTGGTCTACGCGGTGTTCGACTCCAGCGGTCACTCCAAGTCCCACAAGTCGGCTCCCAAAGCTACCGACAACGCGTCCGCTGCGGCGGCCGCGGTCGGCTGCCCGGTGAAACCGACCCAGCCCGCGTGGGCTCCGCCCCTGCACAAGGGCGACGCGGCGGCCTTCGTCGACGACATCACGCTGCGCGACTGCACGCGGGTCGGCCCCGACATGACCGTCGTCAAAGTGTGGCGGATCAGGAACACCGGAGCGCTGAACTGGCGCGGGTACTCGCTGCGCCGCCTCGAGCTCCCGCAGAAGCCGACCGACTGCCGGACCAAGAACCGCGTGCCGATCAACACCACGCGTGCCGGCGACACGGTGGACATCCGGGTCGAGATCACCACACCGAAGAAGGCGGGCTTCTGCATCGCCCGCTTCAAGATGCTGGACTCCGCCGGACGCGTCGCCTTCTCCGGGAACCGTCCGGTCAACTTCCAGCTCGTCGTCCACGACGGTTAGCCCCCTGCTTCAGCGGCCGGTGGCGTAGACGACCGGCGGAAAAGCCGACCGGCGGCCCGGCCGATCGAATGACCAATGGCTCCCCGTCGTGGGAGCACGACGGGGAACCAGAGGTCAGACGGTCTCCTGGAAACTAGGAGATCGTGATCCCGCGGTAGTAGGCCTTGAGGATCTTGGCGTATCCCCAGCCCGCGTTGGCCTTGTCGCGCGTGCCGTACTGCGACATCCACTCACCGTTGACCCAGTCGCGCCCGCACGCGGTCGTGGTCTGGCAGTAGTGGGGCTCGAAGATCTTGCCGCCGCGGGTCATCTTGCGCCCCCACGTCGCGTCCACCGCGGCGTTGGTACGCGCGGTCGCGGAACCGGGGACGTACACCTGGCTCTTCGTGTTGTCAGTGACGTCGTAGCAAGCTCCCCACGGCGTCTTCTTCGTCGAGGTCAGCGCGTGGTACCAACCGAAGCCCTTGACCGCCATGGCCCCGGACTTGAGGGACTCGGACTTCCAGTTCGGCATCCACTCCTTGGGCAGGACGTTCTTGACGTAGTACTTGAAGTTGACCCGCTCGACCTTGTGCCTCGTCTCGCGGTACACGAGGATCGTGGAGGGGAGCTTCGTGTTCGTGCCGTCGGTCTTGCAGCCGGAGGGCGCCGGGTGGCTCGACGGGTTGAACTGGTGCGAGGCGTTCTGGTTCTTCAGCCCGGAGTTCAGGTTGCCCTTGGCCCCGGCCTTGAAGTCCTGGTAACGGCCGCCGTAGTTGCTGTTGAAGTAGACCCGCACGGTCTTGCTGCTGCGGTTCCACACGGACGCCGTGTGGTTCTTCACGCAGACACCCTTGCCCGCGCCGGTGCTCTTGAAGTCGTAGCAGCCCGGCTGCTTGGCGCCGTAGTCCTTCACCGAGGTGGTGAAGTCCGACAGCGAGCCCTTCTGATTGCTGTTGAAGTACAGGCAGAACTCGCCGGTGTCACACTTGCCGTTGCGTCCGGCGGCATCGGCGACACCCGTGCTCGCCACGATCGCCGCACCACCGAGCGTCATCGCCGCGGTCACCGCAGCGGCCCGCGCGAACATCTTCTGTTTCGCCATGGTCATCCCTCTCTCAGGTCAGCGGTCGCGGTGATCAGCGGTAGTTGTAGCCCTGGGAGGTCCAGAAGGAGTACGGCTTCGGGTTGTCCAGGGTCATGTCGCCGATGCTGATGGAGGCGTGGGTCTGGCGGCCGGGCCGCATCTCGACATGGGTGTGGTGCGCACTCTTGTCCGTGATGCCGCGGTAGGACTCGTCCGCGATGATCTGGCCGCGGGAGATGTTCTGGCCGATATGCAGTGCCCGCGGAGCGGAGTGCAGGTAGATGACCGTCTTGTTCGACGCCGCGTTGTAGATCGCGATCGTGGAGAGGCCGCCCTTGCCGTTGTAGCCGTTCTTGAAGTAGGTGACCTTTCCGGAGACCAGCGCGTGCACGTCCGAGCCGATGGTGCGCTGGATGTCGGTGCCCTCGTGACGGCCCTTGATGCCGTGGTAACCGTCGAACGGGCAGGAGATGTGGCCGCCACTGGCCTTGTACAGCGCCCACGACATGTTCACGCGGTTGGTCGGCGAGAACTCGTGCGAGGCGTTCTGGTTCTTCAGGGAGGAGTTCAGGTTGCCCTTGGCCCCGGCCTTGAAGTCCTGGTAACGGCCGCCGAAGTTGCTGTTGAAGTAGACCCGCACGGTCTTGCTGGTGCGGTTCCAGACCGACGCGGTGGAGTTCTTGACGCACTTGCCCTTGCCAGCGCCCGCGCTCTTGAATTCGTAGCAACCAGGCTGCTTGGCGCCGTAGTCCGCCACCGACTTGGTGAAGTCGGAAACCGAGCCCTTCTGATTGCTGTTGTAATAGAGACAGAACTCGCCGGTCTCACACTTGCCGTTGCGGCCCGCCGCGTCAGCGGCGGAGGCGGTGGTGGCAACGACCGCACCGCCGATAGCAGCAGCCGCCGTCGCCGTCGTGAGGACCTTGGTGAGCTTTCTCATGGGGCAGTTCTCCTTGATTTCTGGCGGGGCTTGGGATTCGGACGGGGTCAGTGGAACTCTGCGGTCATCCGTGATCAGCGGACCCGCAGGTATTCCTCCCAGGTGCGGATGGTCACCTTCGGACCGTCGTCCTTGCCGCGGTTGGCGAGACCGTTCTGGCCGAGGTAGTAGTCACCGATCTGGTGCTGAGCCTGAACGGAGAGGTCGGTGTCGTTGATGGCGGTCGCGTGGATGTGCCACGGCCATTCGCCCTGATTGGGGTTGCGCACCCAGGCGGCGAATCCGACCTGGCGCATCGCCTTGGCCACCTTGGTGCGGGTGGCGGCGCTCATCCCCTTGACGTTGATGTCGACGACGCCGCCGCCGTCGTGCGTGCCGGCGGACGTGTGGTCTCCGCCCGGGTTGTAGGAACCCTGGTCCAGGACGAGCTTGCGGTGCAGCAGCTTCTCCGCCCGGAGCAGCATCTTCTGCGTGCGGGTGTCGACGACGTACTTGGGTCCGAACTTCACCTTCGGGCCCGGCACGATGACGTGGTTGACGGTGAACCGCCCGGCGCCGAGCTTGGCGAGTGAGGTCTTGCCCGGCAGGCCATTGGCGCTGAGTCCCTTGTAACCGAGGGACTTCTGGAACTTGATGTAGGCGGCGATCGTCGTGGTGCCGAAGTAGCCGTCCACCCACTTCTTGTCGAGGAACTTCTTGTCCGCGAGAGCCTTCTCGACAAGAAGGACGCTGGCCTTGGCGCCCGGGGTCAGCTTGTTGTCAGGGCGGCGCGGATCAATCTGCGCGGCCTTGACAAGCGCCTCCATGTTCACGCCCGGAAGCGCGGAGGCATTGGCCGTCGGAGCCGCCTTGTGATTGCTGTCCCCCTGCGCCGCCGAAACCGCGGTCACACCGGCGAGCGAGGTGAGCACAACGGCCGCTGTGGCGGCAGCGGCGTACTTGGGCAGCTTCATCAAATCTCCTGGATGTGCAGCGGGGGGCGTGCTCGAGGTGCCACCAACACTTCCGGGGACGATCAGCTGTTCGCAATAAGTCGCTGTTGTCAGCCTGTTCGGCGCTTCCCCGTACATTCGCACCCGCCGCCTTACAGGCGACTTGATGCACAAATACGACACTCATGACACAACCAGACAAACGGCCCACAGATGCATCAAACGGGCTGGCTCTGCCTGTCATCCACCGCTCTGACCAGGCAAGACACGATTCCGTCACTGCCGGACGCGCCGCGCCAGCGGGCCACCGGACGTGCCTCCGACACGCCCGAGCCAGGGTCGTTCGATGTCCGAGAAGACTTGTCCCTCGTCCGCCGATCCCACTTGCGAACGCCCTCCTGGACGGGCTAAGGCGTCCAGTTCTCGACCACGAATCCCGGGCGTCGTCCCCGGACCCGGCCGCCCTCTCCCGAGCACATCAACCCGGTTTCGCACACGACGAGCTCAACCGAAACAGCTCAAGCAGTGAAACCAGCAGCACTCCGAGTCGCATCAGAAAGACACCGACGAAACGAAGCGGCGAACACCATCGTGATCACCAAGATCCGAACACGCCGCCGATCGCCAACCATCAGAGGAGTCACTGAACAGCACGGGCGGCATTCTCCGCAACCGGCAATCCTGAAATGAATCGCCTGTTGGTCTCCATCGAGATCCCCTTGCCAACGGGCTCGGCCTGAACTTGCCCCTTGACAGGGTGGGGAGGATTCAAAAGAAGAAGTTCAGTAACCTCTCCCAGATGCGGCGAACAAGCGGTGCCACCGCGCACAACCCTGGGTTGTGACGCCTGCGATTACCCCGCGCTACGCTTCGCCGATGGCGAGCGAGAACGCTGATCCAGGAGTCATCGCACGATTTCGGGGTGGCCTGGAAGCCGGCCTACTGCACGTGACCGACTCGGAGTCCCGTGAGTACTTCGATCCCGACGACTGCGTGAGCGGCTTCGTCGTCGGCCGTACCTTCGTGATCGTCGGCGCGGCTTGCTTCGTTGACGATCTCGTGGAGGTGCGCGTCCGCAGGAATGCCTCGCGCATTCCGTCAACTCCGGTGTTCGCCGGACCTCTGCAAGTGGCAAGCGGCGTCTTGGTCATCGGTGACCTGACGCGCGAGGAAGAACTCGGCGTCGTCGTGCCGGTCGATGCGGGAACCGTGCATGTGACGATCGTCCGCAACCATCCCCAGTTCGCTACTGAGGTCGACGTGACGCTGAAACCCCTCTGACTTGGCGGGGTGGCGCCATCCTGCCCGCACAACCGCGCATCGCTCCGGAATGCTCGTTCGCGCGAACAGCGCGGACCCCGTGACAGACAGATTCGCGCGAAGGAGTGCTCCGGTCCGCGGGATCCAGGGTGCGGCGCAGCCTCCTGGTTCACGCTCACTCAGCCGGGAGCCCGTGGGACGAACCTCAGCCATGGAACCGAGACCGTGGGGGCTCGGGATCAGCAAGGACGCTCCTGATACACCGAGCTGCCTATTGATCGGTGTGCGCCAATGACCTTCCATTCCGACCGGCGTTCGATCTCGTCCAGCATTGCGGCGAGCGGCGGCTCGCCCTCCACACCGGACCACCATTGGTTGTGTGCCCCCAAGGCTTCAAGCGCGGGTGTGGGCTCGTACTCGATCTCGCAGCGCAGTTGGACGAGAGCCGGTGCACCGTCCTCGTCGACGTCGAACTGACGGCAGAAGCTGAGGGTGAAGCGTCGTTGCCCCCCAAAGGAGAAGGTGCCGTACTCATACAGCAGAGCGTCCTCCTCGGTCTCAACCGGATGACGCATGAACCGGCCGAATGCTCTCCACGCCGACTGCGGGTCGAGCCGACGCGGCTCCTGGCCTGCCTCCTGCAGGCACATGAGCAACTGCGACTGCACGGCCAGCGCGGCCGCCCGATGACCGGCGCCCACGCCACATGTTTCCGCCGCGGCTCTCGCTGGGCAGGCGCGGTCGAGGCGCTCGGCGTTCCGGAGCCGCACTTCCACGACCTACGCCACATGGGCAACACCCTCGCGGCCGGAAGCCGGGCGAGCCTGCGTGATCTCATGGCGCGCATGGGGCGGGACTCGCCACTCGCAGCCATGATCTACCAGCACGAGACCTCAACGGCGGGACAGGCCATCGCTGCGCAGACCAAGGCAGCCATCCAGGACGACCCGGACGACGATGGCACAGCTGGCGTGCTGGTTCCGGTGACCCAACACATCGTTGCGTTTGGTAGGTCGATCCCACCAAACGCGACCGACGTCTAAGTGCCGGGTGGGCCGTACAAGTTGTCCGCGCGAGACGACGCGACCGAAGCCGGGTCGGCACACGATCACGCGAGGCACCCCCTGGATGCCGCTGCCGCCGAGGCCGTTCGCTCCACCATGCCATGGTCCAGCTCGGGAGCCTGGTTCCTGTCTTCGGCCGTAGAGCCCTGTGGTCAGTCCGAGTAGGCGCAGATCGCGTAGACGGTGACCGGGAGAAGGGCCCCCGCGTGCCGCAGCGTCACCTGCCAGCCGTTGGGTTCGAGCGGGCCGGAGGCGAGCGCCTGAAAGCTGGAGCCGAGGTCGATGCTCTCCGGCGCGACCCGGTAGCCGCCGCCCAGGACGTGCCTTCCGTTCCTGCACATGACCGTGTGGGTCACGGCCGTATCGCCCCCGGGCACCGTGAAGTCCTCCTCCACGAGTTCCCGTCCGGAGACGCCGTTCCGGCCCGGCTCTCCCTGCGGTCCGGGCGGACCCGGCCGTCCGCGATGGCACCTGTGGCAGCTTCAATGGCACTTGTGGCAGCCCCAGCGGTGCTTGGGCCAGCTGGCAGCGGGCTGGTCCGGGGCGGTGTGCGTCTGGGCGGTGTGCGTCTGGGCGGTGAGAGCGTGTGCCGAGGTCGGGGACCACAGGGCCACACCACCGCTGAGCAGCAACGCGCCTGCCGCCAGTGCCACGGATCGAATGCGAGAGGTCATGGATCTCCTTGTGCTGTCGAGCCTGCCGTCACGCCGACAGGCGCCATACAGCCGATGCCCTCACCAGGAGCGCGCTAGGCCCCACCTTGATCCATTTTCCACCCAACGATCTCGTGAGGATCCGCAATCCCCCGCTATCGGTCCTAGAGGCGCGGCACCGCCGGCGACCCGTTCACGGCACCCTCCTCGACCGCGAGTCCTTCGAGGCACAGTCGCCTACGGACGGCATGTGCGGGCGGGGCGAGCGAGGGATCCCCGGCCTGGTGGCGGGTTCCGGATGGTCCTCACCTACCTCGCCCCTGCCGCCCGACCTGGCACCCCGCCGACCTGGCGCGTCTCGCCGATCACTCCGCAAGTGACCGCGAGTCCCCTTGATCACCACTCCATCGGGCACGTTCCCCCGCCTCAGGTACCCTCCCAGACCGTCTGGTCTGTAGATTCCCAAACGATCACTGCCCCGTCCGAACCCGTCCGCACGCTGGGTCGATGACCTGCGCCTCGTCCGAACTGGTTCATCGCAACCCGAGATCGCCCGTCCCCGTGGCTCCCGGATTTCTTGCCGTCAGAAGCCGCCCCAGAAGACAAACCCGGAGAGCGAGTCAACGTTTTGGGGTGCTGAGCCTGTGAATCCGTCTGGGGTTGGCGCGAGCTTCCAGTCGCCCTGCCATTTCACGGTCGTGGTCCTGGCGGTGCGGCCGCGCCCAGGGTCCCGCAACACCGTGCCGACCACTGCGGTCTGAGGCGTATAGGAGACGATTCTGAAGCCCGTGATCTGTGCTGCCTTCCTGGCCGGTACGGGCTGCTCGGAGGCACGCACCCGCGCGTAGGCCGCCTTGCCTCTTCCCTCCACGACCTGCTGCTCCAAGATCTTCTGCCATCGTGTCGACCGGTCGAGCCGCACGCTTATCTGCACAGCGGCGAACAGGGCTCCGCGCGGCGTGTGCTCGTAGCAGCGTGCGATGTCGCCCTGGACGTCCAGCGGCCCGACCAACGGCGAGAACGGCACCGCAACGCCCTCGAAACGCTTCCAGTACACCTGTCTCGGCGCGGTCGTGGGAATGCTCTGATTGCCGTTGTCGGTAGAACACGTGCGCGCCCCCGCCGGACTCGTGGCAGAAGGCGTGGACTTCGGAGTGGCCGCTGCAGTGTTCTCCTGGCTCTTCGCCGTACAACCAGCGATGCCTAGGGCGACAACGATGACCGGAAAGCTGGCTCGCTTGAACATGTGGGGACCTATCTCGCACGGCGGATTCTGACACCGCAGGCCGATGCTAGGCCCTCCAGATCAACGCCGCCCGCTCCAGCACGACGTCTTGGCCGCGGCCGCAGGTACAACGGCCCCGTCCGGAGGGTGCATCCGCGCGAACGGTGAGAACGCCGTGATGGACCGTGCCGCGCGGATGTGCCCTCCGTGTCCGGGAGGGGTCTGGGAACCCTGGGGTTCCCAGTAACGCATGCGCGGCCGGGGACCGGCGCCCACGCCGCACGCCCCGGACGCGCGGGCGGCGGGCCGCGCCACCGGCACGAGCGCCGCCCCTTGAGTGGGATGGCCAAGGCCGAGCTCAAGGGCAAGAAGGGATCGGGCACGCAGCGGGCACGCAACCGCAAGAAGCGGTCCTGAAAGACGAGAGCCCAGGTCAGGAGATCGGTCCTGACCTGGGCTTTCTGGTGGGTGGAGCCTAGGGGATTCGAACCCCTGACACCCGGCTTGCAAAGCCGGTGCTCTACCAACTGAGCTAAGGCCCCTTGGCGGGTCAAAGCTTACCGGGGGATGGACATCGCACGCGCCCGGTTATCGCTGTGGTGTGCGCGTCCAGGAAGCAGCCATGCGCTTTGGGCCCGGCGGGATCGGAACGGTGGTCCGTCCCGGTCACGCCGGGGCCTTGCACGGCGGATGCCGGTTCAGCTGTCGTTGGACGTGGCCTCGGTCCACAGGTCCAGCTCCGCCCGGTCCTGCTGAAGGCGACGCCAGACGACGAACCCGCCGAGAGCCACAACGGCCAGAACGAGAAGCTTCTTCACGGTGGGGACCCCTTCACCTCGACTATGAAGTCAACCCGAGGGACATGGATGTCAAGAGACTCTTCCCCCCAGGCTCTCCGCAGCCTAGCAACCCGGGCCGAGCGATCCGCACCCCCTGTGCCGTTATCGGACGTGCCGTCCAAAGACGGTGTGGGTGCTGTGGCGGACGCGCCATCTCGATTCGGACGCGGATCCGCCGGATAATCCGGGGCATCGACGTCAGGAGAGTCCCTATGGGCGCAGAGGACGATTTCGGTCTCTGGGAGCAGGAGCTGGGGACCGGGTCGGCGGATCGTCCGGAGTCGTCGGGCCTGCGTGGACCGCTCGTGATCGCGGGAATCATGGCCGTCGGCTGCACCGTCCTGATCACCTTGGGCGAGGGACCGCTGGGCGTCGTGGGACTGGTCCTCTCCTCCCTGATCCTGCTGCTGTGGCGCGCCGGGCTGTGACGCCGGACGCGGGGCGCGTGATCGCCATCAGCGAACCGCATGCCTTCGCGAATGCGACGGACGGATCGTCCGCGATCCGGTGAGGGCGTCTGCCGGCCTTTCGGGGCGACCGGCATGGCGGACGGTCGCGGAAGGACTCTTCATCCACAGGCCAAAAGTGGTGCTTTGGAGGCTTTCTTGCCTGCTTGGGCGGGGGTCTTCGAGGTCGTCGTCCACACGAGAATCCCCAGTTGGCCAAGGGTTCGTGCGCCGGACCGTTCCTCTGGACAACGGTGGGGACGAGCTGTGGGCGACGCTCGCGGCGATCCCCGTCCTCCACAGCCTGTGGATAACTTCGGTGCACAACCTGTGGGGAGACGGGGTTGCTCGCTATCCACTTCTCGTCCCCAGGTCACCCCCAGATGGACATCCGCTTATCCACCTGGTGGATAACGTTCTGACCAGTGTCGGAACACCGCTTCGGCCGTGACGTCCCATCGCTGTACACAGGCTGTGGGCGACGGGCCTCCACAGTGTGCCCCATCCGGTGGAAACCGTCTGCCCACGGGAAATCCCCAGTCGCATCCCCAGATCATCTTCCTGTGAATCACACTGTGCGACGCATCCACAGCCCCCTCCACCCGACACGCTGAGGCAGCACGTTGTCCGGCTGTCCGGGGCCTTAGGGTTGGGTGCCCACACCTAGGCGGACGCTCCCTGGGCGGCGAGTTATCCACAATCTGTGGACGTGCTTTCCCCGGCCGCATACTGCGGGAACACTGGATCTCGGGAGCGGGGCGAACGTTCCGTCCCCAGTTTTCGATCAGTGGTCAGCGGCCGAGGATCCAGCGGCCGGACCAGCCCAGGAAGCGGCGCGGGTACGCCTCGTCCCCGTCCAGCCCGCCGCCGTCCAGGACGTGGTCCAGCCCCGCGAGCACCCGGTCGAGCCCCGCCGCCGGCGCGGCCGTACGGGTGGCCACCGGTCCGAACAGGCGGTCGGTCTCGTCCCGGGCCCACGCGGCGAAGGCGCGTGCTTCGGCGTCACCGGCCATCGACAGGAAGAACAACGCCTGCCGCCACGCGTACGCCGCGTCCTTCACGGCGCGCAGCGGCAGCGCCGACCGGTGCGCGGTGACGAGCCGGTCGCACATCACGGTGAAGGCGCGGCGCGCCGACTCGGGCCAGCCAGGCTCGGGCGTCACGCCGACCGTTCCGGCGAGCACGGCGAGATTGTGCGTGGTCAGGATCTGGGACTGCTCGATGACCCGTCCGTTCGCGACCACCCACGAGCCGCCCGCGGCTACCGCGCGCGCCGAACACAACGCCGCGAACTCCCTCGCGGCGTCCGCTTCAGGATCGGAGGTGAAACCGGCATGCGTCTTCCTCGCCTGCGCCGTCTTCTCGGACGAGGTCTTGGCAGCGGCCCGCAGCGTCCACAGCCGTGCGGTGTCGATGCCGTAGTAGCGGGCGTAGAGCGACCCGTCGAGCAGCTCGGCGGCGAGCTCCGCTGCCCGCACGAACTTCGGGGAGAACGTACCCATGAAGATGTCCGCGGCGAGCTCCTCGACGAACGGCGCGTCCAGCCCGGCCTGCCGCGCCAGCGCGGAGAGCTCGGTGACCATCCGGTTCGGGATGATCGTCCCCGGGAACGCGCCGAGCGTGAGGCCGCCGAGCCGGGTCAGCGTCGTCCGCGCCGCCTCGCGCGCCGCGTCGCCGCCGCTCCCCCGCCGGGACTCGAGCGCGCGAACCCAGGGCAGCTCATCGAACCGCACCTGGTGCTCCAGGTTCACCAGCAGCAGCGACCGCCGTCCCCGGAACGCCCGGTAGCCCGCCGACACCAACGCCACCAAGGCCCGATCGCCATAGTCGAGCGCCACCGTGGACGCCACCAGCTGCGGAACGAGCCCCGACAGCACCTCGGCCGAAGGCACGATCCGCCGCTCGACCAGCGTCCCGACCGGCGCGCTCAGCGCCTGCCCGATCGTCCGCACCACCACGTCCGGCATCACCGCACCGACGGGCACCCGAGCGCGCTCAGCCAGTCGGCCGCCCGAACCACCGTCCACCCACCCTCGGCTTCCAACAGCGGACTCTGCGGTCGACAGAGCCATCTCGCCGTTCTCGGGCCCGGACTCATCCCCTTGCACGTCCGCCTGCCGCCGGCCTTCCGTGGAAGACGCCACGCTTTGCGGAACGTCCTGGTGGCCCTCCGGTTCCTTGCCTCGGGCGTCCGCCTGCCACTGGTCTTCTGCGGAAGGCCGCGTGCCTTGCAGAAGGTTCTCGTCGTTCTCAGGATCGTTGCTGCGCGCGTTCGCCTGTCCGTGGGCGCCACTGTTCGGCTGGGGTCGGGCGTGCTCGTCCTGAGTCACCGGGTGGATGAAGGCGGTCGTGTCAGGGATGCCGTCGTCTTGGGGGAGGACGGCCAGGCGGTCCGCCGCGATCGTGGCCAGCGCGCGATGAGGCGGCCGCGCCGCGTCCGCCGCCTGGCGCTCGCGGAGGGCCGAGTGCTCGGGGGAGCCAGGCCGCCCCCTCCGAGCGACCATCGAATCGACGGCATGCTGGAGCAGACCACGCTTCGGAGCGCGGCCGTCGACGACGTCCTCCATGGCCGTGCGCAGGATCGCCGCGTTCTCCTTAGGGCGACGGTGCTTGGCGCACAGCCGGTGCTCGGAGGCCAGCATCTGGTACTCGGCCAGCAGCGCGATGGTCTGGTCCGTCCAGCCCTCGGGGAAGACCGCGGCAACACGACCGTCCACAACGGTGGTCAGCCAGTGAGCGAGGAGGCGATCGGCGAAGGGGTTCCACACGCTCAGCGCTTCGTGCATCGCGTCGATCGCGGGAGGCGTCCGGCGTGCGAGGAGGGCAGAGCGCACCTCGCCGACCGAACTCCGGAACACATGCTCCGGGTCGCGTCCTGGCCGTCCGGGACGGCGCGCGGGAATGAAGCGAAGCCGATCCGCGAACGGCGCGATCGCGTCCACGATGTCGAACGCGCCGGCACGGTCGCCGTCCCGCAGAAACCACGCGACCGTGAGAAGCGCAGCCTCTTCCGGAAGGGTGATCTCGTAGTCCGCGGCGTCCAGCATGGCCTGGAGCTCCGCCTGGCCCGCGTCGGTCAGGTAGTGCGCGAAGACGGCCGCTCGGTCTGGCGCGACGGCGAGCTCATGGGGGAGCAGCGGACCTCCCGCCAGCGGCCTGCCGGTGGCGAACCCGCCGCGGACGACCTCAAGGGTGACCCATGCCGGAAGCCCGTGCACCGGTGTACGGCTGCCGATGCTGAGCGTCCCATCGGTCTTCCCGTCGAGAACTCTCCTCCACGCCCGAACACGCTCCTCCGCACGACGCCGGGTGGCCGGGTCCTCGTGTTGCCCGGCGGTGGTGAAAGCGCGTGCGAGCTGCCCGAGCGGATATCCGTCTCCGATGTTCATAGCCAGCGTGGCGGGCTCCGCCCCCGCGCCCTCCGGGTCTCAAGCCCGGTGCTCTCCTATCTGAGCTACACGCTGATCAGAACCGACCTTAGAAACCGAACGAAGTCGCTGCAATCGGATTTGCTCGCCGTCCATGGCCCAAGCCGCATGCCACAGCCCCCACCCACCGACATCGCAGGAACCACTCGGAACACGGACGCTCAAGCATGCTCAGCACCGCCGCCTCCCCTACATCCGCACGCCGGTGGCGCACAGCGTCAACCACCCGCAGGGCATCCAAGGAACGCGGCCAGGACCGCCCGCTCCCCACGGACACCCCCGCCCCGTACGCCTTCCCCCGTCTCGCCCTCCAGGGCCGTTCGGCAGGCTGCTGCCAGACGGCTCAGCTCGGCATCCAGCAGCAAGCTGCGGACAGCCACAACCTCGGCGGCAAGGGCGGCAAGGACACGACGACCAGCCAACTCCCCACCTCCACGTCCCACCCCCAGGAACCTTCGTCCCTGGGATCGCGCCCCACGCGCTCGGTACCGGACTCTCCTCGAACTCATGGACGGCGCCCACGTCCCGCCTGCGGACGGCGCCCGCGTTGCACTGTGGGCGATGCCAACATCGCGCCCTGGGCGGTGCCGACGTCGCGCCCTTGGACGATGCCCGCGTCGCACCCGTGGGTGGCGTCCGCGTGGCGCCCATGGGCGGTGCTGGTGTCGCGTGTGTGGGTGCCCAGACAATCGACGCCGGGCGGTCCGCGAACCGGCGGGCCAGCAGACGCGGGTGTGGAGAAGGGGCCGTCGGTGGACGTGCTCGGCGGGGCTCTGGGCGTCCGTGTTCGTGTCCCTCCTGGTCCGCTTGGAGAGTCGCTGAGCGGACCAGGAGGAGGGTGGAGTGTGGGGCGGCCCGTGGGCTGCGTCTTGGGTGCTGGCTTGGCTGGTCTGTGTGGGGGCAGCCGGGCGTCCAGTGTCTTGTGGGCATGGTCGACGGCTGAGGAGGCTGGCTTGGGGGACGGGCTGGAGCGGAAGGTGGTCGGGGTTAGGCGGGTGGTGATGGGGGTGGGGTCAGCCCAGGGAGGTGATGGCCTCGAGCATGGCGCTGGTGGAGTGGGCTTCGGTCAGGCCGAACTCCCATGCTTGGGCGCCCATGGCCTCGGCGCCGAGGCGCTTGGCCTCGGTGTGCGGGTCGCCAGCCGTGTAGGCGAGGGCGACGGGTTGCAGGGACGCCAGTAGTTCCGAGTAGTCGGCCCATTTGGAGACCTCGGGCGGTCCGGAGATGACGAAGACTCCGGCGACCGAGCGCAGGGCGGACAGGACCTCGGCGCGTTCGGCGGCGGCGTTCACCGGGCGGCCCGGGCCCTTCCACGCGCGGACCCGGTCGTCGTCCTCGACGCCGACCACGAGCGGGAAGCCGCGTGCCGCGGCCTCTCGAAGGAAGCGGACATGCCCGATGTGCAGGACATCGAACACGCCCGTGGCGACGACGGGCCGTCCTTCCGGGCGCGGTCCCGCCCAGGTCGCCGTCAGCCGCTGACCGCCCACAGCCATCCACCCTCCGCAGGTCGATTCCCCTGCCACACAGTGAACACGACCGGGGGACCGCGGCGTCACGCGCCCCGGCTCCGGACGGGCGACGCGACGCACGTCACACCGTCCGGCCCCTTGTCGTCACGATAAAAATAATGCCTACTATTTTCACGGCCCATCCCCAGGGAGGCGTGACGAGCATGACGACGGCGCTGGTGCGGTGCGCGGACGGCGATCACACGGTGGAGCTGCGCGACCGGGAACGGGTGGCGGAACGCCTGATCAAGGCGTCGGCCAGGAAGTCCTACGACCCCGAGGTGGACGTCGACTGGGACACGCCGCTCGACCCGGACCTCTTCTATCTCCCGCCCGAGACGCTCTCCCTCTACGAGACGCCGCTGTGGGATCGGATGAGCCACGAGGAACGCGTCGAGCTGTCCCGGCACGAGCTGGTCAGCATGCTGTCGTTCGGCATCTGGTCGGAGATCATGCTGATGAAGGGCCTGCTCAGCCACGTCTACCGGGGCGATCCGACCTCCAGGCACATCGCCTACGCCCTCACCGAGACCGCCGACGAGTGCCGTCACTCCAGCATGTTCGGGCGCTTCATCGGCAAGATCGGCCTGCGTCCGTACCCGATGGCCTGGCCGGAGTTCCAACTCGGCAAGGTCGCGGGGCTGATCGACCCGCCGATGGCGATGTTCGCCGCCGTCCTGCTCGTCGAGGAGGTCACCGACGCCGTCCAGCGCGTGACCATGTCGGACGAGCGTGTCCAGCCCCTCGTCCGGACGATCAGCCGCATCCACGTGACCGAGGAGGCCCGGCACATCTCGTACGCGCGTGAGGAGCTCAAGCATCAGGTGGCCTCGACGCCGCGCCCGTTCCGCCGCGTCCAGGCGTCCGGCATCGCGGGCGTGGGGTTCCGGATGGCTCCTCGTCTCACCCGTCCCGCCGTGTACCGGGCCGTCGGCCTCGACCCACGTGTCGCCTATCGCACCGCGAAGACCAGCCCCCATCGTCAGGCCACCCTCCGCTGGGCCTTCCGCCGGGCCACCGGCTTCCTCACCGACATCGGCATGATCGAAGGTCCCAGCGCCCGGATCTGGCACCGCACCGGCATGCTCTCCACGCCGGAAACCCCTGTCCCGGCCTCCCTCCCCCGCCGCTGACCGGACTTCCTGTCCGTTCCGGCCGCACGCTGAGGCGACGGCGGCCGGGTGGAGGCGCTTAGGGTGAGGGCATGGGGAGAGTGGCCGGGCTGACGAGCGAAGAGGCGCGTGAGCGACTGCTGGCGGCGGCCGCCGAGGTGTTCGTCGAGCGGGGTTACTCGGGGACGGCCACCAGCGAGATCGCTCGGCGGGCCGGGTTGTCCACAGGGGCGATCTACTCGCGGTACGCGTCGAAGGCGGAGCTGCTCGCGGACGCCATCAAGGCGTACATCCCCGGGGAGCTGGCGCGGCTGATCAGCGACGGAGTGCCGGGCGTGCCGGTGCAGGACGTCGTCCAGCATCTCGGCGAGGAGCTTCCGCACCGGCCCCGGCAGATCGCCGCGATGCTGGTCGAGGGCGCCGCCGCGGCGCGGCGGGATCCGCGGGTCGCGGAGATCTTCGCCGGGGAGCTGACCGCGCATCTCGAGGCCGTGGAGGGCCTGGTCGCGGCGGCCCAGCAGGAGGGGGCGGTGGACGCGTCCCTTCCGTCCGGCGCGCTGGCCCGGTTCTTGCTGGCCGTCTCGCTGGGCACCCTCTTCACCAGCATGATGGACCTCGCCCCCGTGGACGACGCGGACTGGGCGACGGTCATCAACCGCTTCATCACCGCCGCGTCCCCGAACGAGTAGGCCCGGGCCGCCCCGGCGGAGCTTGTCGGTGATCCGGAGCCGTGCGGACACCCTCGCGCCACCTTCGAGGGGCTGTCGGCGTCCGTCGCGCCACCCCCGTGGCCGCCTCCTGCACAACTCGATCCAGGCCACCCGCTACGCAACCCACGGGGCTGTCGGCATCCAAGGACTTCCGTTCAGGGGGCTGCCGTGCAGGGGGCTGCCGTGCAGGGGGCTGCCGTGCAGTCAGCCTTGTGATGGCTTCGCATGGGGACGTACGACCGGTGACGGCGCTCGGTGCTCACGGCGGCGGGGAACTGCCTGCCGACCGGGTTCCGCCTTTGGCGGCGGTGGCCGTCAGGAGGTCAGGCGGGCGGCCAGGGCTTCGCGGCCGACGGGGATGAGGCGGTCGGGCTCGGACGGGGAGTAGTAGGCGGCGAAGGGGTGACGGGCGAGGGCCAGTTCGGAGAGGACGAAGAGGGGCAGAAGGGCGCGGGATGTGTTCCGGCAGGAGGACGCGAGGCTTCGCTCGGCGGCGGCCGCCTGGAACTTGGACTCGGCTTCCGTGACCGAGGACGCGATGTAGGACGGGTTGTCGGCCAGTCCGGGATCCGCGAGGACGGCTGCGGAGTTGCGGGACGCGGCGGGTGCGGAGCCGTCCTCGTCGTCCGGGGGACCGGCGGCGGAGCCGGCGCGCAGGATGCGGGCCTGGAGGGCGTGCATCGCGACGACGGGGGACCAGACGTTGTAGTCGTCGTTCGACGTGGGGATCGCGGTGGTGATCGAGTCGAGGACGTCGAGGGCCTCGGGCTCGCGGTTCAGGGCCCAGAGATAGGTCGCCAGGTCGAACTCCTGGTACAGCTCCCGCATCCGGGTGTGGGACCAGCGCTTGGCCAGCGACGTCTTGAATCGGAGCAGGTAAGGGACGGGCTCGGCGACGGGCAGCGCGGCCGGTGGAGGGCTGATCGGCATGCCCGCATCCAAGCGCATTCGGGCGATGCCAGGTGACCGTGGCGGGCGGACAGCGGTGGCGGGGCGCTGGTTCGCGGTGGCAGGGGCGGGTGCTGGGAGCGGGGAGGTCAGCCGGCTTCCTGGGTGACATCGGTCAGGGGCTGGCCGACGATCTGCTGGAGCGTGGCGACGTACTCGCGGAAGGCGGTGCGCCCCTGGTCGGTGAGCTTCAGCCAGGTTCGGGGACGCTTGCCGACGTGGCCCTTGCGGATGTGGACGTAGCCGGCGGTCTCGAGGGCGGCGGCGTGCTTGGAGAGGACGGAGTCGCTGACCTCGAGGCTGTCGCGGACGAACGAGAACTCGGCCTCGTTCGCGGTGGCGAGCAGGGACACGATCTGGAGCCGCACGGGGGCGTGGATCACCGGGTCGAGGTTCACTGGGCGACCTTTCCCTTCGCGCCGGCCATGATCTGACGCTCGGCCCACCGGAGCGTCAACACACCGTAGAGCGAGACCGCGATCCCAGAGATGATCTTCGGCCAGATCGCCGAGTCGGTGACGAGCCAGACCAGGGGCGGGGTGATGCCGAAGAGCACGAGGAAGGGGACGACCCAGGCGACCAGCCAGGCGGTGGCGCGGGGCGTCCAGACCTGGCGCCTGCTCTTCACGCGAACCCGGTGGGCGAGCACGGCGGTCATCACGGCCAGCCCGAGCGCCACCGCGACCAGCAGGACGGATCGGGCCGCGCCGTGCAGTTCGAAGGCGGTCGACAGGACCGTGATCAGGGCAACCACGGCGGGCAGCCACCAGATCGGGAGGCGCTGCCCGGCGTACCCCTTCCGCTGGGTGCGCTCGATCTCGGCCAGGGCCTCGGCGGGGCTCGGCACTCGGTCCATGGGGGTCTCCTGTCCGGCTCGTGAAATACTTTCCATGATGGAAAATACTTTCTCCTTTCCAATCCGTCAAGTACTTTCCGGGCCACGGATGACGGCCGGGGGCGAAAGGGGGTTCGATCGACTGGGCGGAGTGAGAAGTTCGTCCGATCTCGCGTGGTTCTGATCACCCGGGTTCCGGACAACCAAAACGGCGGTAGCGGGGTCTCACCAGACTGTGAGCACGCTCCCCCTGAGTTGCTCCTGACCTGCGGAGACCCCCCATGCGCAAGATCCTCCTGACCGTGACCGCCGCCGCCCTCACCGTTGGCCTGTCGGCCTGCGACATCAACGCGAAGAGCGACGACAAGGCGGGCTCCGCCCCCTCGTCCTCCGCGTCGGAGGGCGGATCGTCCAGCGCGCCGGCGAAGCCGGGCACCCACGGCGGCGGGCACCACACCGCGCCGTCCAACCAGGGCGGCGGAGACGCCGGCGGCGCCACCCCCGATGCCAACGCCGGCAAGCCGGTCACCGGCAAGCTGTCCTACCTGGCGCCGGGCAAGTTCCTCGTGGGCAACACGGCGTTCTTCACCGCCACCGACACCGTCATCATCGTCGCGGGCGGCAAGTGCCCGGACGACGCGGCGCGGCCGGACAACCGCTGCACCACCGACAACATGGAGATGTGGGTCAAGTCCGCGCCGCGGTACGCGAAGGTCAGCTTCAGCGGCCAGGTCGCCACGGTCATCCGCGAAGTCGCGAATTGATCGGCATGGGAGGCGGCGACATCGCCCGCCCGAGCTGGAGCCGCTCCCCGATCGCGGCTCCGGCTCGGCCCGGGGGTCTTTCCCCAGGCCCGGGGCTGTCCTTGAGCTAGTGGCCCAGCGCCCTCTGCGCCTTGGCCCAGTTGTCGTGCAGGCGCTTCAGGTAGGAACCAGCCATCGCGCCCGGCTTCGTCCCTTGGGCGAACAGGCGCATGTTCCCCGCGCCCGCGTTGTAGCCGAGCGCCAGCAGGTCCGACTTGCTGAAATCGGACGACCGGTCGGACGGCAGTTGCCGGGCGAGATCGTGCAGGAACCAGGCCGCGGCGCGGACGGCCAGCGCGGGATCGTCCGGCAGCTCCTCCCAGCGGCGGTTCTGGAAGGGACGGCCGTCCTTGGTGTCGTTGAACGCGGCCTTGTGCATGTTGGCGATGCCGAACGCGGCGTCCGGCTTGAACCGCTGCCAGGTCCGCTCCAGCTCCGGATCGTGGGGCTTGTCGGACTCGTTGTAGAGGATCGCCATCAGCAGCGTCGGGTCGACCTTCGCTTCGCGCGCGTACTGCCGCACCTGTGAGGCGAAGTGGTCCGGTGACCGATCGTTCGGCCGGCCCTCGTCCGCGCGCGTGGCGGACGGCTTGGCGGCGGGCTTCTCCGCAGCGTCCGGCTTGGCGGAGTCCCCGTTCTTGACCGTGAGCAGCGCTGCCACGACGGCCAACGGCAGAACCAACCAGATGAGGTTGCCGCGCTTGTCTTTCACCCGCGCCCCCGGTCATTCACGAGCCCGTTCACCACACTGCCACATCGGGGTGGTTTGTTGGCGGACGCCCCCGTCCGGATCGAAAACCAGATAGCTGTCGAAATCCTCGGCGAACCACCGGTCGTGGGTCACCGCCAGGACGGTGCCCTTGTAGGCGGTGAGGCCGTCCTGGAGGGCTTGGGCACTGGCCAGGTCGAGGTTGTCGGTCGGCTCGTCCAGCAGGAGGAGCGTGCAGCCGGAGAGTTCGAGCAGCAGGATCTGAAGCCGTGCCTGCTGTCCGCCTGACAGGGTTTGGAAGGACTGCCCACGCGTGCGCGCGAGCTCGTACCTCGCGAGCGCGCGCATGGCGTCGTTCAGTGTCACCCCGAAGTCGGTGGTGATGATCTCGTCAGGACTGCGGTCGCGCAGGTCGGGACGCGTGTGGGTCTGGACGAAGTGGCCCGGAACGACCCGCGCGCCGAGCCGTACGGCACCGTGGTGAGGGACCGCGGACGGGTCGGCGAGCAGGCGGAGGAACTGCGATTTGCCCGATCCGTTCGCCCCGAGGACGGCGATGCGCTCGCCGTACCAGACCTCCAGGCCGAACGGTTCCGTCAATCCGGTGAGTGCGAGATCCTCACAGGTCACGGCGCGTTTGCCGGTGCGTCCGCCGTGCAGGCGGACGCGGATGTTCTGGGCGCGCGGCGGTGGTTCGGGCGGCCCGGCCTCCTCGAAGCGCGCGAGCCGCGTGCGGGCGGCCTGGTAGGACGAGGCGACCGCGTCGCTGGCGGCCGCGCGCTGTCTCAGCGTGTGGACGAGGCGACGCAGCCGGGCGTGCTCGTCGTCCCAGCGCCGGCGGAGTTCGTCCATGCGGGTGGCACGGTCGCGACGCGCGTCCGCGTAGGTGGTGAAGCCGCCGCCGTGCACCCAGACCGTTCCGGATTCGACCGTGATGATCCGGTCGGCGGCTCCGGCCAGAAGGCGTCGGTCGTGGGAGACGAGCAGGACGGTCTTGGCGGTCGCGCGCAGCCGCTCTTCCAGCCACTCCTTCCCGGGGATGTCCAGGTAGTTGTCGGGTTCGTCCAGCAGCAGAACCTCGTCAGGGCCGCGCAGCAGAGCTTCCAACATGAGTCGCTTCTGCTCGCCACCGGAGAGCGTTCCAGCCCGCCGATCTCGGACGGTCGCGTAGGGCAGCCCGAGCGCCAGTGTCGTGCAGGTGTCCCAGACGACTTCAAGGTCGTAACCGCCCGCGTCGGTGAACTCGCTGATGGCCTCGGCATAGGCAAGCTGACTGTCCGAGTCATCGGTCAGCGCGTTTTCGGCCCGCGCCAACACGGCGGAGGCGGCCCGGACCTCCGGCGGTGCGACCGAAAGCAGAAGCTCGCGGACGGTCTTGTCGTCCGGCGTGAACTGCCGCATCACGCCGAGACCGCCCGTACTCAGGGCCGTCCCGTCGGACGGTGTCAGATCGCCCGCGATGAGCCTCAGCAGCGTCGTCTTGCCACCACCGTTCGGCCCGACCAGCGCGGCCTTCGCGCCGCGCCCGACACGGAACGAGACGTCGTGCAGAAGCGGCCGCCCGTCGGGCAGCGCATAGGCCAGGTCGCTCACGTCGATGTGTCCCACGGCCACACCTCTCGAACGTTGATCCAGTCACTAGAACATTGATCCGGTTCTCGCTCACCGTACTAGAGTGGACGGCCATGAGCACCAGGCGAGGACGCGCGGGCGACATCTGGCTGAAGCGGACGGGCGGACGGCGCGAGGCCCCTCCCCTGTCCCGCGGGCGGATCGTCGCCGAGGCGGTCGCGCTGCTGGACGAGGAGGGTGTGGACCGGCTGACCATGCGGCGGCTGGCCGAGCGGCTCGGCACCGGCTCGACCACGCTGTACTGGCACGTCGACACCAAGGACGACGTGCTCGACCTGGCCCTCGACACGGTGTTCGCCGAGGCCGAGGTGCCGGACGCGTCCGGGGACTGGGCGGCGGACGTCACCGCGATGGTCGGGCGCTGGCGGGCGGTCATGCTCCGGCATCCGTGGAGCGCGACGCTGATGGGACGTCCGATGCTCGGGCCGAACGTTCTGGCGCGCACGGAGTTCCTGCACGCGACGCTGCGGCGCGCCGGGCTGGCGGGTGCGCCGCTGACCGCGGCGGCCTACGGGTTGTCGCACTTCGTGGTCGGGGCCGCGATCAGCCAGGCGTCGTGGCGCGGGTCGGACGAGCCGTCCACCCGGGACGTCGCCGACCGGATCCTCGCGGCCGACCGCGACCGCTACCCGACGCTCGCGGAACACGGGCATCCCAGTGACAACGACTGGGACGACGCGTTCCGACGCGGGCTCGGATACCTGATCAGCGGGATCCGGGGGAGCGTCGCCGAAGCCCCCTGAGCCGTGCGTGGCGGTGGGCGACATGGGCGGGGGAGCGATGGTGGTGGGTGTGACCATGTCGCGGGGCGGCGGGGGGATTTAGCGTCCGCGGCATCTGTCCCCCATCACCGGGAGGTTCCCGATGCCGTTCAGATCGTTGACCGCGCTTCTCGTCGCCGCGGGTGTGGTCGTCGCGCCTGCGGCCACGAACGCTCGCGCCGAGTCCTGTCCGTCCGGGATCAGGGTGCCTGGAGCGGAGTATCAGCAGGTCGCGTGCCTGCCCGAACTGACGACGGCGGGGACGGTGGCGTCGGGCCACACCGTGCCCACGGACTGGGCGGGGCTGACGCCGAAGGACCTGCCGGTGCCGAGTGGTGTGCCCGGCGTGCAGATCGACGGGTACTTCCCCGATTCGTCCAGGACCAACGCCGACCACGGGTGGAATCACGACTCGCAGTTCGTCATCCGGCTACCCGACCACTGGAACGGCGGGTTGGTCGTGTCCGGCTCCCCGGGCGTGCGCGGGCAGTACGCCAACGACCGCGCCATAGGCGACTGGGTGCTCGCGCGCGGGTACGCGTTCGCCGCTACGGACAAGGGCAACACCGGAGCCGATTTCTACAAGGACGGCAAGCGACCGGGCGATGCCATGGCGGAGTGGAACTTCCGCCTAACGCAGCTGACACGGGCGGCCAAGCAGGTCGTCCGGCAGAGGTATCGCGAGCAGGCGCGTAGGACGCTCGTAACGGGCATGTCCAACGGCGGGTATCTCGTGCGTTGGCAGTTGGAGAACCATCCCGAGCTGTACGACGGGGGAGTCGACTGGGAAGGGACGCTCTGGCGGACGGACGGACCGAACCTGCTCACCTTCCTGCCGCCCGCACTACGCGGCCAGCCACAGCAGGGTGGGTTCCCGGCCGAATCCGAGTTCCTGTGGCCGTTCTACAGCCAGTACTACTGGGGGCTCACGCAACGCATCTACCGCGCCGAGTTCGACCCCGGCTACACAGGCGCGGACGAGGACTACGACTACCGAAGCCGTCCGGCGAGCGTGCACCGGGCCGTCGCCAAGGTGGCGCTGACCGGACGCATAGGAAAGCCGCTCATCACCATCCACGGAACGCTGGACGGCCTGCTTCCGATCAGCCAGGACTCGGACGTGTACGCGCGGCTCGTGCGCGCGCAGGGGCGCGGCGCGATGTTCCGGTACTACCGCATCGAGGACGGGACGCACGTGGACTCGCTCTTCGATGCGTTCCCGGACCGGCTGCGTCCGCTCGTCCCGTGTCACCGGGCAGCGTTCACCGCCCTCGAAAGCTGGATCGGACGCGCCGAGGCGCCTCCGCCCAGCCGGACCGTCCCGCGCCCGGACGCGCCTGACACGGACCTCGTCACGTCCTGCCCCTTGGGCTGAACCACCACTCGGAACGGACACAGTGTGTGGGTCGACACCATGGGCAGCGCGTGTGACCCACCTTACAGTTCGGGCCATGACGAACTCTTGGCCTGCGGGAACACCACCGCTCGACGGCCCGTCCGCGCGGCACGGCGCCACCGCGCTGGACGGCCGGACGGCGCTCGTGACCGGCGGTGGCAGCGGCATCGGCCGGGCGTGCGCGGCCGCGCTCGCCGCCGCGGGGGCCGAGGTGCACGTGGTGGACCTGGACGGCGAGGCGGCGAAGGCGGTCGCTGAGCGGATCGGCGGGCGGGCGCACGTCGCCGACCTCGCCGATCCGTCCGCCGTCGACACGCTGCCCGCCACGGCCGACGTCCTCGTCAACAGCGCCGGCCTCCAGCACGTCGCGCCCATCCCCGAGTTCCCGCCCGAAAGGTTCGTCCGCATCCAGCAGGTGATGGTGACCGCGCCGTTCCTGCTGATGCGGCGGACGCTCCCCCACATGTACGCGCGAGGCTGGGGACGGATCGTCAACATCTCCAGCGTCCACGGCCTGCGCGCCAGCGCCTACAAGTCCGCCTATGTCGCGGCCAAGCACGGCCTGGAAGGGCTCAGCAAGGTGGCCGCCCTGGAAGGCGCCCCGCACGGCGTCACGAGCAACTGCGTCGACCCCGGATACGTCCGGACACCGCTCGTGGAGGGGCAGATCCGCGACCAGGCGGCCGTCCACGGCGTCCCGCCGGACGAGGTCGTCGACGACGTCCTCCTCGCGCGCACGCCCGTGAAGCGCCTCATCGAGCCGGAGGAGGTCGCCGCCGCCGTCCTCTGGCTCTGCGGCCCGCACGCGAGCTTCGTGACCGGCTCGTCCCTCTCCATGGACGGCGGCTGGACCGCCCAGTAGCCCCTCCCCAAGACCGCCTAGTCGCCCCTCCCCACAGGCACCGCAAGTCCCCCATCCTCAGCCCAGGACGGAGCCCCCCATGTCCCACCCCGATACAGCCATGCCCGAAAACGGGAGAGAGCGCTCGAAAGGCATGGCGCGGATCGTCAGCGCGAGCCTCATCGGCACCACGATCGAGTGGTACGACTTCTTCCTCTACGGAAGCGCCGCCGCCCTCGTCTTCAACAAGATCTTCTTCCCCAAGGCCGACCCGCTGACCGGGACGCTCATCGCGTTCCTCACCTACGCGATCGGGTTCGCGGCGCGGCCGCTCGGCGGCGTCGTGTTCGGTCACTTCGGCGACCGCGTCGGACGCAAGAAGCTGCTCGTCGTCAGCCTGGTGATGATGGGCGGCGCGACGTTCGCGATGGGCCTGCTGCCGACGTACGCGACACTCGGGGTCGGCGCGCCGATGCTGCTGACGGCGCTCCGGCTCGTCCAGGGGTTCGCGCTCGGCGGCGAGTGGGGCGGCGCGGTGCTGATCGTGTCCGAGCACGGCGGCGACCGGAAGCGCGGGTTCTGGGCGTCCTGGCCGCAGTCCGGCGCGCCCGGCGGCAACCTGCTCGCGACCGGCGTGCTGGCGCTGCTGGCGTCCGTCCAGTCGGACGAGACGTTCCGGGCGTGGGGCTGGCGCGTCCCGTTCCTGCTGTCCGGCGTGCTCGTCGTGATCGGCCTGTGGATCCGCGTGTCGGTCAGCGAGTCGCCGCTGTTCCTGGAGGCGAGGAAGCGGGAGCGGACGGACGAGCGCGTCCCGGTCGTGGACGTGTTCCGGACGAGCTGGCGGCAGGTCCTCGTCGCGATCGGCGCGCGGTTCGGCGAGAACATCTCGTACTACATCCTCACCTCGTTCCTGCTCGTGTACGTGACCGAGCACCTGAAGCTGCCGAAGTCCACCGCGCTCGACGCCGTGCTGATCGGCTCGGCCGTGCACTTCCTGGTGATCCCCGCGTGGGGCGCGCTGTCGGACCGGATCGGCCGGCGTCCGGTGATGCTGGTCGGCGCGGGCGGGATGGCGCTGTGGACGCTCGTGTTCTTCACGCTCCTCGACACCAGGTCGTTCGCGACGATCACGCTCGCGGTGACGGCCGGGCTCGTCCTGCACGGCGCGATGTACGGGCCCCAGGCCGCGTACGTGTCGGAGCTGTTCGACACGCGCGTCCGGTACTCGGGTGCGTCGATGGGGTCGCAGCTGTCGTCCATCCTCGCCGGGGCGCTCGCTCCGATCATCGCGGTCGAGCTGCTGAAGGAGTACGACTCGTCCGTCCCGATCGCGATCTACATGGGCCTCGCCGCCCTCGTCACCGCGCTGACCGTGGCCGTCGCCCGCGAGACCCGCGGACGCGACCTCGCGCGCGCGGAGGCGGACGGCACGAGCCGCACCGCGGTGACCGCCCGCGCCACGTGACGCGCTCTGCGGAGAACACGACCTGACCGTCCACGGACGCCGGGGTCGTCCGCCAACGCGGACGGCCCCGGCGCGATGGCCGAGTCCGCCCGCACGGACGGACCCAGTGCGATGGCCGAGTCCGTCTGCACGGACGGCCTCGGCGCGGAGGCTGCGACGATGAACCGCATGGACCACCCCGCCCTGTCCGCGATGCGCGTCCTGCTCGGACTGCTCGCGGACGGCGCCCCCGCCGAGGACTTCGCCCGTCCCGCCGCCGAGGCGCGCGCCGCCGGGGTCGTCCCGGACGAGCAGGCGCTGGTGGACGAGGCGACCCGCACGGCGCTCGACATCCGGCGGACGCTCGAGAAGCACCGCCGCCGCGAACGGGAGCTCGCGGCGCTCTTCGACAGCGCTGGGGACCTCGCCGCGCTCCGCGACCTGGACGCCGTGCTGCGCGCCATCGTGCACCGCGCGCGCACGTTGCTCGGAACCAACACCGCGTATCTCACGATCAACGACCCGACCGCCGGGGACACGTTCATGCGCGTGACGGACGGCTCGGTCTCCGCGAATTTCCAGAAGCTGCGACTCGGTATGGGCGAGGGGCTTGGCGGGCTCGTCGCGCAGACCGCGCTCCCCTACGCGAGCCGCGACTACGGAACCGACACGCGCTTCCACCACACGACCACGATCGACGACGCGGTCGGGGAGGAAGGGCTGCGCGGGATCCTCGGCGTCCCGATGCGCGTGGGGACGCGCGTCATCGGCGTTCTGTACGCGGCGGACCGGCGCCCGCGCGAATTCGATCCGGACGCCGTGACGCTGTTGTCGTCGCTCGCCGACCACGCCGCCGTCGCGATCGACAACGCGCGGTTGCTGGAGGAGACGCGCGCGACGCTGACCGAGCTGAACACGGCGACCGAGACCGCACGCGCGCGTAGCGCGGAGATGCGCCGCGCCGCCGCGATCCACGACAGGCTGACCGAGCTCGTGCTACGCGGCGGGGACGCGACGGACGTAGCACGCGAGATCGTTGCGTTGCTCGGCGGCGGGCTCGTCGTGCACGACGCGGACGGCGCGGAGCTCGCCCGCGTCGGCGCCGAGCCGTTCGTCCCGCCGGCGGAAGGCGTTGCGGCGTCGGGCGCGAGCGGGCAGGCCGTCCCGGTGGACGGCGCGTGGATCTACGCGGTGCTCGCGGGCGCGGAACCGCTCGGCACGATGGCGTTGCTCGACCGCCCCGATCTGACCGATGGCGACCGCCGGCTCTTCGAACGCGCCGGGCTCGTCACGGCGCTTCTGTTGCTGCTTCGGCGGTCGGTCGCGGAAGCGGAAGACCGCGTGCGCGGAGACCTTCTGGGCGACCTCCTGACCGGAGGCCATGCCGACAGTCTGACGCTGCGCGCGCGCAAGCTCGGCGTGGTCTTCTCTCGTGCGCACGCGGTGTTCGTTCTGCACTGCGACGCGTCCCGGCGGGAGCGGTTGCTGGCCGAGGTCTCGCGTCGTGCGCGCGCGTTGGAAGGGCTCGCCGGAACGCACAACGGGAACGTCGTCTTGCTCGCACCGACCGACGCATCCGGCGCACTTGCCCAGACGTTGTCGAACGAGTTGGGCGAGGTGTTGGGAGGCGTTCCGGTGACGACCGGCGCGTCCGATGCGGTGACGGGGCCGGCGCGTCTTCCCGGTGCGTACGAGGAAGCGCTGCGGTGCGTCCGCGCGTTGCACACGCTCGGCCGGACGGGCGACGGCGCGGACGCTTCGGCGCTCGGTTTCCTCGGCGTCCTGCTGGGCGATCGCGCGGACGTCCAGGGGTACGTGCGCGACGTTCTCGGGCCGGTCATCGACTACGACCGGCGGCGCGGGACGGAGCTGGTCCGGACGCTGGACGCGTACTACCGGAGCGGCGCGAGCCTGACCGAGGCCAGGCAGGCCCTCCACGTCCACGTCAACACGGTCGTGCAGCGGCTCGACCGCGTTCGGCAGCTCCTCGGCGACGACTGGAACAGCCCGTCCCGCGCGCTGGAACTTCAGCTAGCGCTCAGACTTCACTTGCTGAGCAGGTAGAAGTTCGCGTAGTGGTCCGGCGAGTAGTAGACCGTGCCGGTGCTGCTGTGGATGATCCGGACGGCGTCCCTGTGCGCGCCCTTGGCCCGCGAGTACACGTCGTACTCGTGGTAGGACACGCCGCTCGGCAGCTGTCCCTCACGGTTCTGGAACACGCCGCCGGTGTAGTTGTAGAGGCCGTCCGGCCACGAGTACCAGCCGCTGCTCGACGGCCAACCCTTCGACGCCCAGATCGACGCCGCGGCGCTGCCGTCCGCGCACGTCGACATCGTGCACGTCTGGTAGACCGAAGCGTTGGCGGCCGGGACGTTGTTGACCACGACACCCGTCACGGACGCGGCGGCCACGACGGAGACGACGGCGCGTTTGGTCCAGGACGCGCGGGCCGTCCGCCGGGTGTTCTGCTTCACGAGCTGCTTCACGGGGCCTCCTTGGCGAGGGGACGAACACCGTCATGTTCGCCAACCAGGGCACGTCCGAAATATGGCAAGAGTGGCCAAAATCCTGTGCGCCGCGTTCCGGCCACTTCTTCGTCCCGCCCAGGACACCGTGTTGTCGCCGGTGGCGGGCGTAAAGCGCCGGTTTGGAGGGATGTGGACGCGGAGAGGATCGTCAGGGTGACGATCTCGAATCTGGTGCCCCGTCCTGTCCTGATCTCACACGGCGACTCGTCCGAAGGCGCGTCCGGAGGCTCGTCCGGTGCGGCGCGCGTGCCGTTCGACGGCGTCGTCCGCACCCGCGTCGACGCCGCGCTTCCGCCCGAGGGATACCGCCTCACGGTCGGCGCGGACGGCGCCGTCGAGATCGTCGGCGGCGACGAGGCGGGCGTGTTCTGGGGACGTCAGACCCTCCGCCAGATGCTCGGCCCGAACGCCTTCCGCCAGGCCGGATTCGACGCGCCGCGCGAGCTGCCCGTGGTCGAGATCGAGGACGCGCCGCGCTTCCGCTGGCGCGGGTTCATGCTGGACGTCGCGCGCCACTTCACGCCCAAGAGCGGCATCCTCCGGTACATCGACCTGATCGCCGCGCACAAGCTGAACGTCCTGCATCTGCACCTGACCGACGACCAGGGCTGGCGCATCGAGATCAAGCGGCACCCGAGGCTGACGGAGATCGGATCGTCCCGCCAGAGGACGCGGATCGGCCGGAACGGATCGGAGCTCTGGGACGAGCGTTCGCACGGCGGGTTCCTCACCCAGGACGACCTCCGCGAGATCGTCGCCTACGCGGCGGAGCGGCACATCACGGTCGTTCCGGAGATCGACCTTCCCGGGCACATGCAGGCCGCGATCGCCGCGTATCCGGAGCTGGGCAACACCGACGTCGTCGACACCGCCGCGCTCGGCGTGAAGACGGACTGGGGCGTCAACCGGCACGTCCTCAACGCGAACGAGGAGACGCTGCGTTTTCTCGAGGGCGTCCTGGAGGAAGTGCTCGAGATCTTCCCGAGCCCGTTCGTCCACATCGGGGGCGACGAGTGCCCCAAGGACGAGTGGAAGGCGTCGCCGTCCGCTCAGGGCCGCATCAGGGAACTCGGCGTCGGCGACGAGGACGGCCTCCAGTCGTGGATCATCCGTCACTTCGACCGCTGGCTGACCGAACGCGGCCGTCGACTGGTCGGCTGGGACGAGATCCTCGAAGGCGGCCTCGCAGAAGGTGGCCGCCGTAATGAGTTGGCGTGGACGTGAAGGTGGCGTCACCGCCGCCAAGGCGGGCCACGACGTCATCATGTGCCCGACGCAAGAGGTCTATCTCGACCACAGGCAGAGCGCGCGTCCGGACGAGCCGATCGCGTTCGGCTGGGTGCAGACGCTAAGGGACATCTACGAGTTCGAGCCCGTCCCAGCAGAACTCGCCGGAACCGAGAGCACGGACCGTGTCCTGGGCGCGCAGGCGAACATGTGGACGGAACACACCGAAAGCCAGCAGCGCATCGACTACATGGTGTTCCCGCGCCTCGTCGCGTTCGCCGAGGCGGTCTGGTCCCCGTCCGAGGGGCGCGACTACGACGACTTCGAGCGCCGCATGCGCGAGGAGCACTACGCCCGGCTGGGCGCCATGGGCGTGGACTACAGGAGGCCGGGCGGGCCGCGGCCGTATCAACAACGGCCCGGCGTCCCCGGCCTCCCTTACACGTCACCCAAGTACGACTAGCCGCGCACAGCCGCGCGCCCGCGCGTAGGCCCGCGGCCGGTCATGTGCGGTCGGGTCAGCCGCGCCACGGACGGACGTCCACGATCGGCGCGGGACCGGAGCGCTGACCCGGCGACGGGACGGCGTAGGTGTTGACGTACCGGTCGTTCGGCGTGCCCGCCGACCACGTGTCGCTGGTGCCCGCGAAGACGGCGGCGAAGTAGCCGTCGCCGTAGGCGCGGACCTTCGCGCTGTAGTGGCCCTTGCGGTCCGTCTTCACCCACTTGACGTGGTACCAGGTCTTCTTGCCCTTGAAGCGGAAGATGATCCGGACGCTCTGCCCGCCGAACGCGCCGTAGCCGTTCTTGGCCGTGCTCCAGCGGTACAGGTTCCCGGAGACGTAGATGTACTTGTTCTTCTTGATCGAGGTCTTGGAGGCGCTCAGCTTCGACATCTTGGTCGACCAGCGCCACAGCTTCTTGGTGGGCGACACCGCCGGCGCGTAGCCCGAGTCACCGAGGAAGCGCGCCCGCCAGTAGCCCGAGTAGTAGACGCTAAGCGTGGCCTTGTAGCCGGTGCCCCAGCCCGAGAAGGTCTTCATGTTCTTCCAGCCGGACGTGCCGTTGCTGGAGTACTCCAGGATGACCTTGCGGTCGTAGACCTGACCGCCGCCCGACGCCGACTTCAGGTTCGTCCAGGCGGTGACCTGTCCGTAGGCGTCCATGGTGGCGGAGAACGCGAGGTTCCCCGAGTACCGGACGTTGGTGTGGCCGAGCGCGACCCGCCCGCCCTTGAACAGGCCGGCCGGGGCGGTGTCGACGTAGAACGTCCCGGCGCAGTGCGGCTTGACGGATGTGCTGAACTTGCCGTCCGCACCGACCGTCAGCGTCACCGGGGACATCGGGGTCCCGGTGCAGGAGCCGTCCGGCGTCTGGCCGATGACGGCCGTGCCGCCGGCGACGGCCGCGCCCTTGTAGGTGACGGCGCCGCTCAGCGTCAGCGCCTGGCCCTCGTCCAGGATGGACTTGTCGGCGCTCATGACCGTGTTGGTCTGGCCGCGGTCGATCGAGACCGTCACGGACTCGGACTTGAGGTTGAGCGACGGCACGCTCGCCTCGACGGGGACCGAGTCGGACGTGCCGTTCGGCGACAGGGTCGCGGTGTAGTTGCCGTCGGCGTCGGTGGTGCCGCCGGTGACGTCGCCCTGGCCCGCCGGGGCGGACAGCTCGACGGCCGTTCCGGCGGCGACGGGCAGGCCGTCGGCGCCGGTGACCTTGCCGGTGAGCGTGGCGGTCGGGTGCTCGGGGTCGACCGAGGCGGGCGCGGCGGCGATGGTGATCGTGGCCGTCCCGTCCTCGGCGAACGCCGGGACGGCGGCCAGGGTGCCGAGCAGCAGTGTGCTCGTCACGCCGACCGTGGCGATGCGAAGCAAGGGTGTTCCCTCCGCGTCGGGTGTGAAGAAGGTGGGTGTGGAGGAAGCGGGTGTCGAGAACGTGGGGTGTGCGTGGGGTGTGAACGTGGGGTGGAACAGAAGTAGGTGAAAGGGCGACGCGCCAGGGGAGCCCGCGGTTGACAGTGAACACCAAATCGTGATCTATCGGGTCGTACCGCTCCTCATCCGTCCTTGCCAGGCACACATGGCTGATGGAAACTCGCGGGCGACCCGGGATCGGTGTCCGGGTGCACCCGGCGGTCGATCCAAGGGGCGAGCACGGTGACCGAGCAGCAGATCCGCGACCTGGCGGCACGCTCCGACTTCGGCGCCCACCGCGCCACCTACCGGTCCCTCGCCGAAGCCCAGGCGCGGCAGGCGAAGTTCTTCGGCCGCATCGCGATCGGCTCGCTCGTTCTCGCGCTGGCGTTCCTCGCCTTCCAGGTGGCGTGGATGGTGGCCATCTGCGGCGTGGCGGTCTTCGTGGCCGGGCTCCGCGCCATCCGCCTCGCGCGGGTGGCCGGCCGCAACAGGGACGGACGGCTCGACCTCTTCGAACGCGGCCTCATCCTCGCCTTCGAGGGGCGGCTTCGCGCCTTCCGCTACGACCGCACGAGCGTCCAGCAGGCCATCACCCGGCACAAAAGGGGCAGCCAGACCGTCCGCATCACCTACGCCTACACGATGACCGACCTGTCGGGCGAGAAGATGACGCTGAGGGAAGGTCTCGCCCACCCGGAGCTGTGGGGGCCGGCGATCCAGAAGGCCGTGACGGACGCGCAGCTCCCGAACGCCGTCGCGCGTCTTCGAGCGGGGGAGCGCCTCGACTTCGGCCCGCTGTGGCTGACGGCGTCCGAGGTCGGCTCCCGCAGCAAGTCCGTCGCCTGGCCGAAGGTGGACGAGGTGCAGATCCGCAACGGCATCGTCTCGCTGCGCGTCACCGGCAAGTGGCTGTCGCTGTCGACGACGTCCGTCAGCAGCATCCCGAACTTCTTCGTCTTCCTCGCCCTGGCCGACCACCTTCGCACCAACGCGCGCGCATGAGGCGTGAGCCGTGAGCCGTGAGGAACGTCCCGGGCCGTAGGTGTTCGGCGTTCGTTTGATGGAATGACCCGGTGCGAAAGCGGACATCGGCGGAGGCGGCTCAGGACGGCGCGCTGGCGCGACGGCTCGGCACCGGCAACGCGGTGGTGATCGGACTCGGTTCGATGATCGGCGCCGGGGTCTTCGCCGCGTTCGGCCCGGCCGCGCGCGCCGCCGGGACCGGACTGCTCATAGGGCTCGTCCTCGCGGCGTTGATCGCCTACTGCAACGCGGTCGCGTCCGCTCAGCTGGCCGCGGCCTATCCGGTGTCCGGCGGGACGTACGTCTACGGACGCGAGCGCCTCGGCCACTGGTGGGGGTTCGCGGCCGGATGGGGCTTCGTGGTCGGCAAGACGGCCTCATGCGCGGCCATGGCGCTCACCTTCGCCTCGTACGCGGTTCCGGGCCCCTGGTGGGCGCAGCGGATCGTCGCGGTCGCGGGCGTCCTGGCGCTGGCCGCGCTCAACTACCGCGGCGTCACCAAGACCGTGGCGATCACCCGCGTCCTCGTCGGGACGAGCCTGACCGCGCTGGCCGTCGTCGTGATCGGGATCGCGGCGGGCGGGCACGCCACCACCGCGAACCTGGACGGCTGGACGACCGGCGGGCCCTACGGCGTCCTCCAGGCCGCCGGCCTGCTGTTCTTCGCGTTCGCCGGATACGCCCGGATCGCCACCCTCGGCGAGGAGGTCCGCGACCCGCGTCGGGTCATCCCCCGGGCGATCCCGATCGCGCTGCTCATCACGGTGATCGTGTACCTGGTCGTCGGGGTCGCGGCGCTGCTGGGCGCCGGGCCGGACGTGCTCGCCGGCGCGTCCGCGCCGCTGACCGCCGCGGTCGAGGCGGCGGGCTCCCCGGGACTCGCCCCGGTGGTCCGGATCGGCGGGGCCCTCGCGGCGCTCGGCTCGCTGCTAGCCCTGATCGCCGGGATCGGACGGACCGGACTCGCCATGGCGCGCCATCGCGATCTACCCCACTGGCTCGCCGCCGTCCATCCCCGCCACAAGGTTCCGCACCACGCCGAGATCGCGCTGGCCGTCGTCGTCAGCGTCCTGGTCGCCACGGTGGATCTGCGCGGGGTGATCGGCTTCTCGTCCTTCGGGGTGCTCGTCTACTACGCCATCGCGAACGCGTCGGCGCTGACGCAACCCGCGTCCGACCGCCGCTGGCCGCGCAGGCTCAACGTGCTCGGTCTCGTCGGCTGCCTGGTGCTGGTCGTCACGCTGCCGTGGCAGTCCGTCCTCGCGGGGATCGCGATGTTCGCGCTCGGTCTCGCGGGCCGCCGGCTGATCCTGCGACGCCGGACCGAGGCCGATGTGGAGGGCTGAGGACCGGTCGCGGAAGGCCGGGGGTCCGGTCATGGAAGGTCGAGGGTCAGCCGCGGAGGGCCGAGGGCGGTCGGGGAAGGCCGAGGGCGGTCGGGCCGGGGATGGAGGGGCCGAGGTCAGTCGACGCCGCAGGGCGGGACGATGTCGCCCACCAGGACGCCCGCGACCAGCGCGCCGACCTCGGCGGCGGTCTCGTGGGACGGCGCGGGCGCGACGATCCGTGTCCCATCGCCGATGAAGTACGTGCCCGGCGTCCGGGTGGTCAGGTTCCACGTCCACGGGCCGGGCCGGTAGGGCCCGAGGAAGCCGCCGCCCGAGCTCATGATCATTTGCGCGGCGGACTCGTCCGGGCGGCCGAGCGTCACCAGCAGGGGAGCGGCGTCCGCCCGCGGCAGGCTCACGTAGCCGACCTCGGCGCGGCAGACGGCCATCACCGGCCCCTCGACCGGCGTCAGCTCGGCGTCCAGGTGGACGGACGCCTGCCAGACCACGGTGTCCAGCAGCTTGACCGGCTCGACGTCCTCGTCCACATAGAGGCACTCGCGGGTGAAACGGTCGGCGCAGGCCCGCAGGATCCGCGCGGGCAGCGGCCCGGACCAGCGCGTGTAGGGGTCGTAGACGCCGTGCTCGAACAGCACTTCCTCCATGTCGTAGAGCACGTGCGCGGCGGCGCCGATCACCGAGTGCGTGTAGAGCGAGGTGCGGTCCGCGCGAGCCACTTCGAGGATCTCGTCCCGGGCGGGACTCTGCGTCTCGTCGTACATGGCGACTCCTCGTGCCGGGCGTCCCAGCATCGCGGACACGCGCGCGCACGAGGCGGGCCCCGGACCATACCGTCCCGCCACAGGCACGCAAATGTGGCCACCTGGCACGGATTACCCTGATCAGGCCATGGAACTGCGTCAGCTCAGATACTTCGTCACCGTCGCCGAAGAGCTACATTTCGGACGCGCCGCCGAGCGTCTGATGATCGTTCAGTCGGCGGTGAGCCAGCAGATCGGACGGCTGGAACGGGAGCTCGGCGTCGAGCTGTTCGACCGCTCGCCCCGGCACGTCCGGCTGACCGAGGCGGGCGCCGTCTTCCTCCCCGCCGCCCGCGCCGTCCTTTCCGCCGAACGCCGCGCCTTCGACACGATCGGCGCGTACGTCGATTCACGTGAAACCGTCCTGCGCATCGGGACGAGCCGCGGGATGGGCGACCGGCTCACGCACGTCCTCGAGGCGCTCAGCTCGCGCGGATACCAGGTCGAACTGGTCGCGGTCTCCCCCGAGGAACGCCTCCGCCGCGTGGCCGAGCGCGAACTCGACGCCGCGTTCATCCGCGGCCTGGACGACGAGACCGCCCACGACGTCCGCCTGATCCCTGTTTGGCAGGACGAGCTTCTGGTGGCCCTCCCCAGCCGCCATCCACTGGCGGACGCGTCCACGCTGAACCTCGGCGATCTCGCCCGGCTTCCCCTCGTGCTGACCGAGCGGCGGGCCAACCCCGCGCTCGTCGACCTGGTCACCCGGTCATGCCAGGACGCCGGGTTCACTCCCGTGCCCGGGCCGCCGCACAGCACGCTCCAGGACACCCTCGCGTCCCTGGCCGCGGGCGCCGACGGATGGACCGTCCTCTACGCCACCGCCGCCGACCAGGTCCGCACCACCCGCGTCGCCTTCCGGCCCGTCCGGCCGCCGTTGTCGCTCCCCGCCGTGCTGGTCGTCCCGCCGAACACCCCCGGACGCACCGACGCCCTCCTGGCCGCCTGCCGCCTCCCGGGCAGCGATCTCGGATCGTGATCGCTGCGCGCGCGTAGTGCCCCTGGTTCGGCACACGCCGGAGGAGTGGAGTGGAGACCGTCCCACTCCCCCTCCACCAGGAGCCCCGCAGCCATGTCCGTGAGCACCGAACCTTCCGAAGCCATCACCGCAACACCGACACCCCCACGACGCCCAAAACCCACCGAGCAACTCACACCAGCACAACAGCCGACACCCGTCACGCACGCGGCACCCACTGAGCTAGCAACCTCCGTCGCGCAAGCACCGTCCGTTGAGAGGACGGCGTCCGCCGCCCAGGCGGCATCCGCTGATCAGGCAACATCCGTCGCAAAGACCACATCCGCCACGCACGTGGCAACCACCGAGCAAGCCACGTGCGCTGAGCACACGGCATCCATCGCGCACGCCGCACCCACTCAGCAAGCACCGTCCGTCACGCACGCGGAGTCCGTCGCACAGGCAGCACCCCCCGGGAAGGCGGCGCCCGCCGGGAACGCGGCGCCCGCCGGGAACGCGGCGCCCGCCGGGAAGGTGGCGTCTGCGCGGCAGCAGGCCTCTGCGGAGGGGCGGACGGCTTTGCGGTTCGTCGGGATCGTGGCGGGGAACTTCATGATCGCGCTGGACGCGACGATCCTGAACGTGGCGCTGCCCGACATGCGGTCCGACCTTCACGCGTCGGCGGCGGCGCTGCCGTGGGCCGTGGACGCCTACACGGTCGTCCTCGCCGGGCTGATGCTGGCGTCCGGCTCGATCGCGGACCGCTGGGGGCCGCGCCGGGTCTACCGCGTGGCGCTGGCGGGGTTCGCCCTGGCCTCCCTGCTGTGCGCGTTCGCGCCGAACGCCGCCGTGCTGATCGCGGGACGCGCGCTGCTCGGCGTGCCCGCGGCCGGGCTCGCGCCCGCGTCGATGGCGCTGCTCGCCGCGCTCTTCCCCGACCCGGACCAGCGGTCGCGACGCATCGGCGCGTCCGTGGCGATCACCGGGATCGGTGTCGTCGGGGGACCGGTGCTCGGCGGCGCGCTGGTCGCGCTCGGCGGCTGGCGGCTGGTCTTCCTGGTGAACATCCCGATCGCGCTGCTGACCCTCGCGGCGTCGCGCGGGCTCAGCGGGCATCGCGGCGAGACGGCGAGGCCCGTCGACCGCTCAGGCATCCTGCTGTCGATCACCGGACTCGTCGCGCTCACGTTCAGCCTGGTGGACGGCGGGACCGGCGGCTGGCTCCGGACGCGTCCGATCGCGGGGCTCGTGGTCGCGGCGATCGCCATCGGCTTCCTGCCGGCCGTGCAGCGGCGCGCGGCGTCGCCGGTGCTGCCGCCCGCGCTGATGGCGCTGAGGCGCGTCCGCGTCGATCTGGTCGTGGGCGTGATGTCGCAGTTCGTCTACTACGGGCTCCTGTTCGCGCTGACCCAGTGGATGGTGGTGGGGAAGGGTCTTTCGCCGGTCCGGGCGGGGGCGGCGTTCCTGCCGATGACCGTGCCCGTCCTGTTCGTCCCGCTGCTGACCGGACGGCTCGTGGTCCGCTTCGGCGCGCGCCGCGTGATGCCGGCCGGAATGGCGCTCGACCTCGCCGGCGGGATCCTGCTCGCGGCGGGCGGCGACTCCCTGTGGACGGTCTTCGCCGCGCAGGTCCTCGTCGGGGTGGGAAGCCCGCTGGCCATCCCGTCCTGCATGGCCGACATGTCCGCCGCCGTCCCCCTCTCGCTCGCCGCGACCGGCCAGGGCGCGCTCAACGCCGCCCGCCAGACCGGAACCGCCCTGGGCGTCGCCGTCTTCGGGACGCTCGCGACGCTCTCGTCCACCGGCCTCGTCCTCTCCGTCGTCGCGCTCTTCACCCTCGCCGTCGTCATCACCCCCTTCGCACGGACGGAAGGCAAGAACACCCTGGCGGCCTCGTGAGTACGACCGGCGCAACGTCCACGCTGGGTGAACCGAGGCAGCAGGCCAGAGTCGCAACGCCATGGGCCTTCTGACCAGTGGGCGGGCTCAGGTCCGCCCCCGTCTCCTCTTCTGCGCGGCCTCGGACGGCCTGAGCAGGAGCGTCCGGCAGGTTGGGCGAGGTCAGAGGCCGAGGGCGGACAGGCCGGGGTGGTCTTCGGGCCGGGGGCCCTGGGGCCAGTGGAAGAGCCGCTCCGACTCTGCGATGGGGACGTCGTTGATGCTGGCGTGCCGCTCCGTCATCAGGCCGTCGTCGTCGAACTCCCAGTTCTCGTTGCCGTAGGAGCGGAACCACTGGCCGGTCTCGTCGTGCCACTCGTAGACGAAGCGGACGGCGATCCGGACCTCGTTGTAGGCCCACAGCTCCTTGATGAGGCGGTACTCCAGCTCGCGGTTCCACTTGCGGGTGAGGAAGTCGACGATCTCCTCACGGCCGTTGACGAACTCGGCGCGGTTGCGCCACCGGCTCTCGGGCGAGTAGGCGAGCGAGATCTGTTCGGGTTCGCGGGTGTTCCAGGCGTTCTCCGCGGACCGCACCTTCTGCGCCGCGGTCTCCGCGGTGAACGGCGGCACGGGCATACGTCGCTCGGTCATGACGTCTCCTTCCATCTCGGCGAGAACGGTCGTTCTCACCTCATCGGGCTACAATACGAGAACGATGGTTCTCGCACCAGAGGGAGCGGCGTGACGGACACCGACAAGCCCCCTACCCAAGCTCGGGCCCCCCATGAGCCCGCCGCCGGCGCGCCGGACGCTCCCGCGCCCCACGCCAGTCCCATGTCCGCGGGACGCCTGGCCTTGGCGTGGGGCGCTGCGGACAATCCCGCGCCCCGCGTCAACGCGCCCGACACCCGTTCACCGGGCAGCGAGGCGTCCAACGCTCGGAGGCCGAGCGCCGACGAGAGCAGCGGTCGCGCGCCGGTGGCCGACAGCGCACCCCACCCCCAGACGCCCGCTGGCGAGACGGCCGCTGGCGAGACGGCCGGTGGTGGCGAGGCCCGTGGCCGGACGCCGGGCCGCGCCAGGACCGAGGGGCGCGCTGCGGCCGAGGACGAGGTTCGGGGCCGGGTGCTGGACGCGGCCGAGCGGCTCTTCTACGGCCAGGGCGTCCAGGCCGTGGGCATGGACGCCGTCCGCACGGCCTCCGGAGTGACCCTGCGGCGGCTCTACCAGCTGTTCCCGTCCAAGTCGGCGCTGGTCGAGGCCTATCTGGCCCGCCGGGACGAACGCTGGCGCGAAGCGCTCGCCCAATACGTCGCGGCGAGCGAGGGAACTCCACAGGAGCGTGTGCTGGCCGTGTTCGACTGGCTGGCCCGATGGTTCACCGAGGACGGCTTCCGCGGCTGCGCCTTCATCAACTCGTACGGCGAGCTGGGCGCGACGTCCCCCGAGGTGGCGGAAGCCGCCCGCCATCACAAGGACGCCTTCCGCGCCTATATCGGGCGACTCACGGAAGCCGCCGGAGCCCCACCGGCGACCGCCACGCACATCGCGCTCCTCGCCGAAGGCGCCATCACCACCGCGGCCATCTCGGACTCCCCCGCCCCCGCCGAGGACGCCAAGCGCGCCGCGCGGATCCTGCTCGCCGCGACGACGTCACCATCCACAGATCACCTCCCGTCCTGAACGCCGAACGGCCGAACGACCGGACGGCCGAACGCCCGACACCGTCGACGCTACGCCGGAGCGCCCGCGAAGGCATCGCCATCCACAACCTGTGGATAACTTTTGTGCACAACCGCTGAGCTTGCGAGAGAGCGCTGTATCACCACTGTCTCAACACGGTCGTCCCCAGGTTTTCCACGGAGTGACCCGGGGGTCAATCACCGCCGCCGTTCGAGCTCGCGGACGGTCTCGGCCGGCCTGCCCAGCAGCCGCAGCGCGGCCTCGCTGGGGGAGCCCGGCGCGGCCGTCCACGTGACGATCCGCTGATCGGGCTCCTCCGGAAGCTGAAGCGGCAGCTGCGCGAGCGTCAGCGGGCCGACCAGCGGATGGTGGAGTTCCTTCACGCTCGGGCCGCAGTCCCTCACCGCGTGGGACGACCAGATCGAGGCGAACCGGGGGCTCTTCATCGTCAGCTCGCCCACCAGCGCCGCGATCCGCGGGTCGTCCGAATGACGCCCGGCGGCCATCCGCAGGTGCGCGACGACCTCCTCGGTCTTGCCGTCCCAGTCGACGAACAGCTCGCGCATGTGCGGGTCGAGGAACACCATCCGGGAGATGTTCGGACGTTCCGCCGGCCGCGCCGGAGCGTCGAAGTCCAGGTGCCCGCCGAAGACCGCGTGCCCGAGGCGGTTCCAGGCCAGGATGTCCGTGAAGCGCCCCATGACCATGATCGGCACGTCCGGCGCGGCCTCCAGGAGCTGCGTGACGACCGGGTCCAGCCGCTCACGCGGGGCGCGCCGCCGCGCCGCCGGACGCGCGCCCGCCGTGTTCAGTGACCGCAGGTGGATCCGCTCGGCCTCGTCCAGGCGCAGCGCGTCCGCGAGCGCCGCCAGCACCCCGTCGGACGCGTTGCGGCTCTGCCCCTGCTCGAGCCGCGTGTAGTACTGGACGCTGACGCCCGCGAGCTGGGCCAGCTCCTCGCGCCGCAGCCCGGGGACGCGCCGCCGCGTCCCGTAGCTGATCAGGCCGACGTCCTCCGGGGTCAGCCTCGCGCGCCGCGACTTCAGGAACGTGCCGAGATCGGTGTCCAGCTCCATGATGTCCAGTATGTCCGGAGTGACGGGAGGGATCCTGTCCCTGCGAGTAGTACCAATCGGTGGGTTCTGGGCAGCCCGGAAAGGGCCGGGCAGATTCGTCGGCGACCGGCGGGACCGTCCCCCGGCGCAGCCAGACGAGGACCCGCCATGTCCGTCCTGACCGAACCCCCCAGCGCCGCGGCCGCGGTGACCGACCGGATGTCCGGCCGGCAGAGACTCGTGCTGGCGCTGCTGCTCGGCGCGCAGTTCATGCTGGCGGTCGACTTCTCCATCCTCAACGTCGCGCTCCCCGACATCGGTCGCGCGCTCGGCCTGTCCCTCGGCGGGCTGCAGTGGATCGCGACCGCGTTCGCGCTCCCCGCCGCCGGGTTCACCCTGCTTTTCGGACGGGTCGCCGACCTTTTCGGCCGCCGTCGCATGTTCATGGCCGGACTGCTCCTACTCACGGCCGGCTCTCTGGTCGGCGGCCTGTCGAACGGCCAGACCATGCTGCTGACCGGCCGCGTCCTGCAGGGACTCGCGACGGCCATCGCCACCCCGGCCGCGCTGTCGCTGCTCACCACCGCCTTTCCGGAGGGACCGCTACGGCGCCGCGCGCTCGGCCTGAACGGCGCGCTCATGGCCGCCGGATTCGCCGCGGGGGCGCTGTTCGGCGGCGTCCTCACCCAGGGGCTGAGCTGGCGCTGGACGTTCCTCGTGAACGCGCCGGTCGCGGCCGTCATGCTGGTCGCCGCGCCCGTCCTGCTCGCCGCCGACCGCGGCCGATCCTTGGTGCGCCTGGACGTCCCCGGCGCGGTCACCGTGACGGGCGGCCTGCTCAGCCTGGTCTACGGCGTGACCCAGGCGGGACACGTGGGCTGGACGGACCCGGTCGCGCTCGTCGCGGTCGCCGCCGGAGTCGTCCTGCTCGCGCTTTTCGGCCTGATCGAAACCCGCGCCGCCGAGCCGCTGGCGTCGGTGCGCGTCCTCACCAAGCGGACGGTCGGCTGGGGCAACCTCGGCGGCTTCACCGTCTTCGCGATGGAGACCGCGATCGTCTTCCTGATGACCCTCTACCTGCAGAACGTCCTCGGCTACTCGGCGCTGGTCACCGGCCTGGTCTTCGGCGTCCCCGGGGTGACCGCGGCGATCGCGGGCGTCGTCGGGCCGCGCCTGATCGGACGCATCGGCGCGCACGCGAGCCTGGTGCTCGGCCTGGCCGTCCAGGCGCTGTCCAATCTGGCGCTGCTCGCGCTCGGCACCGACCGCGGCGCCGGCCTGACGCTCGTGCTGGTGACCAGCGCGATCGGCTTCTTCGGACACGTCTACGGGATCGTCGCGTTCACCGTCACCGCCACGTCCGGCCTCCCGGACGACGAGCAGGGCCTCGCGACCGGCCTCACCACGATGTCCCAGCAGATCGCGTTCACCCTCGGCATCCCGCTGATCAGCGCCGTCGCCGCGGCCCGCACGGGCTCCTCGACCGCCGCGTCCGACCTGCTCTCCGGCATGCGCCTGGCCATCGGCGTGGACGTCGCGCTGACCGTCCTGGTCATCGCCCTGATCGCCTTCTTCCTGCTCCGCGCCCCGCGCAGGGCCGCGGCCAACTGACACACGACAGTGTCCGCCGCTCAAGACCCGTCGACGATGCGCACCCCGTCCGCCGAGGTCCGCCCGACCGGGGGCGCCGCCTCGACGGACGGCGGGGCGGCGACGGACTCGAAGACCGCCTGAGCGGCACGGACGAACGCCGCCGTCGCCGGAGAACGCGCGTCGCGCGGCCAGCCGACCGACAGGACCGCCGGCTCGATGTCCACGACCGGGATGTAGGCGAGTTCGGCACGCGGATAGGCGCGCGTCACCCACGCGGGCAGCAGGCAGACGACGCAGCCGAGTTCCACGAGCCGGAAGACCTGTGTCAGGTCGGACACGGGCGGACGGGGTTCGGCGACGAGCCCCCGCTCCTCCGCCCTGACCTGCCGGTCGGTGAACGGGGGAGGCGTCTCGCCGGGGACGGCCGGCGACCCGTCCGGCAGCAGGCGTCCCGACAGATCGGCGAGCATCAGGCTCGTGCGCGCGGCCAGCGGATCGTCCGCCGCCAGGGCGGCCATCCGGGGCTCGGAACGCAGTGGCTCGAAATCCAGGCCACGGTCGTCGAACGGGCTGAGCAGCAGGGCGACGTCGGCGAGCCCGTCACGGAGCGCCTGCGGCTGCTCGCCGCGCCCGCCCCACACCAGTTCCACCGGCAGCGCGGCGTCCTCCTGCTGGTAGGCGGCCAGGATCGCCGACAGCATGCCGCCGTCGGCGTCGGCCTTCAGTGCGAGCCGCAATCGAGGCGTTGGCTGACCCGCGTGGCGGACCCGCCGTCCGGCTGCGCCTACTGATTCAAGGACGGTCCGGGCGTCCCGCAAGAGAACCTCACCGGCAGGCGTCAGCGAGACGCTCCGCGTGGTGCGTTCCAGCAGTTTGACCCCGAGCTGACGTTCGAGTTCGCGGATGGCCCGGGACAGCGGCGGCTGGGCCATTCCCAGGCGCGCGGCGGCGCGGCCGAAGTGAAGCTCCTCCGCGACCGCGACGAAGTAGCGGAGTTGCCGCACCTCCAGATCACTCATATCCGGAGGGTATCAATCGCGATCGAAGTGGTCCTTCAGCTTCACCGCGGGCCCGGGTTGGCTGACCGGTACATCCCCTTCCGGAGGTTCACCAATGATCGTCGTCACGGCTCCCACCGGCCAGATCGGCCGCCAGGTCCTCGGCATCCTCATGGACGCGGGCGCGCCCGTCCGCGTCATCGCCCGCGCCCCGGCCCGCCTCCCCGCGCGCGTGCGTGAGGACGCCGAAGTCGTCCAGGGTTCGCACAGCGACAGGGACGTCCTCACCAAGGCGCTCACCGGTGCCGACAGCGTCTTCTGGCTCGTCCCGCCGGACCCCACCGCACCGAGCTTCGAGGACCGCTTCCTCGACTTCGTCCGCCCGTTCTGCGAAGTCATCACCGAAACCGGCGACGAAGACCTGCGCGTCGTCGGCGTCTCCACGCTCGGACGCGGCGTCGCCCGGAACGCGGGCCAGATCTCGGCGAACCTCGCGACGGACGAGATGATCGAGGCGACCGGCGTCCGCTTCCGCGCTCTCGAACTGCCGGGCTTCATGGAGAACATGCTGCGGAACGTCCCGTCCCTCAAGGCCGCGGGCATGTTCGCCGCACCCGTCACGCCGGACCGGAAGCAGCCCGCCGTCGCCACCCGCGACATCGCCGACGTCGCCGCGCGCCTCCTGCTCGACCCGACCTGGGACGGCCAGGAAGGCGTCCCGGTCCTCGGCCCCGAGGACCTCTCGGCCGACGACATGGCCCGCGTCATGTCGGACGTCCTGGGCCGCCCGATCCGCTTCCAGCAGGTGTCGCCTGAGGAGCAGAAAGCCACTCTGACCGGCTACGGAGCGAGTGAGGACTTCGCCCAGGGCCTGAACGACATGATGACCGCCATCGACCGGGACGGCATCTACCACGCCCGGCCGCGCACCCCCGAGGCCGGGAGCCCCACGTCCTTCCGCCAGTGGTGCGAGGACGTCCTGAAGCCCGCCGTCGAAAACTAGCGAGAACGAACGAGAACGAAACCGATCGGGCGCCGCGCTCGTTGATCGGGCGTGGCACTCGTTGCGTTCATGTCGGTCCCCGGGTTCGTGCTCGCGCTGATCACGTTCGCCGTCCTCGACCACCTCGGCTGGTGGGCGAACCGCCGGTTCCATCTGCCCTGGCGAAGGGACGACACCGGACGCCCCGTCTCGGCGAACTCGGTCGGCGAACTCGGCGCGTTCTTCCACGGCACGCACCGCCACCAGCGGGACCAGCGGGCCTCGTCGCTCATGATGCGGGACGACGAGACCGACGGCGCCCCACCCCGCACCCGCGTCAACCTCGACGCCGGAACCGCCATCGTCCGGCTCCCCTCGGAAGAGGCCTGACCGAAACCCCGGTCAGCCGAAAGCGTCGACCTTGCTCAGCCGGAACCCGGCCGGCCGCGGGCGCGGAGCTTGCTCAGCCGGAACCCCGGTCAACCGAGGGCATCGACCTTGCTCTCCAGAAGCGCGCGGTCACGGTCGTTCGCGCAGAGTTTCACGGCGAACTCGAGTTCGGAACGGGCCTCGTCGACACGTCCGAGGCGGGTGAGCAGCTCGCCCCGGACGCTCGGCAGCAGGTGCGAGTGCTCCAGACTCCCCGCCGTGACCAGGTCGTCCACGATCGGGAGGGCATCGGCCGGGCCGCGCGCCATCGAGACCGCGACGGCCCGGTTCAGCTCGACGACCGGGGACGGCGCGAGCCGTCCGAGCGCTTCGTAGATCTGGACGATCCGCTCCCAGTCCGTCTCCTCGACGGAGGGCGCGACCGCGTGGCACTCGGCGATCGCCGCCTGCAGTCCGTACGCGCCGAAACCGCGGCCGAGCCGCTCCGCGAGCGTCAGCGCGGCGCGTCCGCGGCCGATCGCGGCCTGGTCCCAGAGACCTCGGTCCTGGTGTTCGAGCAGCACCGGACCACCGTCAGGGCCGGTGCGGGCGGGGAACCGGGCGGCGGTCAGCTCGAGCAGGGCCAGCAGACCGTGCACTTCCGGCTCGTCCGGGACCAGGCGGCTCAGCACCCGCGCCAGCCGCAGCGCCTCCGCCGCCAGGTCGAGCCGGATCACCGCGTCGCCCGAACTCGCCGACGACCCCTCGGTGAAGATCACGTAGACGACGCTGAGCACCGAGCCGAGCCGCGCGGGCCGCTCGTCCGCCGCGGGCTGCGCGAACGGCACCCCGGCCGCCGCGAGGGTCTTCTTCGCGCGGGTGATCCGCGCCTGGACGGTCGCGGTCGGCGCGAGCACCGCCCGCGCGATCTCGTCGCTGGTCAGGCCACCGACGACGCGCAGCGTCAGCGCCACCCGCGCCTCCCGCGACAGGACGGGGTGGCACGCGACGAACATCAGCGACAGCACGTCGTCGTCGATCTGGTCCGGATCCCACAGCACCTCGCCGGAGTCCCGGACGGGGCCCGCGGGCGCGGCCCCCGACGCGGCGCCTCCCTCGCCCAGCTCGTGGGCCAGGGAGGCGTACCGGTCGTCCAGCGCGGAACGGCGGCGGAACGCGTCGATCGCGCGCCGCCGTCCCACCGTCAGCAGCCATCCCGCGGGGTTGCGCGGCACACCGTCGCGCGGCCAGCCGACCAGCGCCTCGGCCAGCGCCTCCTGCGCGAGGTCCTCGGCGAGCGCGAAGTCCCCGGTGTGGCGGGCGAGCGCGCCGACGATCTGCGCGGACTCGATCCGCCAGACCGCCGCCACCGCCTCCCGCCCGGTCATCTCAGAGCTGCCCCGTGGACTCGCGCCACGCGCGCTCCTTGCGGACCCACTCGTTGTCCTGCGGCATCTCGTCGATGCCGGTGACGCGCCGGATCTCGGTCTTGAAGCCCGGGCCCGTCACCGGCAGCCGCCGCGCCCACTCGACGACCTCTTCCTTGGACGCCACGTTGAGGATGTAGAAGCCGCCGAACAGCTCCTTGGTCTCGCCGTACGGGCCGTCGGTCACGATCGGCGGCTCGGACCCGTGGTCCACGACGACGCTCTCGGCGGCGTCGGCCAGGCCCTCGGCGGCGACCAGCACGCCTGCCCGGATCAGCTCCTCGTTGAACCGGCCGACGGTCTCCAGCATCTCGCCGAAGTCGGTGTCGGCCATCGAGGCGTAGGCCTCGTCGGTGGCGCGAAAGATCATCATGTACTTCACGGCTGCGTCTCCCTCATGCGTTCTCCGGGGCCTGCGTCCGGCCCCTTCACCCATAGGTCGAACGGGTGGAACGCCGGATCGACACGTCCGCGAAGTTTTTCCGAAGAACTTCCACCGGCACCGTGCGAGCGCCCGCGAACGGCCGAAACCCGCTGGTCAGCGCTCCTGGTAGGACTCCAGCCCCCGCAGGATCATCTCAAGGCCGAACTCGAACCGGTCCTCGCCGTCGATGCTCTCGGTGGACATCATCGGGCCGAGCAGCTTGACCGTGGACGGGAACCGCTCCGTCGGCAGGGACTGGAAGAACTCCCGAACCTGGCCGACGAACCGGTCCATGTACTCCTGCTCGGTCAGCCCGCTCGCCCGCCGCCGGGTCAGATGCAGCGAACCCTCGTACGCGTCGGCGTTGATGTAGAGGTACAGGCGCTCGACGCCCCAGACCGCGGCGTGCGGCGGGATCCCCGCGCCCAGCACGGCGGTCAGCAGCCACTCGTTGACGCGCAGCGAGTTCAGCCCGGTCGGGATGTCGCCGAGCGCCACGCGCGCGATGTCGGCGTGCGCGGACATCACCCGGTGGATCTCGTACGAGACCTGCTTGACCTGCTCGCGCCAGCGCGCCGGGTCCGGCTCGGGGAGCGCGATCTCCCCGCAGATCCGGTCGAACATGATGTCGAGCAGCTCGTCCTTGTTGGAGACGTGCGCGTAGAGGGAGGCCGGCCCCGTTTCGAGCTCCTGCGCGACGCGGCGCATGCTGAGCCCGTCCAGCCCCTCGGCGTCCAGGATCCGGATCGCGGTCTCGACGATGAGGTCCTGGCTGAGCGGCTGCTTCGCCGGACCGGCCGCCGAGCCCTTGCGCTGCTTGCGCCACGCGGGAACCGGGAGGGACCCGTCCGGGGCGTCCCCGCTCGCGATCGCCGCCGCCCGCGCCCGGGGCCTGCGTCCGGAGTCCTCCTGAGTCGCCATCCGCGCCCTCCCTCGTCCCGGACGGCCGCCGCCGACCGTCCACGAACATCGTACTGGACGACGAATGCCGTACTTGACACGAACGCTGATCGGAGCATAGAACGGTGTTCGTCAGCGAACGAACGGCGTTCGCACCCCCTAGGGAGAGGCCGCCATGAGCACCACGACCACAGAGCCCGGGAGCGGGCAGGGCGTCGCCGCCACCGTCCCCGAGACGCTCTACCGCTGGCGCTGGGTCGCCCTGATGGTGATCCTCGCGGGCGAGATCCTGGACATGCTGGACGCGCTGATCACCACGATCGCCGCCCCCACCATCCGCGCCGACCTCGGCGGCTCGACGGGCACCCTGCAGTGGCTCTCCGCCGGATACACCCTCGCCCTCGGCATCGGCCTGATCACCGGCGGACGGCTCGGCGACCTCTACGGGCGCAAGCGGATGTTCCTCGTCGGCGCGGCCGGATTCACGATCGGCTCGCTGCTGTGCGGCCTCGCGGTCTCACCGGGGATGCTCGTCGGGTCGCGGGTGCTGCAGGGCCTGTTCGGCGCGCTGATGCTGCCGCAGGGCCTCGGCCTGATCAAGGAGATGTTCCCGCCCAAGGAGATGGGCGCCGCGTTCGGCCTGTTCGGCCCGATCATGGGCCTGTCCTCGGTCGGCGGCCCGGTGCTCGCGGGCTGGCTCATCGACGCCGACCCGTTCGGGACGGGCTGGCGCATGATCTTCCTGATCAACCTCCCGCTCGGCGTCGCCGCCGTCGCCGCCGGACTGCGCTTCCTGCCCGAGGCCCGCGCCTCGCACGCCGGCCGCCTCGACCTGGTCGGCGCGCTGCTCGCCGCCCTCGGCGCCGGCCTGATCGTCTACCCGCTGGTGCAGGGCCGCGAGCACGGCTGGCCCGCCTGGACGTTCGCGATGATGGCCGCCTCCGCCGCGGTGTTCGCCCTGTTCGCCTGGTACGAGCTCCGCGTGCGGCGCGCCGGTGGCGACCCGCTCGTCACGCCGAGCCTGTTCCGCAAGCGCGGCTTCAGCGGCGGCCTCATCGTCGGCCTGGTGTTCTTCTCCGGGATGACCGGGTTCGCCCTGGTGTTCGGCCTCTACACCCAGCTCGCCCTCGGCTACTCGCCCCTCAAGGCCGGCCTCGCGCAGATCCCGTGGTCGCTCGGCATCATCGCCGGGTTCGGCGCCGCCCAGGCCGTGGTCCGCTTCGGCCGCCGCGTCATCCACGCCGGGACGGTCGTCATGGCGGCCGGCGTGGGCGGCGTCATTCTCAGCCTGCACCTCGCCGGTTTCGGCGTCAGCCCCTGGCAGCTCGCCCCCGCCCTGATCGTCACCGGGATCGGCATGGGCCTGATCATGGCCCCCTTCTTCGACACCGTCCTCGCCGGGGTCGAGCCGCACGAGACCGGCGCCGCGGGCGGCACGCTCACCGCCGTCCAGCAGCTCGGCAGCGCCCTCGGGGTCGCCGTCCTCGGCACCGTCTTCTTCGACCGCCTCGGCGCCCACCTCACCGCGGACGGCCCCACCTTCCAGCACGCGATGGACGCCACTCTGGCGGCCGTCATCGCCCTCCTCGCCGCCGCCTTCGCCGCCGCCTTCCTCCTCCCCAGGCAGGCCCGCGCGACCACTGACCACTGACCACCCGCACTCTGCCCGGAAACGAAAAGAAGGGGGCTCCACGCGGCCGTAGCGAGATCCGCTCGGCCGCGTGGATTCCCCCGACATCCGCCACATGCTCGACAACACCCTGCGTCCCTCACCCCCCAGGTTGGGATCGCTGGTGACGGAGCCGCCCGGCGGACCCGTCCGAGGCTAGCGATGCCCCCATCGACAGGTTGCCCCTTCCCGGCCGCCTGCGCCGAACGGCATCCCTCAGGCGACGAACGGTCCCTGGCACCCATGCACAACCGGAGGTCGAGAACGCTCCGATCCCAGCGGGTTTTGTCGGATCGGGCCGCTAACGTGACATCCCGTCGGTACAGGACGAGTCACGTTGGGGCACCGCATGGCGGACGGCGAGTCGACCAGGAAACTCGCCCCGATCAAGGGGCGCGCGGACGGCCGGCTGTCGGACCTGCGCCGCCTCATGGCGGAGGAGCCGGCCGATCCGGACGTCGTGGAGAAGGCGCGGCGGCTCAAGGAGACCGCGCTGCTCGACTTCGGCATCGGGCAGAGCACCGTCGCGTCGTGGCTGTACTCCAAGTGCCACCACCACATACCGACCACCGCGATCCCCACGGCGGCGGTGATCGCCACCGGCGACGGCACCTGCGCCCTGCTCTACAACCCGTACTTCTTCCTCGAGCTCGACCACGAGGGCGTCAAGTTCGTCCTGTTCCACGAGGCGCGGCACCTCATGCACCGGCACCTCTACGTGGACGAGGTGCTGCGCGGCGACCCGAGGTTCACGCTGGCCGCCGAGGTCGCGATCAACCACGTCGCGCTGCTCCGGCTCCGCCGGTCCTCGCTGCCCACCATCCAAGGCGAGGACGGCGGGCCGGCCGTCCCGGTCGGCGTCGACTCCCGCGAGGTCTACGACCAGTACAGGGAAGACCTGCGCGCGCAAGGCCTCACACCCGTGTCCTACGACGACTTCTGCTACACCGACCTCACGGTGTACGGCGAGCTGCTCCGCATGACGTCGCTCGAACCGCCCAGGCTCGTCTTCTGCGTCCACGGCGACGGCGAGGAGGAGACCGAGGACGGGCAGAGGATCCCGCTCGACGACGAGACCGTCGGGCAGATCGGCGAGGCGGTGCTGCGCGAGGTCGTCCAGGCCGCGCTGCGCGGCGACCAGGCCGCGCGCGGCGAAATCCTCGACATCGCCGACCGCTCCTCCGACGCCGGCGACCGGATCGAGCGGATGTGGGGCAGCCTCGGCCTGGACAAACTACGCGGCGCCACCCCGGCCACCCGCCGCGTCGACTGGTGGCAGCGCTGGCTGGTCGACGTCCTCACCTCGAAGCTCGAGGAGGGCGAGCGCCTGATCTACCCGAAGAAGCACGGTGCGATCATGCTGGCCCTCGGCCACGACCCGATGCTGACCCGGCGCGGGCCCGAGCGGACGAAGGTCGTGCTCGTCGCGTTCGACACGTCCGGGTCGATGCCCGACGCGGTCGTCGAGTGGCTGACCACGCTCGTCGGGCAGACCGACGGGGTCGAGGCCCACTGGCTCAGCTTCGACGGCGTCGTCATGCCCTTCGTCGCCGGTGAGCGGGTGTACGGCGGGGGCGGCACCGACTTCCAGAACGTCGTCGACTACGCGGAGGGACGGCTCGAGGTCGGCGGCAGGCTCCTCGACACCGAGCCCGACGCGATCATCATGGTGACCGACGGCTACGCGCGGCACGTCACCCCCGAGGAGCCCGACCGGTGGATCTGGCTGATCACCGACGGCGGCGACGACTGGCCCGAACGCCACCACAAGCCCATGGCCTGCCACCGGGTCACGTCCGGACGTTGACCGAGGAGAACACAGCCGTGCCCACCGCGCCGACGCAGCGCCGTCCCCCGCGACCCGACCGAGCCGACCAGGGCGAGCGGCAGTGGCGTCCCACCGCCACCTACCCGGATCCGCCGGACAGCGGCCCCACCGCCAAGCTCGAGAAGTTCATCGACGCGATGATCGAGACCGGGCAGACCGGCCAGATCTTCGGCGAGCACGGCATCGGGAAGACCTCCACGTTCGTCTCCTACGTCCCGGCCCGGTATCCCGGCGCCGAGCTCGTCGTCATCCCCGCGGCCAACCTCACGCCGGACGACCTGCTGGTCAACGCGCCGGTCCGCGACGAGCGCAGCGGGGAGCTCGCGCTGCGCCAGCTCGTCATGCGGCAACTCGTCCCGGGACGGCCGTTCGTCCTGCTCATCGACGACTCGCTGCAGGCGGGCAGCACCGTCCAGTCGCAGCTCATGCAGATCGCCTGCGACTGGAGCCTCGGCGAGTACGACCTGCGTGAACTGGGCTGCATCGGCGTCTTCCTCACCGACAACGAGTCGACGTCCGAGACCAGCGCGCGCCGCTCCGACCTGGCGATCCTCGACCGGATGGTCACGCTCCGGCTCACCGCGAACGACACCGCCTGGCGACGCGCCCTGGCCGAGCGCTACCCCGACTGGGACCTGCACGAGGTGTTCCGCCAGTGGGCCGCCCTCAGCCCGCACCTGCGCCACCTGTTCTCCCCGCGCACGCTGCAGCACGTCCTCGACTGCGCCCGCGCCGGATTCCCGCTGGCCTGGGGGCTGCCGCTGCTGAACGGCAGCCGGCTGGCGCTGGTCGACCGCAGGAAGGACGGCGAGCCCGGCCGCGACCGCACGTCCGAACTGCTCGACGGCATCGCGAAGGCGGTCGGCGCGAGCAACCCGGCGAGGGTGTCCGACCCGGTCCGCCGCATCCTGCGCGCCGCGATGCAGAACCGCTGGGCCGTCCTGCTGCAGGGCCCGCCCGGATGCGGCAAGACGGAGATCACCAAGCAGATCGCCCGGGAGGAGACGGGCCGTCAGCCGGTCTACTTCTCCCTGCCGGTCACCAACGTCGAGGACCTGTGCGTCCCCGTGCCGACCCCGGAGGGCTCGCTCGACGCGATCCTCACCCGCTCGCTGCTCGACCCGGCCCCCAAGGTCCTGGTCTGGGACGAGTACAACCGCCCGAAGGACAAGGCGACGTTCGCCAAGCTGATGGAGGTCACGCAGGAGTGGACGCTCGCCGGGCGTCCCATCCCCAACCTGCGCGCCCAGGTCGCGCTGCAGAACCCGCCGTACCATCTGGGCCGCAAAATGCAGGTGGCCAGCAACAATGTCGCGCAGGCGACGCGGTTCACGATCAGCTACGAGGTGCACCCGGACGACATTCCGGCCAACGAGTGGCTGATCTCGACGTACGGCGAGACGGCCGAGACCGTCCTGGAGTGGTGGAAGAACGACATCGACGACGAGGGCCGCGACTGGGTCACCAAGCGCACCCTCGAGCGGCTGATCAAGCTGCACCGCGTGGACCTGCCGCTCCAGTCCGGCCTGATCTACCTGGGTGAGGGCGAGTTCGCGCCGGTGCCGCTGACCGCGCTGGAGGCCCGCCTCGCCGGGATGCGCAAGACCGGTCTCGCCGAGATCGCGGGCGACCTGCCCGGCTGGGAGGCCCGGCTGTCCGCCGCGGCCGAGGCCTCCGCCGAGGGCACCGACGACACCGACCTGGTGCACCAGGTGTTCTCCAACGCCGAGGTGTCCCAGCTGGAACGGAACCTCGACGCGGTGGCCCGCCTGCTCCGGCACCTCCCTCCGAAGCTGCGGGCCACCTACCTCGTCGGGCAGGCGCCGGAGCGGCAGCGATTCTGGGTGACGGCCCTGGGCCGGATGGCCGAGCTCGCCACCGCCGACCGGGGCTAGAGCACGGGGGTCACCTGGGGCTTCTCGTCCTTCCGGTCCTCATCCTCGTCCTCCTCTTCGCCTTCGTCCTCGTCCTCCTCGTCCTCCCACCAGTCCTCGTCGTAGTAGAGGTCCTGTTCCTCGAGCTCCGAGATCGCGGGGATGTCCACCGCGGACTGCTCGTGCTCGACCGTCCAGGAGTTGCGGAAGAAGTCGAACCGCAGGTGGAAGTGGTCGGCGGCCTCGGTGAACAGGATCGGGGGGACGAGGAGGTCGAGCGCCCCGACGACGGTCTCGGTCGTGACGAACCCGATCGCGGTGAATCCGGGACCGTCGCAGGACGCGAAGTTCACCGGCGTCATCGCCCTCTCGCTGAGGACGTGGATGAGGTTGCCCTCGACGACGAACCGGCCCGGGTCGAGGACGACCTCCTCGCCGAGCATCAGGATCGGCGCGGGCATGACCTTCGCCTTCGCCTTGTCCTGAAGCCGGGCGTAGTGGCTGACGGCGCTGTCCATGCGCGTCGTGTCGTAGTTCGTCGCGCCGCCCATGTGGAACGAACAGCAGGGCTCGATCTGGTCGCTCCCCTCCTCCGGCTCGGGGAAGAGCAGCGACTTGTCGAACGGCAGGACGGCCGACTCGCTGCGCCGGTCCGCCAGGAACCCCGGAACCCACCCGGCGTCCTCGGCCTCGATCGCCTCCGACTCGCACAGGTCGCGGAACGCGGTGTCGCCGACCTTGCAGTTGAAGTAGTCGAGCAGCGTGATCGCCGCGCACTCGGCGGCCGTGAGGTCGTCGCCCTTGGCGAACCAGAAGTCGTAGCCGTTCGCGACGAACTCCACGCCGCGGAACCGCTTGTGCAGGAACGGCTCGCCGTCCGCGTCGCTCGGGGCGAGACCGTTCCAGTGCGCGGCGGCGACCTGGTTGTAGTAGGCGTCGGCGTGCCGCGCGAGCTCGGGGGCGAAGACGCTCTCGCCGGTCAGGTAGGTCGCCTTGCTGAACAGCGCGCCGATCTCCGGGTCGTTCCCGAGCCCGGCCTCGGTGAAGACCAGCTCGGTGCGCAGGAAGATCTTGCGTCCGTCCCGGTAGGGCGCACCCTCGTGCTCGTACCGCTGGTCGAAGACGACGCAGGTCAGCGCCGGGATCTCGGTGAGCGAACCCCCTTCGCCGAGATCGAGGACGGGCTCACCCGCCCCCGAACCCCCGCTGAGGTACAGCAGGACCGTGTACCGCGACACGTGCTCGCGCGAGGCGTCCCGGTACGGCGTGTCGCGATGACGATGGAAGTTGGCGTCACCGGGCTCGAAGCGATTGCACCGGAACACCGGGTTCACGTGCGAGAACCCGGCCATCGCCGTCTCGGGCATCGCCTTCGCCACCGCGGGCGCGAGGGCCTCGGCGAGCAGCGCCGAGTGGAAGATGAACCGCTCGCCGCCCCGTGACGCCGAGTTCAGCGGCCGGCTGTACAGCCCCAGCGAGTCGAGCCCCTCCAGACAGGCGCGGGTGGCGTCCGGAAGGCGCATCGAGAACGAGAACGCTCCCTCGGCGAACTCCTCCGGACCGTCCAGCTCGAACTCCAGGGGGACGTCCATGAACAGCCGGTCGAGCGGAAGGATGTTCTCGAACGTCCGGTACGACAGCTCGTGCGGATCCACGAAGACCGCCGCGAGATACTGCGCGTCCTCGATCGGACGCGCGAAGAGCTCGCGCGTCTCCTCCCCGATCAGTTCGGCGTCGACGAACCGCACCGCCTTGAACCGGGCCGTCGGGTGCCAGGACACCGCGAGCCCGTCGACCGTGGCCGCGGCCTCGCCGGTGGTCGCGTCGACCTCCGCCCGGTACCGGACGGCCTCCTCCTCCGAGGCCGTCCCGGCCGACAGGGCGAAGAACCGATCACGCAGCTCGATGCTCACGAGCACCTCCAGATGACGCGTAGCGCGGGTGGGAGCTGGGGGGCGTGCGCGAGCAGCTTCGCGCCGTCGGATCCGACGTCGGCGCGGTGCAGCAGCAACCGCCGGAGCGAGCCGGCGAACGGCGCCTCCAGCAGCGTCCGCACCCCCTCCGCGCCGATCTCGTTGTAACGAAGGTCGAGCTCGGTGAGCTTCTCGAAGCGATGGAGCGCGGCGACACCGTCCGCCGTGATGGAGTTCCGCTGAAGATGCAGCCGGTGGACGCCACTGAACATCGGGGAATCGGCGAGCGCCCTCAGCCCCGAGTTCCCGACCTCGCAGTACCGCAGGTCGAGAACCCCGAGCCGCCCCTCCGCGTCCGGGACGTCACTCCGGAGCAGGCTCGACACGGCAAGGGTCCGAGCGCCGAGGGCACCGATGCGCAGGTACGACAGGTCGAGCTCGGCCAGCCGCCCGACGCTCAGCGTCGCCAGCCCGCCCGTCTCGACGAACGAGGCCGGAACGGGATCACCGTCGTCATCGACCCCCTCGTCCTCGTCCCAGTAGTCCTCCCCGCCCTCGGGCGACGTGATCCGCAACGCCGTCACGAACGGCGACCGCAACACCTGCTCGATCGCCACGGGCGCGTCATCGGACCACTCGACCGCCACCCGCGCCGCGAACCCGAACCGCCGCTCGAGGACCACCGCCTTCTCGGGCAGCCCGGCGTCCCAGCCACCCCGGTGCCGCTTCTCCAGCGCCGCGAGCTCGCGATCCAACGGCCCCCGCCGCCGAGGCGCGACCCGGGCCCGCCGCCGCTCGAGCCGGATCACCTCCCCCCGAGCGTCCCCCCGCTCCCGCAACCACTCCCCGTACAAGTCCCACGAGGCCAAGTCACCGGGATCCTCCCGCAGCCTCCGCTCAACCGCCTCAATTTCCACCCCCAGCACATTAGACACCCCCACCGACAATCCACCCGCGACCAGAAACCTGACCCAAAGAAGCGCTCCCAGTCGGCCACAACACCCCGGCCGCCTGCCCTAGCGAATGGCACCCACACGCCACCATGTGAACAATTCCGCTGGTCAGCGCACATTTCTTCGGGCATGTCGCATCAACTGCACAACAAGCCCACGCTCATGCGCCACCAACCACTTCGCTCCCGGAGCAGGCCATGTCGCCGCGGAGCCCCCAAGGCACCCAGCCGACGCCACCGTCAACGCGTCCCCCGGCCATCCCAAGCCCACGGCATCCCGCCGCCACCACAGCGCACGGCTCCCGACGTTCCATCCCCACCACGACACCGCTCGCCCCCCGTCCGCCGCTTGGATGATGCGCAAATGTCCGGCCCGCATGCTGCTCGAACTCGATCGCCGATATTGGCTGGCCGACATGCGCTCCTTCGAGCACCGACTGAGGGCTGACGCACGTCAGAGATGTGACGCCCTCATTGAGGGACGCCTGGACTGGATCGTGATTGCGATGAGCAGAAGAAGCACAGGCCGATTCCCGTACCATCGACTCCTTCTCCGGCAGACACGATCGGCAAGATGTGTCGCAGCACATGCGCGTCCCACCGAAAGCGATGGCATGCCGCCGAACCCGATGCGGTACTACCCCGGACGGCCAAGCCCCCCTCCCCGATCGGAGCACGAACTGATGAGCGCTGACATGGCATGGGAACGGATCCTGGGCTGGCTGGACGGCCACGCCCCGGCCACCATCGAGTACCTCGGCATACCTGCCGACCCATCGGACATCAAGTCCGTGCAGGAGGCTCTGAGCGTCGTTCTGCCGGCAGACCTCGTGGCCTGGTGGGAACGGAGCAACGGTGCCGCTCTGAAGCCCTCTGGTCACCCCTTCCAACTTCTCCCGGGTTACTCCCTCTACACCGCTGAGGAGGCACTGCGGGGACGTGGAGTCTGGCTGCAGGTCTGGCGGGACGACGCGATCGCTCTCGGGCAATACAGCTCCGAGGACTACGCCCGGGTCGGGGCTCGTCCAGCGGGCGCGCATGCGGGGATGTGGTTGCCGAGTTGGCTGCCCATAGCGGGCAGCGGCGGCGGAACCGACCTGTTCGTGGATCTGCGACCTGGGCCACGGCATGGCTGCGTCCGCGAGTTCGACAAGGCCTCCGCCGATGGCGACGTCCGCTGGGACGGCATCACCGCGATGCTCCTGGACGTCGCCGAATCGCTGGAGACCGGCCGCCCGCTCGATGGAGAGCGTCCCCATGTCACCGACGGGCTCCTCCACTGGGAGCGAGGCGTCCGGTACGACGACGAGTAGGGCCGGCGCGTGAGAGGCGACTCTCCCTGCCGGATAGGGAGGCCGGAAAGCCTCTAAACGACCAAGAGCCCGGTTCAGGATGAACCGGGCTCTGAGGTGAGGTTGAGGTGGGCGTACCAGGACTTGAACCTGGGGCCTCATCCTTATCAGGGATGCGCTCTAACCGACTGAGCTATACGCCCTCAACTGCGCCACCGTCTTGCGGCGACGCATGTGAGATTACCGCATGCCGGAGGGTATGCGGTAATCGATTTTCACTCGGCCTCCTTGAGGGTGACCTCGACGCCGCCGACCAGGTCGGCGGCGAGGTTGTAGATCACCGAGCCGACCGTGGAGAGGGCCGTGATCAGCATGACGTTCAGGGCTCCGACCAGGACGGTGTAGCCGAGGACGCGGGGGAAGGAGAACCAGCTGCCGGCGTCGATGCCGCCGCTGTCCTCGCCCTGCTTGGAGGTGAGGTCCTGGACGGTGTTGGCGATGGCGTCGAAGACGCCGAGGCCGGACAGGATCATCCACAGGACGATGACGGCGACCAGCAGGACGACGAAGCAGACCAGCGACATCACGAAGCTGAACTTCATCACCGACCAGGGCTCCAGCCTGGCGAGCTGGAGCTGGGCCTTGCGGGCCGTCTTGGCGGACGCCGCCGGACGGGCCGCCGGGCCGGACGAGCCGGACGACGGCGCGGGGCGGGCCGGCGGGGGCGTGGCCGGACGGTCCTTCAGGACGGTGCCGGCGAAGCCTCCGCCGCCCGGCGCCGGGGCGGCCGCGGCCGCCGCCGACGGGGACTCGGCGCGGGTGAAGCGCTTGTCGGTGCGGTCGGCCGAGACCGAGTCGGCGGGCTCGGCCGGCTCGTCCCAGGCGGGCTTGGACGAGGCGCCCGCCACCGGACGGCCGGAGGCCTTGGCGGCGGAGCCGGTCTTGGCCGCGGCGGACGTCACGGTCCTCGACTTCGCCGAGGACGACCCCTCGACCTTGGGCAGGTCGTGCTTGGTCTCGTCGACGGACGGGGTGATGTCCACCTTCGTCTCGTCGCGGCCGGGCTTGGACGCGGCGGGAACGGCCTTCCCGCTGTCCGACGACCTCCCGGACGCCGACCCGTCGTCCCCCACGGGATTGTCCGAACCGGGCTCGCTGCTCACGTGACCTCCTGGCCTGGCGGCGCGGACGCGGCGGCGGGCGGGAGGGTCACTCGCCCTCGCCTCCCTCGGCCGTGTCGTCCTCGCCGGTGTCCTCCATGGACTCTACGTTCCTCGCGATCGCCACGACGCCGCCGCCGGACGCGAGGTTCATCAGCCGGACCCCCATGGTCTGCCGACCGGACTGCTTGATCTCCGCCGCGGTCGTCCGGATGACACCCCCGGAGGCGGTCATCGCGAAGACCTCGTCGTCCGGGCCGACCATCAACGCCCCTACCAACCTGCCGCGAGATTCCACGATCTTAGCGGTGAGGACTCCCTTACCCCCACGTCCCTGACGGGGATATTGGTCAATCGGGGTGCGCTTCGCATAGCCACCTTCGGTCGCCACCAGGACATCCTGGGACGGATCGGACGCAACCAGCATGTTCAGCAGGTGATGGTCGTCCTCGAACCGCATGCCGATCACGCCGGAGGTCGCCCGGCCCATCGGGCGCAGCGAGTCGTCGTCGGCCGAGAACCGGATCGACTGCGCGTTGGTGGACACCATCAGCAGGTCGTCGTCCGGGCACACCAGCCGGGCCGCGATCACCTCGTCGTCGTCAGCCAGGTTGATCGCGATGATGCCGCCCGTGCGCGGCGAGTCGAAGTCGCTCAGCGCGGTCTTCTTCACCTTGCCCTTGCCGGTGGCGAGCACCAGGTACGGAGCGACGTCGTAGTCGCGCAGGTCCATGACCTGGGCGATGTGCTCGTCCGGCTGGAAGGCGAGCAGGTTCGCGACGTGCTGGCCGCGCGAGTCGCGGCCGGAGTCCGGCAGCTCGTAGGCCTTCGCCCGGTACACCCGGCCCTTGTTGGTGAAGAACAGGATCCAGTGGTGCGTGGTGGTGACGAAGAACTGGTCGACGATGTCGTCCTGCTTGAGCTGCGCGCCGCGCACGCCCTTGCCGCCGCGCCGCTGCGCCCGGTAGTGGTCGGTCCGGGTGCGCTTGGCGTAGCCGCCGCGGGTGATCGTGACGACCACGTCCTCCTCGGCGATGAGGTCCTCGTAGGACACGTCGCCGTCGAAGGGGATGATCTCGGTGCGGCGCTCGTCGCCGTACTTCTCCACGATCGGCGCGAGCTCCTCGCCGACCATCGTGCGCTGCCGCTCGGGCGAGGCCAGGATCTCGTTGTAGTCGGCGATCTCGGCCATCAGCTTGTCGTACTCGTCGATGATGGCCTGGCGCTCCAGGGCGGCCAGCTTGCGCAGCTGCATGTCCAGGATGGCCTGCGCCTGGACCTCGTCGATCTCCAGCAGCGCCATCAGGCCCCGCTGCGCCTCCTGCGCGGACGGCGACCGGCGGATCAGCGCGATGACCTCTTCGATCCGGTCGAGCGCCTTCAGCAGCGCGCGCAGGATGTGGGCGCGCTCCTCGGCCTTGCGCAGCAGGTACCGGGTGCGGCGGACGATCACTTCGATCTGGTGCTCGACCCAGTGCCGGATGAACTGGTCGATGCGCAGCGTGCGCGGCACGCCGTCCACCAGCGCGAGCATGTTCGCGCCGAACGTCTCCTGCAGCTGCGTGTGCTTGTACAGGTTGTTCAGGACGACCTTGGCGACCGCGTCCCGCTTCAGGACGATCACCAGGCGCTGGCCGGTGCGGCCGGACGTCTCGTCCCGCACGTCGGCGATGCCCTCGAGCTTGCCGTCCTTCACCAGCTCGGCGATCTTGAGGGCGAGATTGTCCGGGTTGACCTGGTACGGCAGCTCGGTGACCACCAGGCAGGTGCGGTTCTGGATCTCCTCGACCTCGACCACCGCGCGCATGGTGATCGAGCCGCGGCCGGTCCGGTACGCCTCCTCGATGCCCTTGCGGCCGACGATCAGGCCGGCGGTCGGGAAGTCGGGGCCCTTGACCCGCTCGATCAGGGCCTCGAGCAGCTCGTCGTCCGCGGCGCCGTAGTTCTCCAGGTACCACTGGACGCCCTCGGCGACCTCGCGCAGGTTGTGCGGCGGGATGTTGGTCGCCATCCCGACCGCGATGCCCGCCGACCCGTTGACCAGCAGGTTCGGGTACCGCGACGGCATGACGGTCGGCTCCGCCGAACGGCCGTCGTAGTTCGGCGTGAAGTCGACGGTCTCCTTGTCGATGTCGCGCAGCAGCTCCATCGCCAGCGGGGCCATGCGGCACTCGGTGTACCGCATGGCCGCGGCCGGGTCGTTGCCGCGCGAGCCGAAGTTGCCGTTGCCGTCGACCAGCGGGTAGCGCATCGCCCACGGCTGGGCCAGGCGGACGAGCGCGTCGTAGATCGCCGAGTCGCCGTGCGGGTGGTAGTTGCCCATGACGTCGCCGACGACGCGCGCGCACTTGAAGTACCCGCGGTCGGGGCGGTAGCCGCCGTCGTACATCGCGTACAGGACGCGGCGGTGCACGGGCTTCAGGCCGTCGCGGACCTCGGGAAGCGCGCGCGCGACAATGACCGACATCGCGTAGTCGAGGTAGCTGGTCTGCATCCGCTGCTGGATGTCGACCGGCTCGATCCGCCCGCCGCCGCTCCCGCCGGTGCCCCCGCCATCGGTGGTCGTTTCAGTCACTTGCGTCAAACCTCTGCTCTAGTGGTTTCCGGCGGACTCAGATGTCCAGGAAGCGGACGTCCTTGGCGTTGCGCTGGATGAACTCGCGGCGCGGCTCGACCTCCTCGCCCATCAGGACGCTGAACAGCTCGTCCGCCTGCGCGGCGTCGTCCAGCTGGATCTGCATCAGCACGCGGCGGTCCGGGTCCATCGTGGTGTCCCAGAGCTCGTCGGCGTTCATCTCACCGAGGCCCTTGAACCGCTGGACCTGGTCGCGCGGGCGCGGGTCGCGCTTGCCGGCCGCGATGCCCTGCTCGATGACCTGGTCGCGCTCGGCGTCGGAGTAGACGTAGTCGGCGTCGCTGCCGGACGCGTTCCACTTGATCTTGTACAGCGGCGGCTTGGCCAGGTAGACGTGGCCGGCCTCGATCAGCGGCCGCATGAACCGGAAGAGCAGGGTCAGCAGCAGCGTGTTGATGTGGTGGCCGTCCACGTCGGCGTCCGACATCAGGATGATCTTGTGATACCGCAGCTTGGTGATGTCGAACTCGTCGTGCACCCCGGTGCCGAGGGCGGTGATGATCGCCTGGACCTCGTTGTTCTTGAGGATCTTGTCGATGCGCGCCTTCTCGACGTTCAGGATCTTGCCGCGGATCGGCAGGATGGCCTGGTACATCGGGTTGCGGCCACCCTTGGCCGAACCGCCGGCGCTGTCACCCTCGACGATGTAGACCTCGGACATCGCCGGGTCGGTGGACTGGCAGTCCGACAGCTTGCCGGGCAGCGAGGTCGACTCCAGCAGGCTCTTGCGCCGGGTCAGGTCGCGCGCCTGGCGGGCCGCCACGCGGGCGCGCGCCGCCTGCGTGGCCTTGTTGATGATCTCCTTGGCCTCGCCCGGGTTCTCCTCGAACCAGTCGCGCAGGTGCTCGTTGCACGCCTTCTGGACGAACGACTTGGCCTCGGTGTTGCCGAGCTTGGTCTTGGTCTGGCCCTCGAACTGCGGGTCGGCCAGCTTGATCGAGATGATCGCGGTGAGACCCTCGCGGACGTCCTCACCGGTGAGGTTGTCGTCCTTGTCGCGGAGCAGGCCCTTGTCGCGCGCGTACCGGTTGACGATCGTGGTCAGCGCGGCACGGAAGCCCTCTTCGTGGGTGCCGCCCTCGGCCGTGTTGATCGTGTTCGCGAAGGTGTGCACGGACTCGGCGTAGGACGCGTTCCACTGCATCGCGATCTCCACCGACATGCCCTCGGTGTCGTCGCTGAAGTAGATGACCGAGTCGTGGGCCTGTTCCTTCTTCGCGTTGATGTAGCGAACGAAGTCCTCGATGCCGCCCTCGTAGTGGAAGGTGACCTCGCGGGCGCCGCCCTCCTCGTCGATGTGGTCCGGACGCTCGTCCCGCAGGCTGATCGACAGGCCCCGGTTCAGGAACGCCATCTCCTGCATACGGCGGGACAGCGTCTCGAACGACCACTCGGTGGTCTCGAAGACGTCCTCGTCGGCCCAGAAGGTGATCGTCGTGCCGGTCTCGTCGGTCGGGTCGCCCTTCTCCAGCGGGCCGAGCGGGCCCTTCCAGTTGTAGGACTGCCGCCAGTAGTGGCCGTCGGTGCGGATCTCGGCGTCCAGGCGGGACGACAGAGCGTTCACGACCGCCGAGCCGACGCCGTGCAGGCCGCCGGAGACCGCGTAGGACTTGCCGTCGAACTTGCCGCCCGCGTGCAACGTGGTCAGCACCAGCTCGACCGCGGGCTTCTTCTCCACCGGATGCAGCCCGACCGGGATGCCGCGGCCGTTGTCGGTGACGCGGACGCCGTTGTCGGCCAGCAGCGTGACCATGATCGTGTCGGCGTACCCGGCGAGCGCCTCGTCGACCGAGTTGTCGACGATCTCGTAGACCAGGTGGTGCAGGCCGCGTTCCCCGGTCGAGCCGATGTACATGCCAGGGCGCTTGCGCACCGCCTCAAGACCCTCAAGGACAGTGATCGAACTAGCGTCGTACGCCAAAGGAGATCCTCCTGCCGGGGACGCTCGCCGTCCCGCGATTGACGCGGTGTGCCCCGTAACACACGTAAGGGACGCCCACTACTCCTCGTCGGTGTCGGACAGAGCCTGGGCGACCCACGGCGGCGCAACATCCTGAACCTTATCCATCCTACCCGCTCAGAACCCGGAAAGTGGCACTGAAGGCCGCTGTGTGCGCTCGTGCCGCTCGAACGGGCCCGGAGATGCATCCCCCCATGGATCCGGGGGTGTTCTCCGTCCTACGGCACGCTCGCGTCGCGCCGCACCGGATCGCTCCGAACGCATGTTCCCATGCACCTCCGACACTCCCTTCCAGGCTTCTGACCTGCGCTCCCGCACCCATCCCGAGCCGGGAGACGCCGTCCGACCAGCCTGCCGCCCAGAACCCGCCTTTCACACCCGGGCCCCAAACTGTGGATAACTCTCCGCCAACCCTTGTGTCGCCCAGAACACACACGTTCGCGCAACCCCCGAAGACCTGTCCGATGGCCGCTCTGGGCCGCGCGTGCGGGACGCACACGCATCCCGCACCGGCGAGCGAGACGTCTGCGGGAAGCGGCTGGGATGGGGTGGGGTTAGCGGACGCGCCAGGCGCCGGTTCGGCGGGGACCGGACGAGGGGCCGACGACCTTGACGCGCTTGACCGTGCCGTGGCCGAGCTGCTCGTTCAGGCGGCGGACGAGCGTGGACGACAGGAGGCGGAGCTGGGTCGCCCAGGTGGTGGAGTCCGCGACGACGGTGAGCTCGCCCTCGTCGAACTTCTCGGGACGGGTGTGTTCGGCGAGTTCGGGTCCCACGAGGCCTGCCCAGTTGCCGAAGACGCCGCCGACCGCGGCGCGCTGCTCCCAGCCCCGCGTGGCGAGCAGGTCGCGGATCGCGCCGCCGAACGGCTTGGGGTCGCCGCCGCGTCCCGGCTCACGGACGCGTCCGGTGCCGGTCGGGGCCTTCCGCCTACGTCCCTGGCCCGGAAGGGTGCCGCGCTTCATCGCGTCCGCACGAGCCTGGGCCAGCGCCTCGCGCGCGAGCTCGATCCCGGACTTGGCCGGAGCCTCGGAGGCAGCCGCGGAAACCCCGGAATCCACCGATCCAGAGGGGTTGTCCACATGCCGTGGATCTTTGTTCACCGTTCCTCCCCCTTCTGGAACCCGGAGCGCCATGCGGGGATCATCCCGCCGTCACTTCCTCATCGGCCGTGGCAGTCCCACCCGTCCCGTTGGGCGACGGCGAGCCGCTTTCAGGCGAGCGGCCTTCAGGCGAGCCGCTTTCAACAGCGCCGTCCGCGACGTTGAAGGTGGTCCCACTGAGTTCGGCCGGCACGTCCGCGGGGACGGCGGCGGTGATCAGGACCTGCTCGGCGGGCGCGACCATCTCGGCCAGGCGGCTGCGGCGGCCCGCGTCCAGCTCGGCGAAGACGTCGTCCAGGATGAGGACGGGGTCGTCGCCGTCCGCGCGCAGGAGGTCGAAGGCGGCGAGGCGCAGCGCGAGTGCGAACGACCACGACTCGCCATGGGACGCGTAGCCGCGCGCGGGAAGGTCTCCCAGGCGCAGGACGAGCTCGTCGCGGTGCGGGCCCACCAGGCTGACGCCGCGCTCCAGCTCCTGCTTACGCGCCTCCGCCACTCCACCCAGCAGCTGCTCGGCGACTTGTGCACGGTCTGTGGACAACTCGACGCCCTCGCCCAGCGAGCTGCGGTACGTCAGATCGGCCGCGCCGCTGTGCGGAGCGAGTTCGGCATACGCGCGCGCGACGAGCGGGCGCAGCGCCGCGACGAGTTCGATGCGGGCCGCGAGAAGCTCCGACCCCGTGCGCGCGAGATGCGTGTCCCAGACGTCCAGCGTGGCCAGGACCTCGGGGCCGGGGGAGCGGCGGTGCGCGGCCGCCGACTTCAGCAGGGCGTTGCGCTGCTTGAGGACGCGCTCGTAGTCGGAGCGGACAGCCGCGAAACGCGGCGCGCGCGCCGTCAGCAGCTCGTCCATGTAGCGGCGGCGCTCGCCCGGGTCGCCCTTCACCAGCGCCAGGTCCTCGGGCGCGAACAGGACGGTCCGGAGCATCCCCAGGATCTCGCGCGGCCTGGGGACGGGGGAGCGGTTCAACCGGGCGCGGTTGGCCTTGCCCGGGTTGATCTCCAGCTCGATCAGGGCCTTGCGGTCGTCCTTCACCACGCCCGCGCGCACGATGGAACGCGGAGCGCCCTGCCGGACGAGCGGCGCGTCCGTGGCGGCGCGATGGCTGCCGTGCGTCGCGACGTACCCGATCGCCTCGACCAGGTTCGTCTTGCCCTGCCCGTTCGGCCCCACGAACGCCGTGACGCCGCGCGTCAGCGGCACTTCGGCCGTCGCGTACGAGCGGAAGTCCTGGAGCGAGAGATGGGCGACATGCACGAGACACGAGGGTAGGCCCTCGCACCAGGAGCCTGGCACGCCTCCGGCCCAACACGTGTGTCCGGGTTCCCACCCGGTCACCGTCCCCGGCGGCGCCTTCCCGCCCGGATCCCCCTCTGGATTCCCGTCCACACAGGCTGTGGATAACTCCTGGACGGGGCGGCTCCCCCGAACGGCCGAGCCCCGGCGTCCCCAGGGTGGGGATGCCGGGGCTCGGGCGGCCGAGAGCGGCGGTCAGAGCTTGGGCGGGACGACGTCCGCGCCGGGCGAGTCGGCGCCCTTGGCGGTCTCGACGGCGTGGCCGCCGAACTGGTTGCGGAGGGCGGCGACGACCTTCATCGCGGGGGAGTCCTCCTGCCGGGAGGCGAACCGCGCGAACAGGGACGCGGTGATCGCCGGCAGCGGGACGGCGTGGTCGACGGCGGCCTGGACGGTCCAGCGGCCCTCGCCGGAGTCGTTGGCGTAGCCGCGGAGCTCGGTCAGCTCCGGGTCGTCCGCGAGCGAGCGGTTCATCAGGTCCAGCAGCCAGGACCGGATGACGGTGCCCTCCTGCCAGGAACGGAAGGTGCCGGGGACGTCGGTGACGACGTCGGAGGCCTCGATCAGCTCGTAGCCCTCGCCGAAGGCCTGCATCATCGCGTACTCGATGCCGTTGTGGACCATCTTCACGAAGTGGCCCGCGCCGATCTTGCCCGAGTGGACGAACCCGAACTCGCCCTCCGGCTTGAGCGTCTCGAAGATCGGCATCAGGCGCTTGACGTCCTCGTCCGACCCGCCGACCATCAGCGCGTAGCCGTTCTGGAGCCCCCAGACCCCGCCGGACACGCCGCAGTCCACGAAGCCGATGCCCTTCTCGGCCAGCTCCGCGCCGTGCTTCTGGTCGTCCACATAGTGGGAGTTGCCGCCGTCGATGACGATGTCACCGGGCGACAGCAGTTCCCCCAGCCTGTGGATGGTCTCGTGGGTCGGCCCGCCCGCGGGCACCATCACCCATACCGCGCGCGGCGCGGGCAGCCGCTCGATCAGCTCCTCGGCCGAGGCGACGTCGCTGACCTTCGGGTCACGGTCGTAGCCGACCACGGTGTGGCCGCCGCGGCGAAGACGTTCGGCCATGTTGCCGCCCATCTTGCCGAGACCGATGATTCCCAGCTCCATTGCTTCACTCCCCTGTGTGGCACCGCCGCGCGCGGCACGCGGCGGTGGGATTGTCCCCTGTCGGGTCCCAGGATGGCTCCTGACGGTCCCAGAAGGCCCCGGATCGTCCCGAGGTCCCCTGTTCTGCCCCCGGACGTGGTGCTTACCCAGAGAGTCGCACAGGCATGATCAGGTACCGGTAGTTGGGGTTCTCCCCCTCCGCCGGCGGCTTGCCCGTGAGGACGGCCGGCTTGGTCGGCGTCGTGAACGACAGCCGCGCGACGTCCGAGCCGATCGCGGACAGGCCGTCCAGCAGGAAGCCGTGGTTGAAGGCGATGTCGATGTCCTCGCCCTCCAGCGTGGCCTCCAGGGCCTCCACGGCCTGCGCCTCGTCGCCGGTGCCCGCCTCGAGGACGACCTCGCCCTGACGGAACGACAGCCGGACGGGCGTGTTCCGCTCGGCGACCAGCGACACGCGCTTGACCGCCTCGATGAACGGCGCGGTCGCGATCTCGGCGAGGCCCGCGTACTCGCTCGGCAGCAGCGAGCGGTATTTCACGAAGTCGCCGTCCAGCAGCCGGGACGTGGTGCGGCGGCCGCCGCCCTCGAACCCGATCATGCCCTCGCCCGCGCCGCCCTCGGCGCCGCCCAGGGCGATCGAGACCTCGGCGCCCGCGGTCAGCGACTTGGCGGTGTCGGCGAGCGTCTTGGCGGGCACCAGGGCCACGGCGGAGAAGTCCGGGCGCTCCGGCTTCCAGTGCAGCTCCCGGACGGCCAGCCGGTACCGGTCGGTCGACGCGAGGGTCACGGTCTCGCCCTCGATCTCGACCCGGACGCCGGTCAGCATCGGGATCGTGTCGTCGCGTCCGGCGGCGATCGCCACCTGGGACACGGCGGCGGCGAACTCGTCCGAGCCGACCGAGCCGGCGGCGGGCGGCATCGCCGGGAGCGTCGGGTAGTCCTCCACAGGCATGGTGAGGAGTGTGAACTTCGCCGACCCGCAGCGGAGCATCACCTTCGCGCCGTCGGTCGTCACCTCCACAGGGTGGGGAGGAAGACTGCGGCAGATCTCGGCGAGCAGGCGGCCGGAGACGAGCGCGCTCCCCGGCTCCTCGGTGTCGATGTCGGTGGACACCTGAGCGGACACCTCGTAGTCGAACGCCGACAGCTTCAGCCGGTCGCTCGCCTCGATGTGCATCCCGGCGAGGACGGGCACCGGGGGGCGCACCGGGAGGGTGCGCGCCGTCCAGGCCACGGCGTCGGCCAGGGCGTCTCTGTCGATGCGGAACTTCAAGGGGACCCGCCTCCTGCAGGTTTCGGGCAACGGTGCTCTGGACGAATCTCGGTCCGGGCCGGGCGCGCGGGATTTCCCCAGGCCCTGAGTTGAGATGGATCTTTTCTTGAGTAGAGATAAGAGGAAGTACTAGTCATAGGGGCGGTGGATAGTGTGGACAACCCGCGTTTTCCCAGGTGAGAGCGCGAATCTTCATCCACCGACCCTGTGCAGAGGCCGTGGACGGCGCGGCGCGGCCTGGGGACGGCGAAAAGATCCCCACACGTCGTCCTCAAGTCATCCCCCGGTTGTCCACGAGTTGTCCGCAGGTTCTCCCCGCCCTCCCGGCGCGGACGCGGCGCGACGCCGGTCCGGCGGGCCGTGCGGCCCCTGTTTGCACAGGCCGTCCCCAGGTCATCCACGGACTCGTCCCCATGATGCCGGGTGGCCGTCCCCAGCCGGTCCACAATCCGTCCACGAGTCGTCCTCAGATTCAGCGGGGTTGTCCTCAGGTTTTCCCCCGGGTTATCCACAGTGTGGGGCGGAGTTTCCCCCAGCCTGTGAAAGTCGATCTTGTGCGAGGGCCCCCGCGAACGGCCGGTTCCGGCGTTTGCCGGGCCGGTTCAGCGCTTGCGCGCCTGGTGCTTGATCCGGCCGGTGAGCTCGGTGACCTGGTTGTAGATCGCCCGCCGTTCGGCCATCAAGCTGCGGATTTTCCGCTCGGCGTGCATGACCGTGGTGTGGTCGCGGCCGCCGAACTGCTGGCCGATCTTGGGCAGCGACAGGTCGGTCAGCTCCCGGCAGAGGTACATCGCGATCTGCCGGGCGGTGACGAGCATCCGGGAACGCGACGGTCCACAGAGGTCCTCGATCGTCGTCCCGAAGTACTCCACAGTCTGCGCCATGATCATCGGGGCGGTGATCTCCGGCCCGGTGTCGTTCGGTATGAGGTCCTTCAGCACGATCTCGGCCAGCTTCATGTCCACCGACTGGCGGTTGAGGCTGGCGAACGCGGTGACGCGGATCAGCGCCCCCTCCAGTTCGCGGATGTTCGTCGCGATCTGGGAGGCGATGAACTCCAGCACGTCCGGCGGGGCGGCCAGGCCCTCCTGGCGGGCCTTCTTCTGAAGGATCGCGATGCGCGTCTCCAGCTCGGGCGGCTGGACGTCGGTGGTCAGACCCCATTCGAACCGGTTGCGCAGCCGGTCCTCGAGCGTGACGAGCTCCTTGGGCGGACGGTCCGACGAGATCACGATCTGCTTGGACGCGTTGTGCAGCGTGTTGAAGGTGTGGAAGAACTCCTCCTGCGTCTGCTCCTTGCCCTCGAGGAACTGGATGTCGTCCACGAGGAGGATGTCGACGTCCCGGTAGCGGCGGCGGAACCCGTCCGCCTTGCCGTCCCGGATGGAGTTGATGAAGTCGTTGGTGAACTCCTCGGAGCTCACGTAACGCACGCGCGCGCCGTTGAACAGGCTCTGCGCGTAGTGGCCGATGGCGTGCAGCAGGTGCGTCTTGCCCAGGCCGGAGTCGCCGTAGATGAACAGCGGGTTGTAGGCCTTGGCGGGCTGTTCGGCCACTGCAACGGCCGCCGCGTGGGCGAACCGGTTGGACGAGCCGATGACGAACGTTTCGAACGTGTACTTCGGGTTCAGCCGTCCGGGCTCTGCCGCCTGCTGTCCGGACGCTTTGCCACCCGCGGGCGCGGGGGCCGCGTCGTCCTTGTAGGACGAGTCGTCGGAACGGTACGGCTGCTCGTCGCCGCCGCCTCCCCTATAGGGAGGACGATCGGAACCGCCGCCCTGGAAGATGTCCGAAGGCGGGAATGGCGATCCGCCACCCGCACCGCCGTCCGGCCGTCCACCCCGGGGGCCCTCGGCTCCGGCTCGTTCGGGACGTGCCGTGCCGAGCGTGCGGTCGTTCAGGTGCGAGGGCGCGTGCGAGGCGCCCGCCGCCGAACCGCCGCCCAGCCCGGGGCGTCCGTTGGGACGCGGGCCGCCGAAGCCGCCGTGGTCGGACGCGGGGTAGCCGCTCTGGTCAGCGGCCGGGCCCTGGCCGGGGTAGCCGCCGCCGTTCGGCTCGGACACACCGAAACGATCCTGGTCCGAACCCAGGTACCGATCCTGGTCGGCGCCCTTGGAGAAACGGTCCTGGTCGGACGCGGCGGAGTACCGGTCCTGGTCAGAGCCACCGGAGAAGCGGTCCTGGTCCGGGCCGGCGGGATATCCACCGCCCTGTGGATTACGGCCCTGCCCCTCGAACGGCGAGCGTCCGCCGGAGGGCCCATAGCCCGCGGGACGGCCGCCAAAGTCGCCGCCACGCTGGGACCAGCCGCGATCGTCGTCCTCACGCTGGGCCGCCCAGCCGCGGTCGTCCTCGTCACGCTTGGGGGCCGCGGCCCAACCACGGTCGCGGTCATCGTCCTGGCCGGACGGGTAGTTCGACGACCCGTACCCACGGTCGGCATACGGCTGCTCCGGATAAGGGCGCTCCCCATAGGAACGACCCTCGTACCCCTGGTCGCCGTAAGCCGGACGGTCCCGATCCCGATCCCGATCGCGGTCTCCGCGGTAGGACGAGGCTTCGTCACCCCTATAGGGCTGAGAGTCGGGCTGTCCTTGGCCGCCCTCGTGCGCGGGCGCAGGAACGGATCCGGGCGCCTCGGGCTGGACGGTCACCGCTACACGGATCTCCCGGCCCAGCTCTTCCGACAGGGCCTGGGTGATGAGGCCACGCAGCCGGTTCTCCAGGGCGCTCTTCGCGAACTCGTTGGGGGCGGCCAGGAGCGCGGTGTCCTCCACAAGCGCCAGCGGCCGGACGAGCGGGAGCCATGCCCTGTGGTTGGGAGAAAGGTCACGGTCGGCCAGCGCCGCCACCGCACGGGCCCAGGCGGATCCGAGGTTCTGTCCGTCCATGCGCATGGCCCCTCCCGAAAGCTCCGTCGCCAGTAGTCGCGCGGAGTGCCCCTCAACCCGTCCACCCCACCGGTTCGGGCTGCCACAAAGGCCCGTCGACCATGCGGGGGACTTACTCTCTCACGAGTTGTCCACAGAGTTGTCCACACCATGTGCATGACCATGGGGACGCCTGTGTAAAAGTCCATGGCACGGCCTGTGAGGCCGTGGATAACCGGGGAGTGGTGGTCTCGGTGCAACCTGCGAGACCTGCAGGAACTGGGAGGACCGGTCGGCTGGACCGCACATACCGGGAAACTCGTTCCGTCACTGTAGAGCCTGACTCCGGATGGTCGCAACACGCCTCAGGAACCCCGTCCGCACCGTGTTCGTCCCCACAAGATCCACAGTTACCCACAGCTTTCGCGCGGGCGCACGAGCGCAGTCAGGAGTCCTTGACACCGCCCACCGCGCGGGCGCACGAGCCCCTGTGGGAAACGTCTCCGGACGTGTGGACGGGGCCGTCCCGCGCGGCGCGCGGGGCGTCCGCAAGCGGGCGCGCGGGGTTGTCCCCAGGTACTGGACGAGAAGTGCCCGCGAGTCGAAGATCGCCAGGTGCCGGGGCCGCTCCGTTTGACCGGATGGGCGAGTAGCCCGTAACGTGCTGAGGTCGAGTCGCATCGACGGAGATGACGCGTGCCCGCCGTCTCGCCCTTTCACGGAGAGCCGGGTGGGCCCCCGCTGCGGGGGACCGGACGCGGCCCGCGGTGCGAATCCTCGAGACTGAACACGCCGACCGCAGCAGCACTGGAGCCTCAAGTGAGCAAGCGTACTTTCCAGCCGAACAACCGCCGTCGCCACAAGAAGCACGGCTTCCGGCTTCGCATGCGCACCCGCGCTGGGCGCGCCATCCTGTCTTCGCGGCGCGGCAAGGGCCGCGCCCGCATCGCGGTCTGACCGACCTCTGACGCAATGCTGCCGTCCGGACACCGGATGCGGCGGCGGGACGACTTCACCTTGGCCGTCCGGCGCGGACGACGCGCCGGACGGCCTACTGTCGTCGTACACCTGCTTCGCAGGGACCCGCCCGCCGCGCCGCTCCCCGCCGAGGCGCGTGCCGATTCGCGGCCCGCGAACGCCGTCGCGCCCCGCGACGGGGAGCACCGGTCCTCCGGAGCGGACGGCCACCCCACCGGACCGGGCGATCAGCCCGGGGCCGCGTCGCGTGATGTCCATGGGACGTCACCTGGGGACGCCGTTCAAGGGGTAGCCGTCCGTTCGGCCACAGGCGAACCACAGCCTGTGGAAAACCGTTCCGCCGAGGCTAACGACACGTCCCGCCCAGTCGTTTCGATGGGTGTGGACAAAGAGCCAGGGAACGGCACAGGACGCCAGAACCCCCTGGATCCCGGAGTAGCCGGACGCGAGGAGCCCGCACTCGTCGGGTTCATCGTGGCCAAGACGGTCGGCAACGCCGTCGTCCGGAACCAGGTGCGGCGCAGGCTGCGTCACCTCGTGCGTGCGCGCCTCGAGCGACTTCCGGAGGGTAGCCTGCTCGTAGTGCGCGCCAACCCCGCTGCGGGAACGGCGCGCGGTGACGAACTGGCCGCTGATCTGGACTCCGCCCTCGAACGGGTGTTGCGGCAGACCACCAAGGGACGGACATGACGAGCGGACCCGCGGGTGCGCGACCCGAGGACTCCCCGGTCGAACCCGGCCGCGCGGACTCTCCGGGCGAACCGGGCGCCGTACCGCGGCGCCCCGGTCCGGTCGCCGCTGTCCTGATCCTCCTCGTCCGCGGCTACCGCCGTTTCTTGAGCCCCCTGCTCGGGCAGCAGTGCCGATTCCAGCCGACCTGCAGCGCCTACGGGCTGCAGTCCCTTCAGGAGCACGGCGCGCTGCGCGGCTCCTGGCTGACGGTGCGCCGGATCGCCCGGTGCCATCCGTTCAACCCCGGCGGTTACGACCCGGTTCCGCCGCGCCGCGACCGCGCCTCCGCCGCCGTCGCCGACTCCGACGAGCCGTCCGTGGGCGGCGCCACCGAGCGCCCAGCGCCCGGTACAGGCGAACCCGCCTCGAACGGCGACGCCGCGTCCGCGGGTACCGGCCACGCCGGTCCGGACGAGACCGGCCCGCGCGTGAAGGCCGCGGAGCCCCCGAAGACCTCCGGCCGCGAGCAGAGCGGCCCCGCCCCAGCAGAGCCCAAGGAGCTGCCCGGTGCTTGACTGGTTGTACACGATCGTCTCCCAGCTCATCGTGTGGATTCACTCCGCACTGAGCGTGGTCTTCCCGAAGGACAGCGGGTGGGCCTGGGGCGGCTCGATCATCCTGCTGACCGTCCTGCTCCGGCTGCTGCTGGTTCCGCTGTTCGTCAAGCAGATCCACGCGTCCCGGAAGATGCAGGAGCTCAACCCGAAGGTCCAGGCGCTTCGCAAGAAGTACAAGAACGACAAGCAGCGCCTCAACCAGGAGGTCATGAAGCTCTACCAGGAGAACGGCGCCAACCCGCTGTCGGGCTGCCTTCCGCTCCTGGTGCAGATGCCGGTGTTCATCGGCCTCTTCCAGGTGCTCAAGCGCATCTCGGACGCCAAGCCGGGCCACGGCGTCTTCAAGATGTCGCCGGACCTGGTGCACAGCGCGCAGAACGCGCCGATCTTCGGGTCGCACATCTCCGACACGTTCCTGAACGCCTGGAGCCACAGCCCCAAGAGCTGGAACGCGCTGATCATCACCGGTGCGGCGGTCGTCATCTCCTCCGTCACCACGTTCTTCACCGTCCGCGCCAGCATGAAGCGCCAGACGCCGATGGCGGACGAGAACAACCCGATGATGCAGGCCCAGAAGATGATGGTCTTCCTGGCCCCCGCGTTCGGCCTCTTCGGCCTCGGGTTCCCGCTGGGTGTGCTCATGTACTGGGTGACGTCCAACTCCTGGACGCTCGCGCAGTCGCACTACATCTACAAGCGCTACCAGTCGCCCGAGGCGCTCGAGAAGGCCAAGCAGGAGGGCAAGCCCTCCGCCGCCTCCGGTGCCAAGGCCGGTGCCAAGGCCAAGAAGGACGCGGACGAGGCCGACACGGAGACCGCCGAGACCGGCGCCCAGTCCAAGGTCGTCCGCAACCAGCCGACGCGCAAGCCGCGCAGCAAGCGCAGCGGCTCCCAGAAGCGCTAGTTTTGACCCCGGTCCGTGCCGAAGAAGGAGATCCCGTGAGCCAGACCGACACCACCGAGGTCGACGTCCAGGCGCTCGAGCAGGAAGGCGAGATCGCCGCCGACTACATCGAGGGCCTGCTGGACATCGGTGACTTCGACGGCGACATCGACATGGACGTCGAGGGCGAGCGCGCGGTCGTCGCGGTCGTCGGGGCGTCCCTGGACGAGCTGGTCGGCAAGCGCGGCGAGGTCCTGGAGGCGCTCCAGGAGCTGACCCGGCTCGCCGTGCACCGCCAGACCGGCAACCGCTGCCGGCTGATGCTGGACGTCGGCGGCTACCGCGAGCGTCGCCGCGCCGAGCTGACCAAGCTGGGCCAGGAGATCTCGGCCGAGGTCAAGCAGGCCGGCGAGGCCAAGCCGCTGGCGCCGATGACCCCGTTCGAGCGCAAGATCGTGCACGACGCCGTCGCCGCCGCCGGGCTGCGCAGCGAGTCCGAGGGCGAAGAGCCCGAGCGCTTCGTCGTCGTCCACCCTTCCTGAGCCGTACGACCGACCGCCTGTCCGACCCGTGAGAACGGGCCGGGCAGGCGGTTCGTCGTTTCCGGGGTGACGGCCGATGGTTCGATCAGCAGGTGGCGCCGACGAACGTCCGGCGGACCGATGCCTCCCGGCAGGCCTTGGCGAACTCGGCTCGATCGTCGCGCCCGCCCTTGGTGATCAACGCTTGCGCGGAGGGCGCCGGATCGGCGTCGGGGTGTTCTCCGAGGCCGGATCCTGTGCCACGGCGGGGTCCTGGGCGAGCGCCGGGTCCTGGGCCTCCGCCGGATTCTGCGCGAACGAAGGAGCCTGCGCCGGGCGGTCGCCAGGGCTCTCGCTGGATACGGGACGTTCGACTATTCGTTCGACGACCTTGGGCCCTTCGGGGCGCTCCACCACGACCTTCTCGACGTGTTGACGCCCCGGTTCGACGTCGTAGGCGGGGTCCGCGCCCGGCATCTGCTGCGCCCGGCGGCGTGGCCGGGTGTAGGCGAAGGTGAAGATCATGCTGATCACGCCGACCAGGATGAGGATCCAGCCGACGAGGTGGATGTCGAGGCCCCTGAGGTCGACCCGCAGGGCGAACGCGAGGATCGCGCCCAGGGCGATGAAGGCGAGGCTGACGCCGATTCCCATCTCTTGGTGCTCCCTCCCATGTAGTGGCGAGCAACAGCGCCGCCCTCTCTCTACCCGGCCCACGCCGAATATGCGTTCAGGTTCCGCTGGAGGAGTCGTGGCACCCGTCCTGGACGGATGAAATCGATCAGAAACAGGCCAAGGGGACGTCCGGATGGCGTGTGAGCTGGCGTGGCACCGCCTGCCTGGGTACGCCGCCGCCGGTTTTTGTGGAACGATTCGTCTGGTGGGCAATGCACGTGAGGTATTCGGTGACGCGCTGCCGATCGCGGAACGCTATGCGGAGTTCCTCGCAGGCGCGGGTGTCGAGCGCGGATTGATCGGTCCGCGCGAGGCCGACCGGTTGTGGGAACGACATCTGATCAACTGCGCGGTGGTCGCCGAGGCCATCCCGGAGAACGCCAGGGTCGTGGACATCGGCACGGGGGCGGGACTGCCGGGCCTCGTGCTGGCGATCGTCCGGCCCGATCTGTCGATCACGCTGCTGGAGCCGCTGCTCCGCCGGACGAACTTCCTGAACGAGGCGGTCGAGCTGCTCGAGCTCGAGAACGTCGAGGTCCGCCGCGGCCGTGCCGAGGAGGTCGTCAAGGAGTTCTCCATGGACGTGGCGACCGCCCGGGCCGTCGCGCCGCTGGAGCGGCTGGTCCGGTGGGCGTTGCCGCTGCTGCGGCCGGGCGGGGAGCTGCTCGCGATGAAGGGCGAGCGCGCGGCGGCGGAGATCGAGGAGGCCGCGCCGGTGCTCAAGCGCTTCGGTGTGCGGACCACTGAACTACTCCAAGTCGGACAAGGTAAGGTCGAGCCGCCGACAACGCTTGTCCGGGTGGTGGCCGACCGCGCGCCACGTCCCGCCAAAGGGTCGAAAAAGAGGTCTTCATGAGCACGGGACCGGTATCGGGCCGCTCTGGCAGCCCCGACGAATCCGCTGACGAGCAGGCCGCGCACGGCGCGGGCCTTCCCGGACACGCCGATGCGACGGGCCGCCTGGCCGGTCCGTCCGGTCCCGGAGCAGACGCAGACCAGGCCGGACGGCCCGTCGCGGCCCCCGGTGACGCGGGGGACCGGCCCGGGGCGCCGCGCCCCGCGCAGGAGGCCGGCCCCGCTCCCTCCGGGCACGCGATGTGGGGGAACACGACGTCCGGAACGGCGGAGACCGTCGGATACGTCCCGACGGGAGGCGGCGCCACGCTGCCCGCCCCGCGGCAGGGACACACTCAGGGGGAGTCGGAACTCGTGCGCGAGGCGCTCAAGGACGCCAAGGTTTCACGTGAAACCTCGGCCGCCGCGCTCAAGGTGATGGCGGGCAGCGGCCGCCGGGACGCCGAATGGCCCCGGCCGTCCAAGTGCCGGATCATCTCGGTCGCCAACCAGAAGGGCGGCGTGGGCAAGACCACCACGTCGGTGAACCTCGCGGCGTCGCTGGCGCTGCACGGCGCCCGCGTCCTGGTGGTCGACCTGGACCCGCAGGGCAACGCCTCGACCGCGCTCGGCGTGGACCACCACGCGGACATCCCGTCCATCTACGACGTTCTGATCGAGGACACGCCGCTGGCCGACATCGTCGTCCCGGCGCCGGAGATCCCGAACCTGTACTGCGCCCCGGCCACGCTGAACCTGGCGGGCGCGGAGATCGAACTGGTCTCCAAGGTGGCCCGCGAGTCCCGGCTGCGCCGCGCCCTGGACGCCTACGACACCGACGGCTTCGACTACGTGCTCATCGACTGCCCGCCGTCGCTCGGCCTGCTCACGGTGAACGCGCTCGTCGGCGGGGACGAGCTGCTGATCCCGATCCAGTGCGAGTACTACGCGCTGGAGGGCCTCGGGCAGCTCGTCCGGACCGTGGACCTGGTCAAGGCGCACCTGAACCCGGAGGTGAACATCTCCACGATCGTCCTGACGATGTACGACGCGCGGACCCGGCTCGCCGCGCAGGTCGCCGAGGACGTCCGTGCCCACTTCGGGGACGTCGTGCTGCGCACGGTGATCCCGCGCAGCGTCCGGGTCTCCGAGGCCCCCAGCTACGGCCAGTCCGTGATCACCTACGACCCCGGCTCCAGCGGCGCCCTCGCCTACAGCGAGGCTGCCTCGGAGATGGCGCACCACTGGGTGGAGGCCGCCCAGTGAGCAAGCAGCCGCGCGGGCTGGGACGTGGGCTCGGCGCCCTGATCCCGACCGCTCCGCCGCCACCGCCCGCCGCCGACCCCGCGTCCGCGGCCGTTCCGACCGCGTCCCCGTCCGCCGGGCGCGACGTCCAGGCGGAGGGCGCGTACCCGGAGGCGCAGGCCGTCGCGGGAGCGCACTTCGCGGAGATCCCGCCGCGCCGGATCCGCCCGAACCCTCGCCAGCCGCGTGAGCACTTCGACGACGAGGCCCTGCGGGAGCTGTCGGAGTCGATCTCCATCGTCGGACTGCTCCAGCCGATCGTGGTCCGGCGCGTCCAGGACGACTCGGAGCACGACTACGAGCTGATCATGGGCGAGCGGCGTCACCGCGCCGCCCAGATGGCCGGCCTGGAGGCGATCCCCGCGATCGTCCGGGACACCGGCGACGACGCGATGCTCCGGGACGCCCTCCTGGAGAACCTGCACCGCCAGCAGCTCAACCCGCTGGAGGAGGCGGCCGCCTACCAGCAGCTCCTGGAGGACTTCGGCGCCACCCACGAGCAGCTCGCCGGGCGTATCGGACGGTCCCGTCCGCACATCACCAACACGCTGCGCCTGCTGAACCTCCCGCCGAACGTCCAGCGCCGGGTGGCCGCGGGCGTCCTGTCGGCCGGTCACGCCCGGGCCCTGCTGTCCCTGGACAGCCCCGAGGCTCAGGACCGCCTGGCCCAGCGCATCGTCGCCGAGGGACTCTCCGTCCGGGCCGTCGAAGAGATCATCGCCATGCGTGAGGTGGACGACGAGCCGAAGGAGCCCCGCACTCGCGGGAAGCGCCCCGCGGCCCCCGCCCTCCAGCACCTGGCCGACCGTCTCTCCGACCGCTACGAGACCCGGGTCCGCGTCGACATGGGCGCCAAGAAGGGCAAGATCGTCGTCGAGTTCGCCACCCTGGAGGACCTCGACCGCATCATCAAGTCCATGGCCCCGGGTGACAAGGGCGTCGAAGACGACGACTGACCGCCCTCACCTGCGACGCCCGCCTCACCCCAACGAGGCGGGCGTTCTGCTTTCCAGCCCTCGCCCTCCCGCGTCGTTTCACGTGAAACGCGGCGCCCAGGTGTCTTGGACGTCCTCTTGGTGGGGGTTGGCCGGGGGTGTTTCACGTGAAACGGCGGCGGAGGAGCTTCTCGCAAAGGGGGCCGAGGGAGAGGCCGGCGGCGGTGACGGCGCGGGGGAGGAGGCTGGTCTCGGTCATTCCGGGGGCGACGTTGACTTCGAGGAAGTGGACGTCGCCCGCGGCGTCCACGATCAGGTCGGTGCGGGAGAGGTCGCGGAGGCCGAGCGCGCGGTGGGCCGTGAGGGCGGCGTGGGTGGCGTGCTCGGCGGCCTCGGGGGAGAGGCGGGCGGGGGTGACGAACTCGGTGTCGCCCGCGTCGTAGCGGGCGGTGTAGTCGTAGCGGCCGTTCGGGGTGACGATCTCGACGGCGGGGAGGGCGCGCGGGCCGTCCGGGCCGTCGATGACGCTGACGGCGACCTCGGTGCCTTCCACGTAGCTCTCGACGAGAGCCGCGTCGCCGTAGGCGAAGCAGGAGACGAGCGCGGCGGTGAGGTCCTCGGCCCGGTGGACGGCGGACGCGCCGAGCGCCGAGCCGCCGCGGGTGGGCTTCACGAAGAGCGGCAGACCCAGACGGGTCACGATCAGGTCCAGGACGGCCGCGGCGCCGAGGTCGTGGAAGAGCTCCTTGGGGAGGGCGACCGACGCGGGCGTCCGCACGCCCGCGTGGGCCACTACGGACTTCGCGGTCGGCTTGTCCCAGGCGATCCGGCAGGCGTCCGGGCGGGCGCCGATGTAGGGGATCCCCACGAGCTCGAGGATGTCGCGGATCGCACCGTCCTCGCCCATGGCGCCGTGCAGGACGGGGAAGACGACGTCCGGCGGGTCCGCTGCGAGGCGGTCCAGGAGGCCGGCGTCGGCGTCCCGGAGTTCGACGGGGATGTCCAGGGCGCGCAGGGCGTCGGCGACGCGGCGGCCCGAGCGCAGTGAGACCTCGCGCTCGTAGGAGAGTCCTCCGGCGAGTACGACGACGTGAGCGAATTCCACTGCGGTTCCTTCGAGGCGGATCAGGTGCGTGCTGGACGGCACCCATCATGAAGGCTGCCGCCGTTTCACGTGAAACGGGCCCCGTGTGTCGGCGGGTTATCCACAGAACGCACTTCAGCTTTCGCCAAGCCGTCGCGTCCGGTGAGCATGGACGCATGCGGCTTTCGAGACGACAGCGGGAGCACCGAGCAGGCAGGCGCATACGAGAAAGGCCGTGCCCTCCGCCCACTGAGGGGGCGGAGGGCACGGCCGGGGGATCGGGGGATCGGGGAGGGGGGTAGATCAGACAACTTCGGGGCCAGGGGTGTCCACACCGGCAGAGCCACGGTGGCCGACTCCGCCGAAGGTGTCGCGGGTGCGCAGCTCGTTCTCGATGACACCTGCCAGGCGGCGAACGCCCTCGCGGATGCGATCCGGCTCGGGGTAGCAGTACGAGATGCGCATGTCGCGGCGGCCGTTCCCGTCGGCGTAGAAGCCGGTGCCGGGCACGTAGGCGACGCGCTCGGCGATGGCGCGCGGGGCCATCGCCTTGGCGTCCAGCCCTTCGGGGAGGGTGAGCCAGACGAAGAAGCCGCCGGCCGGACGCGTCCACGTGCATCCCTCGGGCATCAGCGTGTCCAGGGCGTCCAGCATGGCGTCGCGGCGCTCGCGATAGAGCTGGCAGAACTCCTTGATCTGCTCGCGCCACGGCTGGGTCGACAGGTACTCCCGGACGGCCAGCTGGGAGAAGCTGGAGTGGCAGAGCACCGCCGACTCGGCCGCCAGGACGAGCTTGGCGCGCACCGCGTGCGGAGCGAGCGCCCAGCCGACCCGCAGGCCGGACGCGATCGTCTTGGAGAACGTGCCGAGGTAGATCACGCGCTCGGAATCGTCGGCGCGCAGGGCCCGCATGGGCTCGCCGTCGAAGCCGAGAAGCCCGTAGGGGTTGTCCTCGATGATGAGGATGTCGTGTTCGGCCGCGAGCTCCAGGAGGCGCGTGCGGCGCTCGGCGGTCAGCGTCACGCCCGCCGGGTTCTGGAACGTGGGGACGGTGTAGAGGAACTTGACCGTGCGTCCCTCCCGCCGGAGGCGCACGAGGGTCTCCTCCAGTGCCTCGGGGACGAGCCCGCCCTCGTCCATCGCGACGTGCACGACGTCCGCCTGGTACGAGGCGAAGGTGCCCAGCGCGCCCACGTACGACGGCCCCTCCGCGAGGATGACGTCGCCGGGGTTCACGAAGATCCGGGTGACGAGGTCGAGTGCCTGCTGCGCGCCGACCGTGACGATCACGTCGTCCGCGCACGCCTGGACGCCCTCCAACGCCATCACGTCGCAGATCTGCTCCCGCAGTCGCGGATCCCCCTGCGCGGAGGCGTACTGGAGCGCCTCGGCCCCGTTGCGCGCGATCAGCTCCCCGACCATCCCGCCGAACTCGTCCAGGGGCAGCGCCGACACGTACGGCATCCCCCCGGCCAGCGAGACCACCTCGGGACGCGAGGCCACCGCGAACAGGGCCCGGATCTCCGAAGGCACCATGCCGGCGGCGCGGTCGGCATAACGATCGGTGTAGGCATCTGAACGCGAGTGCTCCACGAGGCACCTCCAGGGGATCGGATGTCCCAGCAAACTACGGCATCGATCCCGCACCGGCCTGGAGAACCCCCCGCATCTCCCACCACCGGATCAGCCCGCACCCCCCAACCGAGTCATGCCGGCCGGGCCGTGCCAGCCCACTCAACCCCCACCCCCCGACACCTGCGCCCACGCCCACGGCCACGCCGTGAGCGTTGAGGTGGGTGGGGCTGGTGTGGTGAGAGTTGTTGGAGAGGGGGTGTGGGAGGGGGCGGGGCCGGAGTGGTGGAAGTGGTTGGAGAGGGGGTGTGGGAAGGGAGCGGCGGTTACGATGCCGGGAGTTCGGTGGTCGCCGGGAGTGGCGGCTTTTGGACGGGGGTGCCGGTGTCGCGTCGTCTCGTCAACATCACGCTGGACAACCTGGACGACCTGCCGCGGCGGTGCCGGGGGTGCGTGTTCTGGGAGCTGGGTCCGGTGGCGCACGGCCGGGCGGTGAAGGCGGGCGATCCCGGGCTGGAGAAGGAGGCCTGGGTCTCGTCCACCCTGCTCGAGTGGGGCTCCTGCGGGAAGATCGCCTACGTGGACGACGCACCCGCCGGGTTCGTTCTGTTCGCGCCGCCGCTGTACGTGCCGCGGGCGGTCTCGTTCCCGACGAGTCCGGTGAGCGCGGACGCCGTGCTGCTGATGACGGCGCACATCGTGCCGGACTTCGCGGGCGGCGGGCTCGGCCGCATGCTCGTCCAGGGGGTCGCGAAGGAGCTCACCCGGCGCGGCGTGAAGGCGGTCGAGGCGTTCGGGGACCTGAAGGGGGAGGACGGGGGCTGCGTGGTGCCCGCCGACTACCTGCTCTCGGTCGGGTTCAAGACCGTCCGGCCGCACCATCGGTATCCGCGACTCAGGCTCGAGTTGAAGTCAGCCCTGTCGTGGCGTGAGGACGTCGAGGTGGCGCTGGAGCGGCTCCTCGGCTCCATGGCCCCCGAGGGCATGCTCCGTCCGGTCTGAGGGCTTCTGAGAGACGCGTCCGTCCCAAGGGTCCCAGGGGAAACGCCCGGGGGCCGGGGTGAGATGCGTGAGGGCCCCGCCTCCGGTGGAGACGGGGCCCTCACGGGGGGAGTGCGCCGGTCAGATGAACTCGGCGAGGTCGCGCAGCAGGGCGGCCTTGGGCTTGGCGCCCATGATCTGCTTCACGACCTCGCCGCCCTTGTAGACGTTCATGGTCGGGATCTGCATGACGCCGTACTGGGCGGGGATCGTCGGGTTCTCGTCGATGTTCATCTTGACGATCTCGATCTTGTCGCCGTGCTCCTTGGCGATCTCCTCCAGGATCGGCGCGACCATGCGGCACGGGCCGCACCACTCGGCCCAGAAGTCGACCAGGACGGGCTTGTCGTTCTGGAGGACGGCGGTGCCGAAGTCCTTGTCGGTCACGGCTTTCATGGAGTCTCCCTTGGTTCTCTTACTGCGGACGGTGCGGCGGCCCGGGCCGCCGCACCGGAGGGCGTCGCGGGCGCCGGTCAGCCCTCGCCGGCGAGGACGGCCGGGTCGGTCTGGGGGACGGTTTCGGCCTCGCCCTGGTCCTGCAGCCAGTGCTCGGCGTCGATCGCGGCGGAGCAGCCCGTGCCGGCGGCGGTGATCGCCTGCCGGTAGGTGTGGTCGACGACGTCGCCGGAGGCGAACACGCCGGGCAGGTTGGTCTTGGTCGTCGGCGCCTCGACGACCAGGTAGCCCTCATCGTCGGTGTCGAGCTGACCGGCGAACAGGTCGCTGCGCGGGTCGTGGCCGATCGCGATGAACAGGCCGGTGACCGCGAGGTCCTCCTCGGCGCCGGTCTTGAGGTTGCGCAGCCGGACGCCGCTCAGCTTGTTCTCGCCCTGCAGCTCGGAGACCTCGCTGTCCCAGGCGAACCGGATCTTGTCGTTGTTGAACGCGCGGTCCTGCATGATGCGGCTGGCGCGCAGCTCGTCCCGGCGGTGCACGATGGTGACCGTGCGGGCGAACTTGGTCAGGAAGATGGCCTCCTCCATCGCGGTGTCGCCGCCGCCGACCACCGCGATGTCCTGGTCGCGGAAGAAGAAGCCGTCGCAGGTGGCGCACCAGGAGACGCCGCGTCCGGAGAGTTCGTCCTCACGCGGCAGGCCCAGCTTCCGGTGCTGCGAGCCGGTCGCGATGATCACCGCGTGCGCGCGGTACACGTCGTCGCCGACCTTGACGATCTTCGGGTCGGACGTGAGGTCGACCTCGGTGACGTCGTCGGTGATCAGCTCGGCGCCGAACCGCTCGGCCTGCTTGCGCATGCCGTCCATCAGGTCGGGGCCCATGATCCCGTCGGGGAAGCCGGGGTAGTTCTCCACGTCGGTGGTGTTCATCAGCGCGCCGCCGGCGGTGACCGAGCCCTCGAAGACCAGCGGCTTCAGGTCGCCACGGGCCGCGTACGTGGCGGCCGTGTAGCCGGCGGGGCCGGACCCGATGATGATGACGTTGCGGACGTCGTCGCTCACTGTCTCAGTGCCTTTCTCGATGGCTTTCGGTACCGGAGGGGCGGTGGACGCCGGGCCGTCTCAGAGATCCCCGGAGCCGTTACCGGACCGCCAGTCGCGTCAACCGATCCTAGGGCCAGGAGATTCCCGCCCGTCCCGGGACGGGGGTGGGCTGGACATAAGCTTGCCCACATGGCGCGGATTCTTCTCCTGCACTCGATGTACGGGCTCCGGCCCGCCGTCCACCAGGCCGCCGAGCGGCTGCGCGGGCACGGGCACGAGGTGCATGTCCCGGACCTGTACGACGGGCGTGTCGTGGACGACCCGGACGAGGCGATCGAGATCAAGGAGGAGATCGGCATGGACGAGCTCCTCAAGCGGGCCATCGCCGCCGCCGCGCCCCTGTCGGCGGACGGGGTCGTCTACGCGGGCTTCTCCCTGGGCGGCGCGCTCGCGCAGAACCTCGCCCTCGGGGACGAGAACGCGCGGGGCCTGCTGCTGATGCACGGCACGTCCGACATGGCCGACGACGCGTCCGCTCCGGACCTGCCTGTGCAACTGCACGTGGCCGACCCCGACACCTACGAGCCGGTCGACTGGCAGAACGCGTGGTACCTGCGCATGCGGCGGGCGGGCACCGACGTCGAGGTCTTCCGCTATCCGGGCGCGGGGCACCTGTTCACCGATCCCGATCTGCCGGACTACGACGAGCAGTCCGCTGAGCGCGCCTGGGCGATCGCCGAGGATTTCCTCAAGACTCTCTGAATGGTTTCTGAAAGAAAGCTCTGAGAGCGGGCCCTGAAGGCTTCCAAGGGCGGTGTTCTCAGAGCGTTCTGGAGGAGAACGGTCCGAGTGGGCGCTGAGGGACGGCGCTTAGGATCGCTCCTGACGAAGGCCCAAAGTTGCCAGGCAGCGCCCTCTGATAATGAAAAACGACGGCCGTCCGATCGCCGGACGGCCGTCGTCTGATTCTCGCGCCAGGGTCAGCCGGACACCTGGATGTGACTGATCAGTTGCAGGTCCTGCGGCGTGCAGTTCGGCCGGACGATCCACACGTCGTACCGTCCCGCCGACGGGCCGGGCAGCGCGATGATCGTCGCCGGCGCTCCGTCGTACCGCGCCTGGTCGATCAGCAGGGGCTTGACGCTCTTGGCCACGGCCGCCGCGCACCGCTGGACGGCGGTCGCCGGCGCGCCCTGGACGGCGATCTGCCGGGAGGGCTCGCCGACCGCGTGCGCGACCTGGGAACCGAGCGACGCCGCGTGATAGTCGGTGCCGGTCGTCACGATCGCGTAGGCGTCGGCCACCGCCCGGGGCGCGCCGGCGGGCGGACGGCCCTGACCCGACGGATCGGTCACGGGGGACGAGACGTTGGCGTTGGTGTCATGCGAACCGCCGCCGCGCAGGAGAGTCGTTCCGACCGCCGTTCCGCCGCCGAGCACGACCATCGCGGCCGCCGCGGCGGACAGGACCCGCCAGTGCCGCTGCTTGCGCCGCTGCTCCAGGCTCACCACGGTGGCGGTGTGCAGGGACTCGGCGGCCAGGGCGGAGTCGATCCGCTCGGCCAGCTCGGCGGGCATGGACGGGAGTGGCGCCTCCGCCAGGATCCGGGAGACGTCCGCAAGATCGGCGGATCGGTCCCGGCATTCGGCGCAGGTGTCGAGGTGCGCGTTGGCGGAGGCGGCCAGGTCGTCTTCGAGCAACCCCTCGGCGAGGTCGGCCAAGGTGTCGTAGTCGAGGTGCGGGGATTTCATCAGGGTGCGCCACCTCCTTCCACCCCTCCGACGTTCCGCGGGTCCCGTCGGTTCCGATGCTGGCGGAGAAGTGGCGCGAGCCTCGCCCGCCCGCGGGCGCACCGCGACTTGATCGTCCCAGGTGGGACCTCGAGGACGGACGCCGCGTCGTCCACCGAATATCCCATCATGTCGACCAGGACGAGCGCCGCGCGCTGCTCGTACGGCAGCTGCGTGAGCGCCTCCCGGACGTCCAGGGAGACCCCGTGCGCGTCGGTGGGGTCGGGCATCTTGGGCGCGACGGCGTCGAAGGTCGCGTCGTCCCCCATGGGCGTGGCCGGACGCACCGAGCGGCGGCGGATCCGGTCCAGGCAGGCGTTCACGACGATGCGGTGCAGCCAGGTCGTGACTGCCGCGTCCCCACGGAAACGGCCCGCGGCGCGGAACGCCGAAAGACAGGCGTCCTGGAGCGCGTCGGCGGCCTCGTCCGGGTCGCCCAGGGTGCGCAGGGCGACGGCCCACATGCGGTCGCGGTGGCGGTGGACGAGCTCGGCGAAGGCGTGCGGATCCCCCTGCGCGTGCCGGGCCAGGAGCTCCTTGTCGGGGACCTCGCCCACCCGCGGAGTGCTCACCGACGCCATGACCGCACGCCTTTGCTGGTCATTGGACGTCCGGGAGCGGCCGCACCTGCTGAGGAAGACACCACGGATTCCTGGGGAGAGGGGACATTCTGCTCCCAGGAACGATACCGAGAGACTCCGTCAGACGTCACAATCCGGAAACACGACGACCCGATCGCCACCCCATCGTTACCGGTACAGAGCCGCCCGAACCCGACTACGGCGCAGAACCGAGGATCGTGACCTCGCTCAGCTTCGCCTTGAATCCGTCCGGAACGGGCGTGGTGAACCAGACGCACACGTACTGTCCGGACAAGGGCTTGTCGGCCTTGATCGAGAACGGACTCCCCTGTGAGCTGGACGTCCTGCCCGCGATGTGGAGGGCGCTGAGGTCCCTGGTGTCGCCGACGCGGATCTCGATCGGCGCGCCCGCGACGCCCAGCGTGTTCAGGCGGACGCTGCTGACCTTGACCTTGCGGCCCATGTCGAAGACGACGCCGATGCCCTTGAGCAGCTTGCCGTAGTCCTCACCGTTGTACCTGGCGGTCTGCCAGAAGCGGCTGTGGCTGCCGGTGCCGTTCGTCAGGACCTCGAGGTTCTTCTCGAACTGGCTGTCGCGGCTCGAGCCGTCCTGGATCGAGTAGGCGTTCACAGGCTTCAGCGTGGCCGAGGCCGGCTCGGCCGGTGAGGACTTCTGCCCCTGGCCGGCCCCCTTGCTCTGCTGGCCGGTGCCCTTGTTCGAGTCGTCGCCGCTGGACAGCGCCCACGCGCTGAGCCCGACGACGACGGTCAGGGCGGCCGCGGCGATGCCGATCAGGCCGCGGTTGACGGGCTTGCGCGGTGCGCCGTGGTGGTTGGACCGTCCGATCGCGGTGGTCTGCTGGGCCGGCGGCGCGCTGGACGGCTCGGAGGCCCGGCGCGGCGGAGCGGCCGAACGCGCGGGCTGGGCCGCGGCGGGCGGCTGCCGGTAGGCCGTGGTCGCCTGCGTGGGCGCGGGCGGACGGGGCGTCGGCGCGGTGCCGAGCCCGGCGAACAGCGGCAGCGGGGTGCGCGGCACGCGGCGCAGCGCGGCGGCGAAGTCGGCCGGGGTCGTGATCGCCTCGGCGTCCGGGCCGCTCGCGGGCGCGGGCAGGCCGAGGCTGCGGCAGACGATGTCGTCCACGGCGGACGGCACGCCGGCCTGCACCAGGCGCGGCGCCACCAGGAGCGGGGGCTCGTCGGGCACGGTGGCGTTCGCCGCGCCGCCCCGGTCCGGGGTGGTCACGGTGAGGTCGTGCGGGCCCGAGGCCCTGACGCCGCCTGCGCCGGACGATCCCGACGTGGGCGCGGCGGGGAGGGACGACCGGGACGGTTCGCCCGGCCAGTGCGCCGTCAGCGCCGCGTAGAGCATGGACCCGAGGCCGCGGGTGTCCACACCGGCGGGCGAGTCGGAGTAGTGGTCGGCCAGGACGGCGTCGGTCGCGACGCCGAGCACCTTGACCGTGCCGCCGGTCGTCCAGACCAGGTCGCGCGGGGAGAGGCACAGGTGCGCCAGCCCGGCCGCGTGCGCGGCGGCCAGCGCCTCGGCGGCCTCGTACAGCAGCGTGGTGGCGCGGCCCGGCTCCAGCGGGGCCTTGGCGAGCATCTGCTCCAGCGTCTCGCCGACGACCCACTCGCTGACCACGTAGGCGCGCTCGCCCGAGTCGTCGGCGTCGAAGACCTGGGTGAGGCGGGGGTCGGTCAGCCGGGACGCGGCGCGCGCCGCGGTGACGACCTCATGGACACGCGGGAAGCCGGGCTCGAACGTGCGGACGGCGACGGCGCGCGCGAGAATCTCGTCGATGGCCTTCCACAGGGACGAGCCACCCGAGTCCTTGATGCGTTCTTCCAGCCGGTAACGGCCCGCGAAGCGGGCGCCGGGCTCGATGACGGACGTGCTCACGGCAGTGTCCAGCGCAGGTGGTCAGATCCCATGTTCGTGGCGTGGCAGCTTACGCCTCGACCCTCCTCTTTGCAGTCCCCAGGGTGTCGCCCCGCAAGCCGTAGTCCCCAACATGGTAGTGGCTAGCCCGCTCGCTGGTCGCCTTATCCGCGCGGGTGCCGTGGAGTTTGCCACGCCTTCCCGCGAGCCGCGGACGATACCCGCGAAGCGGACGGTCATGCACGACCCGGGGGATGCTACCTGGTGCCGGGGCACCCCCGGGGCTCGTCCGGAAGTGCCTGGTCCCCGCCTCGAAACCGCGTGATGCGGCCGCCACCAGGCCACCTGATCCGGGACTCGCGCGTTCACGACGTCCGCTCCCGGACCGCGTGATCTGTGTCTCGTCTGCGCGCGTCCCGCCCGGCGTGTATGCGCCCGCACACTCCGTGCATCTCCGAGTGTGCGTCTCGTCTCCCATGCGTCCGGCTCCGGGAAAGGCCAGGTGCGGCCGGACGGGCTCAGGGCCCCCAAAAGCGTGCGGGACCGGATGGGCATCCGGTCCCGCACGCTTTCTGGCCGGAGGGCGTCAGCCGCGTCCGGGGAGCCGCGAGGAGATCATCGACAGCATGCCCTGGACCTCGCCCACGCGCATGAGGCGGGCGAAGAGGAGGTACAGGACGCCGCCGCCCGCGCTGCCCACGATCAGGGCCACCAGGCCGGGGATCAGGCCGCGGCCGAGCGCGGCGGCGGTCACGGCGTGCACGGCGTAGGCGAACCCGATCAGCGGCCAGAGCGCGACCAGCAGCTTCAGGTGGGTGCCGACCACGCGGCGGCCGTCCATCCCGCCGAGCTTGCGGCGCAGCACCACCCAGCACACCACGGTGCCGACGGTGTTGGCGAGCGCGAACCCGCACGCGATCCCGATGATGATCCACCGGAGCGGCAGTAGGTAGAAGGCCCCGACCGCGCAGAGGATGTTCGTGGCGACCGTGGCGAACGCGATGAACGCCGGGGTGCGGGTGTCGTTGTGCGCGTAGAACACCCGCAGCATCAGCTGGTAGATGGAGAACGGGACGAGCCCGACCGCGAACGCCTGCATGACGCGTCCGATGACCTCGGCGTCCGACACCGACGTGGAGCCGTGCGCGAAGAGCACCACCGCGATCTCTGGGCCGAGCACCGCCATCAGCGCCGCCGCCGGCAGGATGATCACCGAGGACAGCCGCAGCCCGGACGAGAAGTCCTCCCGGACCAGGTGGGACGCGCCCTCGCTGGCGTGCCGGGACATCCGCGGCAGCAGCGCGGTGATCACCGACACCGCGACGATCGCGTACGGCAGCTGGAAGATCATGTACGCGGTGGAGTACGAGCCGTAGCCGTACACGTCGCCCACGCCCGCCTTGTGCGCCTTGTCGCCCGCGGTGTTGCACAGGGCCGTGATCGCGGTGAACGCGGCCTGCGTCAGCATCACGTAGAGGAGCGTCCAGCCGGCGAGCTTCCCGACGCCGCCGATCTCCCCCTTCTGGAAGTTCAGCTTCGGCCGCCACCGGAACCCGACCCGGCGCAGCGACGGCCACAGCGCGATCGTCTGCAGCACGATGCCGCCGGTGGTGCCGACCGCGAGCAGGTAGAACTCGGTGTCGCTGATCGTGGACGCGCCGATGGACGCGCCGCCGGACACCCACAGGAACGCGCCGCCGACGGCGATCATGACGACGTTGTTGAGCACCGGCGCCCACATCGGCGCGCCGAACGAGCCGCGGGTGTTCAGGATCGCGCCCGCGAACGCGCCGATCCCGTAGAAGAAGATCTGCGGCAGGAAGAACAGCGCGAAGAGGATCGCGACCTTCCGGGCGTCCCCGTGGTAGGACGGCGCGGCCATCGTGATCAGCAGCGGCGCGGCGAGCATCGCCAGCACCGACAGCCCGCCCAGGCCCAGCACCGACAGGGTGAACACGCGCTGCTCGTACTGCTCGCCGTAGGCCTTGTCACGTTCCTTGGCGCGGACCAGCAGCGGCACGATGACGCTGGTCAGGATGCCGCCGAGCAGCAGGTCGTAGATCTGGTTCGGGAAGGTGTTGGCGGTGTTGTAGATGCCGAGCAGGGCGCCGTTGCCCAGCGCGGCGACGATCGCCGCCGTCCGGAGGAAGCCGGTCACGCGGGACGCGACCGTGCCGAGCGCCATCATGGCGCCCGACTTCAGCAGGCTCGAACCGCCTCCGCCGTCCCCCTCACCCTCGCCGGTCTCGGCGGGAGGCGCGGTCGGGGCCTCGGTCCCGGGCGGGATCGGCAGGTCGAGCGCGGTCTCAGCGGCCGCGCTCATCCCCATCGGCGGACGACCCTGCCCCGGCGTCCCCGGTCCGTGGGGCTGACCCGGGTGCGGGCTCTGCCCCGTTCCCGGCGGCATGCCCGGCCCCTGGCCCTGGCCCTGGCCTGGACCCTGACCCGCTCCCGAACCAGCCTCCGGTCCCGGCCCACTTGTCGGCGTCCGGCGTCCCGGCGCCGGCATCTGCACCGTCGGCTGACGGTTCCGCCCCGGCTGGGGCCCGGCCGTCCCGTACGGTGGCGCGGGAGTCGTTCCCTGGTAGTGGTGTCGGCCCGGTGCCGTTTCCGGACGCGTGCCGTCCTGCGGCTGCGCCGGATACTGCTGCCCCGGATGCCCCGGCGCCTGCCCCGGTCCCGGACGGCCGGTGTTCGGCTGTCCCGTATTCGGCGGGGGCGGGGTCCTCTGCTGGTCCCATTGGGTATTCGGCGGGTTCTGCCCGTAGCCCGGCGGGGGCGTCTGCCCCTGCGGATACCCCGGGTGCTGCTGGGGAGCCTGCGGCCGCCCCGGCGCTCCCGGTGCCCGCGGGTGCTCCTGTTCCGGGTTCGGGTAGCCCGGGGTCTCCTGCGACCAGGGGTTCCGCTCCGGGGTAGTAGGGCCCCGGCGCTCCGGTCGCTGGTTCCGTTCCGGTCCGTCCGTCACCGGCTGCCTCCGCTTTCCGGCGGCGCCTCGCTCGCATGGCCCGCACTCCGACGCCCACGAAGAGTACGGCAAGTGCGCCGCCCGTGATGACGAGCGATGTCCGTCCATAGCCGGTCGTCCGGACGGTGATGACGTACGGATCGCCGTAGTCGTTGCCGTCGGCGGACCCCAGCTGCACCAGCAGCCGGAAGCGCCCGTTGCCGTTGGCGGTGACCGGCAGGTTCCGGGTGACCTTGTCACCCGGTTTGAGGTCGATCGGGGAGCGCCCCTCCAGCTTGCCGATCTGGAGCTTGGCGGTGTTCTCCGACGAGACGTTCACGATCACGCGGACGGTCTGGTCCGGCAGGTCGTTGGCGACCGTGATGTGCACCATGCCGGAGTTCCCGGCCAGCCCGGTCTGTCTGCTGATCACCCGGACCCGGCCGGTGTCGTCGCCCAGCTGGGAGCTGACGCGGCGGCGCGCGGCGTACGCGGTGGTCGGCTTGCCCCGCCAGGACACCGACTCGAGCCGCAGCACGGCCCGCTCGTACACGGGGCTGGTCGAGTTCACCACGATCGAGGCGAAGGAGTTGGCCTCCTGCTGGATCCGGTGCACCTGGTCGAGGTAGCCGGGGCCGAGCTCGTAGCCCCGGTACTCGTCCGGGTAGCCCTTCGACTGGCGCTGCTCCGGATGCGTCCGGGCGATCTTGTCGAGCGTGTCGGCGCTCAGCCACGGCACGTTCGCGGTGTCGGCGAGCAGCTGCCTGGCCAGGTCGGCGGGCGGGTTCCAGTGCCGTCCGGGCGCGACGACGAGCGTCCGGCCCGCGGCCTGCGGGCGCTCAGCCGTGATCATCGCGGTCTCGGCCAGGAACCGCTGCTCGGTCAGCACCTTCCCGCCGGGCGCCCGGGAGTTCTGGTCGAGGATGTCGGAGAGCTTGTCGTCGTAGGTGAGGACGGTGTGCGACCGGTTGTTGATCTCCGTCTGCGTCACCGCGTTCGCCGTGTAGCCGCTCGGGGCCGGGGTGAACGCGTTGTCGCTGCTCATCAGGATCGGCCCGTTGCCCACCCGGCCACGCTGGACGAGCTGCTTCAGCGTGTTGGGGCCGGCGACGCCGGCCGGCGGCCACGCCATCGGGGTGCTCGGCAGCGCGCCCAGCAGGTTCTGGGCGACCTGCGCGTTCTTGTAGGCCAGCGCGACCTGGTTGTTCTGCTCGTTGCGGACGAGCGCGACCACGTCCGGGTCGGCGTACGGCAGCGCGAAGTACTGGTCGGTCTTCATCGCGGCCTTGAGCTGCTTCAGCCAGGCCGCCGCGTTGGCGCTCTTCGGCTTCTTGACCGAGGTGTCCTCGCGCAGGCCCTGGACCTGGTACGAACCGGTCGCCATCTGGTTCGCGTCGTCCAGCAGGGCGGGGTCGACGGCCCAGGTCACCGGGGTCTTGGTGGACGCGGCGGCGGAGACCAGGCCGGACAGCCGGCCGTCCTTGCCCATCTGGGTGTTCAGGTCGTCGTCGGTGAACGCGTCCGCGGCGGTGCGGTGCTGCCGGTCGATCAGCGGCCAGACCCAGCCGACCTTGACCGGCTTCACGTCGCCCGCCTTGGGGGCGAACGTCACGAACGTGATGACCCCGGCGACGACCTCCTGCGCGGCGTTCACGACCTCGACGCCGACCGGGTACACGCCGAAGGTCCGCATCCCGATGTCGCCGGTCTTCGCGCTGAGGGAGAAGGCCTGGGCGCCGTTCGGAACGGCCGCCTTGGGGAGCTGGACGATCTTGGTGCCCAGCCCCCTGAGCAGCGCGGACGGCTGTCCGGCCGCGTACCGCTCCAGCTGGGAGCGGGTGGTCAGCGCGGTGCCGTTGTACCGCATCCGGACGGTCAGCCCGGTCTGCTGGCGCCCGGTGTGGTTCTCGACGGTGCCGGTGATCTGGACCTTGGCGCGCTTGCCCGACGCCTCGGCGGCCTTGGGGCTGACGGTCGTCAGGGCGAGCGACACCTTCCCCTGCTGCGCCCGGCCCGGCTCGGCGGCCGCGTCGGCGGCCGCGTCAGGGAGCGCGGGCTGGGCGGCGAGCGCGCCGGTCATGATCTTCGCGTCGGTCGCGGCCGTCCCGCCGGACGGCACGGCGAACGCCCCCGGCGCGGCGCTCCCGAGAAGGCAGGGCACCAGTGCGGCCAGGGCCGCCACGCGTCCCGCCGCTCTCACGCCGCGCCAGCCCGGGAACCGCCTCGAAGCGGCCGGGCGTCCAGTCTCCGCACCACGCGCTCGATGGTATCCGCGCCCAAGCTCCCGTCCGACCGTCTGAGCCTCCGGCCCGCGAGACTCGTCCCAAGATCGATGTCTTCGCGGCCCCCGATCCACCGGGGCCCATGCCCTGTTCCGGCGCTCCGGACACCGGCCCGGCCCGATCAACACGCGCAGGCCGACCGGCATGCGGATGATCAGCGCGCCGGACGTCCGGCCCGGCCCGCGGGATGGGCGGGGCGGGCCGGACGACCTTCACGAAAGATCAACGAACTCGACCAGATCATCCCGATTCGTCGGCGTGCTGATCGGCACTCGCGCCCGGCTCAGCGGGCGCGGTGGGGGAGTCTGCTCGCCGGACGGCGGGTGGGGGACTCGATGACCAGGGACGGGGGCGGTGGGACGAGGAGGCAGGGCTTGGCGGAGGTGAGGAGGCGGAGATCGGCGAGGCGGATGCCGAGGGCGGTGGACGGTTCACCGGTCGGGGTGTAGACGACGTCGTCCGGGGAGCGGGCCTCCAGGACGCGCCGGTCGATCAGGAGGGGCATCGAGGGAGGCAGGAGGAGAGGGGAGACCAGCCCGGCGGCGTATTCGGTGACGGCGTTGACGGTGTCGGCGCGGGCCGGACGGGCCTGGCGGGCGCCCACCTCGCGGCGGACGGCGTCCTGGAGGGGCTGGCGGCCCGCGAAGACCAGGGCCCCGGCCAGGAAGCGTTCACCGTGGTAGCCGGCCTCGCAGGCGTAGACGCGGGTCACCAGACACCGCTCCGCCGGGAGTCCGAGCGCCTCGGGGAGCTCGTCGGCGGTCGCGATCCCGAAGGGCAGCCGCACGATCTCGTGCCGTGTCTCCCCGCCGAGCAACGCGCGGTGAATGGTGAGGGCGTCCTTCATCTCCGGCTCCGTCCCGCGGGGCCCACACCCCGCATCCCGGTGGGTGATCCGTATCCCCGTGAGCCACTCTGTGAGGGGCCTCCCCACATACCCGTGCGTCCGGCCCCGATGCGCGCCGTCGCGCCCCGGACGTCCCAAAACCCCGTTCCGCCGCGGCCCTCCGGCGTCGTCCGGCCGCCTCGCGCGTCCGCGGGATCCACTCCGCTCGGCGCGTCCCTGGCCCGGCCGGGTCCGCCCGCACCGGATCCGCCACGGTCGGTGCGGCACCCGCGGTGGACCGCGCGCCCGAGGTTCCCCGATACCGTTGTCACGGAGGTTCACCGTCGGCCGCGCGGGCGCTCGCGAGGTGATCAGAACGTAACCCGGCTATCGCGCCGTGTATAGAGGCGACGAGGGGTTCGCGGCGGTGAATAGTGCTTTGTCAGCAGTCGACCAAGGACATACGCTCGATGGCCGTGCCTGATCCCAACGCGATCCCGAACGCCCCCGACGCCGGCCGGGCCGCGATCACCGAGCTGCTGTCCCGGGTCGCCCCGGTCGCCGAGGACCTCGCCGGACGGTTCGCCGCCGCCGGCCACGAGCTGGCGCTCGTCGGCGGGCCCGTCCGTGACGCCCTGCTGCGCCGCCCCACCAAGGATGTCGACCTCACCACCGACGCCCCGCCGCAGCGCATCCTGGAGCTGATCGACGGCTGGGCGGACGCGGTCTGGACGATCGGCATCGAGTTCGGCACGGTCGGCCTGCGCAAGGACGGCCACGAGCTGGAGATCACCACCTACCGGTCCGAGACCTACGACCCGAGGTCCCGCAAGCCCGAGGTGTCCTACGGGACCTCCCTGGTGGAGGACCTGCGCCGCCGCGACTTCGCGGTGAACGCGATGGCGGTGAAGCTGCCCGAGTACGAGTTCGTCGACCCGTTCGGCGGCCTCGCCGACCTCGGCCGCGGCCTGCTCCGCACGCCCGGCCTGCCCGAGGACTCCTTCAGCGACGACCCGCTGCGGATGATGCGCGCCGCCCGGTTCGCGTCCCAGCTGGGCTTCACGGTCGCGCCGGACGTGGTCGCCGCGATGACCGGGATGTCGTCCCGGATCGAGATCGTGTCGGCCGAGCGCGTCCGCGACGAGCTGTCGAAGCTGCTGTGCGGCGCGTACCCGCGCGAGGGCCTGGCGCTGCTGGTCGACACCGGCCTCGCCGCGCACGTCCTGCCCGAGCTGCCGAAGCTGCGGCTGGAGATCGACGAGCACCACCGGCACAAGGACGTCTACGAGCACTCGCTGATCGTCCTGGAGCAGGCCATCGCGCAGGAGGAAGGCGGCCCGGACCTCGTGCTCCGCCTGGCCGCCCTGCTGCACGACATCGGCAAGCCGAAGACCCGCCGGTTCGAGTCGGGCGGGCGCGTCTCGTTCCACCACCACGAGGTGGTCGGCGCGAAGATGGCGCGCAAGCGGCTGACCGAGCTGCGCTACCCGAAGGACGTCATCGGCGAGGTGTCCCGGCTGGTCGAGCTGCACCTGCGGTTCCACGGCTACGGGACGGGCGAGTGGACCGACTCGGCCGTCCGCCGGTACGTCCGGGACGGCGGGCCGCTGCTGTCGCGCCTGCACAAGCTGACCCGGGCCGACTGCACCACCCGCAACAAGCGCAAGGCCGACCGGCTCCGCCGCACCTACGACGAGCTCGAGGTGCGGATCTCCCGGCTCGCCGAGGAGGAGGAGCTCGCCTCGATCCGGCCCGAGCTGGACGGCAACGAGATCCAGGAGATCCTCGGCATCCGGCCCGGCCCGATCGTCGGGAAGGCCTACAAGTTCCTGCTCGAGCTGCGCCTCGACCAGGGGCCGGTCGGGAAGGACACGGCCGCCGAGGCGCTGCGCGCGTGGGGCGCCGAACAGGGCGTCGTCCCGGCCGGTGCGGCCGAGGACCCGGACACGAAGGACGAGGGATGATCGACCTTCAGCTCGGGCGGATGAGCCCGCAGGCGGCCGACGACCTGGTCGCCTTCGACCGCGAGCACATCTGGCACCCGTACGCGCCGATGCCCGCCGAGACCCCGGCGCTCCCGGTCGTGTCGGCGGCCGGGACGCGGCTGACCCTCGCCGACGGCACCGAGCTGATCGACGGGATGTCGTCCTGGTGGGCGGCGATCCACGGCTACCGGCACCCGAAGCTGGACGCGGCGGTGACCGCGCAGCTGGGGAAGATGGCGCACGTGATGTTCGGCGGGCTGACGCATCCGCCGGCCGTCCGGCTCGCGCGCAAGCTGGTCGACCTCACGCCCGGGCCGCTGACGAAGGTGTTCTTCGCCGACTCCGGTTCGGTCGCGGTCGAGGTCGCGATCAAGATGGCGCTGCAGTACTGGCGTTCGCAGGGACGGCCCGAACGGCACCGGCTGCTGACCGTCCGGGGCGGCTACCACGGCGACACGTTCGGCGACATGGCCGTCTGCGACCCGGTCAACGGCATGCACCACCTGTTCGGGGACGTCCTCGCACAGCACGTGTTCGCCGACGCCCCGCCGCTCGGCTACGACGCCGAACCCGACACCGCCTACCTGGACGGCCTGCGCCGCCTCGCCGCCGAGCACTCCGGCGAGATCGCCGGAGTGATCGTCGAGCCGATCGTCCAGGGCGCGGGCGGGATGCGCTTCTACGCGCCCGAGTACCTCCAGGCGTTCCGCGAGGTCGCCGACGAGCTGGGCGTCCCGCTGATCCTGGACGAGATCGCCACCGGCTTCGGCCGGACGGGCGAGATGTGGGGCTGCGACCACGCCGAGGTCGTTCCGGACATCATGTGCGTCGGCAAGGCCCTGACCGGCGGTTACATGACGATGGCCGCGACGCTGTGCACCGACGAGGTGGCCCGGACGATCACCGGGGGCGAGGCCGGGGTGCTCATGCACGGCCCGACCTACATGGCCAACCCGCTGGCCGCGTCCGTGGCGTCCGCGTCGATCGACCTGCTGCTGTCCCGCGACTGGCGCGCCGAGATCGACACGATCGAGGCCGTCATGACCGCCGGCCTGGAGCCCGCGCGCGAGCTGCCGGGCGTGGCCGACGTCCGCGTCCTGGGCGGCATCGCGGTGATCGAGATGGACGAGCCGGTCGACGTGCCGACCGTCCAGGACGTCGCGATGGCGCACGGCGTCTGGCTGCGTCCGTTCGGGCGGCTGATCTACGCGATGCCGCCGTACGTCTGCACCGAGGACGACCTGGAGCACATCGCCGACGCCATGTTCGCGGCGGCGGCGGAACCCCGGCCCTGACGAAAGTGATCGAGTGAGAGCTGGGGAGCTGGGGCGGATTCTGGGCGGACGGCACTTCCGCCGCCTCTACGCCGTGCGCCTCGTGTCGCAGCTGACCGACGGCGTCTTCCAGGTGGCGCTGGCCGGGTACGTGTTCTTCTCGCCCGAGCGGCAGGCGTCGGCGGGCAAGGCGGCGGCCGCGTTCGCGATCACCCTGCTGCCGTACTCGGTGCTCGGCCCGTTCGTGGGCGTGTTCCTCGACCGGTGGCGGCGCCGCCAGATCCTCGTGTGGGCTCCGGTGCTGCGCGCGGCGGTCGTGCTGCTCGTCGCGCTCACGGTCGCCGTCGACGAGGACGGCCTGCCCTTCTTCGCCGGCGGCCTGGTCGTCCTCGGCGTGAACCGGTTCTTCCTGTCCGCACTGTCGGCGGCGCTCCCGCACGTGGTGCGGCGGGAGCAGCTCGTCACGGCCAACGCGTTCGCCGTGACGTCCGGGACGATCATCGCGTTCATCGGCGCCGGCCTCGGCTACCTGCTGCGCGGCGTGTTCGGCGCGGGCCCGCACGGCACCGCGCTCATCCTCGCGGCGGCCGCCGTGATGTTCCTGCTCGCCGGGGCGCTCGCCCTGCTGCTGCCCCGCGACCTGCTCGGGCCGCACGCGGGCGAGCCGTCCGACGGCGGGACGGCCCGGGAGGTGCTGCACGGCCTCGTGGACGGCGCGCGGCACATCGCGCGGCTCCGTCCGGCCGCGCTGGCGCTCGGCGCGATCTCGTTCCACCGGTTCCTGTACGGCATCGTGCTGATGCAGACGCTGCTGCTGTGCCGGGGCCACTTCACAGGCGACGCCGAGGACGGCCTGCGCGTCGCGGCGATCATGCTCGGCGTGTCGGGGGTGGGCTACTTCGCCGCCGCCGTGGTCACCCCGGCGGTCGTGCGGCGGATCAGCAAGCAGGCGTGGATCGCGATGCTGCTGGTGGGCGGCGGGGTGTGCATGCTCGTGCTCGGGCTGCCGTTCGACGAGGCCGCGTGGGCGGCCGCGTCGCTCGCGCTGGGCCTCACGTCGCAGGGCGTGAAGCTGTGCGTGGACACGATCCTCCAGGAGACCGTCGAGGACGGCTACCGGGGACGGGTCTTCGCCGTCTACGACATGCTCTTCAACGCCACGTTCGCCGCGTCGGCGGCGCTCGCGGCGAGCTGGCTGCCCACGAGCGGCGTCTCGGCCGGGACGGTCGTCGCGGTCGCCGCGCTGTACGTGCTGGGCGCGCTCGCCTACCGCGCCGCGTCCAACCGGGTGACCGTCCTCACAGACGTTCCTCGAAACGCCGCCTGAGCGGGCCGAAGTCGTCCTCGGGGAACAGGACGGGCAGGCCCTCGAGCGTCCGCTCCAGCCGCGCGCGCACCGAGTCGAACTCCTCCGACGCGAGGGGCGCGCGGGTGAAGAGGAACTGCCAGTGGAACGCGCCCCGGGTGAGCAGGAGCGCGTCCATGTACTCGCGGTAGCCGATGTCCAGCTTCCAGTCGGCGTACTGGATCGTGGACCACCACAGCTCCGGCTCGCCGCCCGGGCGCAGCCGGATCCCGGCGAGGGCGCCCGTTCCGGTGACCGGATGCTCGTCGATGATGCGCAGCTCCCTGGACGAGAAGCGCTCCTCGTCCTTCCACGAGTCGATCCACGACTCGTACGCCTGCGGCTGTGCCGCCGCGAGGTGCGTCAGGAAGAACTCGCCGTGGACGCCGGACTCCTCGGCCCCCCACTGCCGTCCCAGTGTGCGGAACCGGTGGAAGTGGTCGTCGAGCCCCGCGGGCGCGGTGGTCCCGGTGGATCCGGCCAGTGTCGCCCAGGCGGCGTCGGCGTCCGTGACCGCCGCGTCGATGCCACCGTCGATCCGGTACGAGACCCTGATCGCCGGATGCGCGTCGAGCTCGGCGCACCGCGCGTTCCAACGGGCCTCGTACGCGTTCGGGGCGACGGCCATGACACCTCCGCTGGGATGATCAACCGGAGCGGAGGACAATACCCCACCTAAGGTGTCGAAACCCCCTACGCCGCAGGGGTTCGCGATGGGACGGCCTCGGACCGTGACAGCCCGAGAAGGGCCGCCGCGGTGCCGCCGAGGACCCGGGCGAGCACCTCCCCGGACGAGGTCGCGCGCTTGATCGCGGTCCGTGTGACCACCGGGTCGCCGTAGGGCGCGTCCGAGCCGAACAGCGTCCGCTCGGGCACCTCGGCGACCGCCAGCCGGACGGCGATGATCGTCGGCGCGGTGGACAGCTCGAGATACATGCTCGGGGTGTCGCGGACGAACTCGACGGCGTCCATCCAGTTCAGGCCGCCGAGCTGGCTCACCACCAGCGGGACCTCCGGGTGCCTCGCGGCGAGGACGGCGAGCGTCCGCAGGTCGTCCGCCGTCGTGGGCGCGAAGCCGTGCACGACGACGGGCAGGCCGCCCTGGTCGGCCGCGGCGCGCAGGACGGGTTCGACGAGGTCGGCGCGTCCGGGCGGCGGGGTGAGCTCGCCGACGCCTTTCAGGTCGCGTCCGACGATCTCCCGCTCGACCCAGGCCTCGGCCTGGTCGGCCGGGAGGCTGAGCGGCACCGATCCGAAGCCGACGAAACGGTCGGGATGGGCGGCGAGGGCCTCGTCCAGCTCCGCGAACGCGGTCGCGAACGCCGCCATCTGGCCGGCCGCCGGGTCGGCGCTTCCGTTGAGGGCGTCGTCCAGAAGGGCGAACTCGCGGCGCAGCGACGCCAGGTCGGATGCCCGCTCCGGGTGCGGACGCGTCGGGAACAGCACCGCTCGGTCGACTCCGGCCTCGTCCAGCAGGGCGATGTGTTCGTCCACAGGGCTGTGGACATGGCCGTGCGCATCGATGATCAACGTTCCTCCTGAGGGTTCCGGACGGTCGCGGACGCCGGAATGCGCCCGCGCGGCCCACTGTTGCGCCTTGACACCATGTGAAGGTCAAGCCCAGGACGGACGTGCGGACGGGAAGAGGGGCGTCGTTGCTGATCGGGGAACTCGCCAAGAGCACCGGTGTCAGCGGACGGCTGCTGCGCTATTACGAGGACCAGGGCCTCATCGAGTCGCAGCGGCTGCCGAACGGCTATCGCGACTATGAGGAGGCCGTCGCGGAGGTCGTCCTCCAAGTGCGAGCGCTGCTGGCCGCCGGTCTGCCCATCCGGCTGATCAAACAGGTGCTGCCGTGTGCGGACGGCAGGACCGGGCTACGCCCGTGCCCCGGCGTGCTCGACAAACTGCGCACACAGCTCGACGTCCTGGACGAGCGTGCGGCTGAGATCGCGCGCGCACGAGAGATCCTCGGCCGCACGATCAGCGTCACGGAGGCCCACTGACATCCGAGGCGTCGTTGACGTCCGAGGCCCGTTGACATCCGGGGCTCGCTGGCGTTCGAGGCTCGCTGACCCGGGGCCCGTTGACATCCGAGGTCCGCTGACGCCCGAGGCGTCGCTGACGCCCGAGGCCTGCTGACGTCCGAGGCTCATTGGGCGAGGTAGACGCGGGTGTAGTCGTAGCCGGCGGACGTGGGCAGGAACAGGGCGTTCCGGACGCGGGACGACATGAAGACGGTGTGTGAGCGGTCGAGGAGCGGGAGGATCGCGGCGTCCTCGGTCGCGATCCGGTCGGCGCGCCGCCAGGCGTCGGCGGCCTTCGCCTCGGACGGGGCCGTGAGCGCCTGGTCGATCAGCGCGTCCACCCGCGGGTTCTCGTAGCCGCCGTAGTTGGTGGATCCCGGGCCGAGCGAGCGCCCGGACAGCAGGGGGAGCAGCACCGAGCGGCCGTTCGAGCCGTACCAGTCGGGCGTCCAGCCGGGCGCGGCGATGTCCCAGGCGCCCGCGGCGCCGCGTCCGGGGTCGGAGAGCGTCCGGCCGTAGAAGTCGCCGCCGGTGTCCGGAAACGGGACGGTCCGGACACCGCAGCCGGCGAGGTTCTGCCGCAGGGACTCGGCGATCAGCCGGTGCACGCTGTTCACGCGGTACGGGAACCGGAGTGTCAGACCCCCTGGATAGCCTGCCGAGGCCAGCAGACGGCGGCAGGTGGCGGGGTCGCCGGAGTCACCGGGCGTGGGGAACGGGTCGGCGGGCGCGTACCCGGTGGTGCCGGGCGGGATGACCGTGTGCAGCGGACGGGCCACGGCCGGACCCCCGACGATCTTGACCAGGGCGGAGCGGTCGACCGCGTGGGCGAGGGCGCGGCGCACGTTCCGGTCGGCCAGGGCGTGCCGGTTGTTCGGGCTGCGCAGGTTGAAGACCAGGTAGGGGCTGGTCGAGGGCGCGCTCCGGACGGCGAACCGCGGGTCGTGGCCGGGCCGCAGCCGGGGCAGCGCCGAGGCGGGCACCGGCTGGTCCCAGGCGAGATCGGCCGCGCCGGTCTCCAGCTGCTGCTGGACGGCCTCGGCAGAGTCCTGGCCCAGCGTGATCCGGATGCGGTCCACGTGCCGTTCGCGCAGCGGGTCGCTCCCGGCGCGCCAGGCCGGGTTGCGGGTGAGCAGGTAGGAGATGTCCGGACGGTACTCGGAGATCCGGTACGGGCCGTCCGAGATCGTGTGCCGCCTGAAGGCCGGGCCGTCCGGCAGGCGGCCGTCGTACTCGCGCGGCGCTGCCGCGGTGTACTCGAGCGTGAGGAGGTCGAGGAAGTCGGAGGCGGGCCTGATCAGGCGGAACACCAGTGTCCGGTCGTCGGCGGCGTGCACGCCCGCGATGTCGTGGCCGTCCTGGTAGGCGGCGAACAGGGCGGCGGCGCGCGCCTCCGCGCCGGACGAACCGGACGTGGCGGCGTCGACACCGTGCTCTCCGAGACGGGCGTATCCCCGGCAGTAGACGTCCATGCCGCGCAGCGTCGTGGTGAAGTAGCCCGTCCCGGCGGACGGCGCGCCCGGATTGCACAGCCGTTTGAACCCGCGCACGAAGTCGGACGCGGTGACCGGGCGCGGCGGCGCGGTGTCCCAGAGGACGTCGGCGCGCAGCCGGACGGTGTAGGTCAGGCCGTCCGCGCTGACGTCGCCGTTCGCGCGGGTCGGGAGCCGCTCCGCCACGTCCGGATGCACCGGGACGGTCTCGGCGAACACGTTGGACGCGACCGTCCCGAACAGCGTGCGCGCGAACGTCCGGTCGAGCCCGCGGGCGCCCACGCTCTCCGCCGACGCCGGGTCCAGGTGCTCCACGTCGGACGACCCGGCGACGCGCAGCGTCCCGCCGTCCCGGGGCAGCCCGGCGTGGGTGGGGTCGGTCCGGCCCGGCCAGCCCCCGCACCCCGCCGCGACCCCCGACACCACGGCGACCGCCAGCACCCTGATCACCCACTCCGGCACGCGTTCCTGAGGGAGCGGGGCGCGGGGACGGCGGACGGGGCGCCACGCCGCTGCTTCCATCGGAGCCTCCCGGAGAAATCACGCGGGGTGCCAGGGTAGAACCAGAGCGTGACAACGGGCGCTGTATGCCGATTTTGCCTATGAAACAAAGCGACCCCTGACGGGACGAACCCGTCAGGGGTCACTCGAGTGGCCGTTCAGCCGCGGGTGCTCTGTGCGGACCGATTCACACCGGCCGGCTCAAAGGCCCGGGTCAGCGGTCGAGGTCGCCGTTGATGAAGGCCTCGACGGCGTCGCGCGCGTCGTCGTCGGAGTACTGCTCCGGCGGGGACTTCATGAAGTAGGAGCTGGCCGACAGGAT
>NZ_JBFAUU010000013.1:0-146275 GCF_040679435.1 Spirillospora sp. NPDC052269
CGCGGGGGCGGAGGAGGGAGTCGGCCCGGGTTTGGCCGTCGACCGACGACAACCCCGTGAGGTGCGTGCCTGGGCGTCGCGCAGTAGGGCAGGTGACCTTGAGACACACCCTAGGACGCGAGGGTCAGTACAGCTCGACGCCGAACGCGCTCAGCGCCGGGCCGACCGGCTGGAAGAAGGTCTCCCCGCCGGACGTGCAGTCGCCGCTGCCGCCCGAGGTCAGCCCGAGGGCCTTGTCCCCGGCGAACAGCGAGCCGCCGCTGTCGCCCGGCTCGGCGCAGACGGTGGTCTGGATGAGGCCGGTGACCGACCCCTCCTGGTAGTTCACCGTCTGGTCGAGTGCGGTCACCTTGCCGTCGTGCACCTGGGTGGTGCTGCCGCTGCGGCTGACGGTCTGCCCGACGACCGCCTCGGCGGGGCCGGTGATGTCCTGCTCGCCCTTGTCGTACAGGCTCACCACGCCCTTGGTGTCGGACGGGGGGCTCGCGTACTTGACCAGGCCGTAGTCGTGGCCGGGGAACGTCCCGTCCACGGTGTCGCCGAGCGTGGCGCCGCCCTGCGTGGCCGACCACGACTTGCCGATCGCGGTGCAGTGCCCCGCGGTCAGGAAGTAGTAGTCCGAGCCCTTCTTGACGTTGAACCCCAGCGAGCAGCGCCCGCCGTCGGTCCAGATGGCCTCGCCTCCCGCCGTCAGCGGCCGGAACCTGCCGCCGACGTGCGCGAGCCGGACCGCCGCGCCGTGCCTGGCCGCCGCCTTCTTCACCTTCGCGAGCCTCGCGCCGGTGACCGTCTTGTCGACGGACAGGACGACCTGGTTCGTCTTGGGGTCGGGCGCCCAGGCGGTGCCCGGGACGGTCGCCTCCCGTTTGAGCGCGGCCATCACCTTCTTCAGGTCGCCGCCCGACCGGCTGACCGTGCGTGGTTCGGCGCCCGCCGCTCGCACGGACTTGGCCGCGGTCGCGTTGGTCACCGTGACCACGAGCCTGCCGGTCGCGTCGTCCACATAGGACCCGGCGGTGGCTCCGCCGAGCTTGGTGGACAGGCCCTTGACCAGGTGGGCCTGGGCGAGCATCGGGGAGTCGGACGCCGTCCGGGCGACGTCCTTCCTCGCCGGCGCGGCGCTCGCGAGGGCCGGGACGACGGCCAGGCCGGTCGCCGTGAGCCCGAGGGCCGCGCACAGCACGACCGGTCCGCGTCCGCGGGTGTGACGGTTCTTCATGGGAGCCTCCAGAGGGGGATGGGCGCGCCCCTGATGGCGCGCCGGAGGTCGCCTCCGAGCCTGGTGGGTCCGGTTCGCTGAACGGAACCCGAGAATCTGCCGAAGGATCACCGCGCGCGTTGGCACATTGGGTTCGAGTCCGAACCCGTATTTCGGGCATGGTGGCCCGATGGCCGAAACCCGGGCGACCTTGGACGAAACGTCCAATACTGGCCCTGTGTTGGTGCGGGACGGGCCTCCCGGGCGCGTCCGGCCGGACGTATCGTCGAAGACGGCGGGGGCGGCAGCAGGTCACGGGATCCACCCCGCCCCCGGCCTCCGCCCGTTGGAGTCGCCATGGGCATCGAGATCCGGGTGGAAGGGCTCAAGAAGTCGTTCGGGCGGCAGGTGGTGTGGGAGGACGTCACGCTCACGATCCCCGCCGGTGAGATCTCCGCGCTGCTCGGGCCGTCCGGCACGGGCAAGTCGGTCTTCCTGAAGAACCTGGTCGGACTGCTGCGCCCGGACCGCGGCCACGTCTACGTGGACGGCCGCGACGTGCCCCGCGTCCGCGAGAACGAGCTGTACGAGGTGCGCCGCCGGTTCGGCGTCCTGTTCCAGGACGGTGCGCTGTTCGGCTCGATGAACATCTTCGACAACATCGCGTTCCCGCTGCGCGAGCACACCCGCAAGAGCGAGTCGGAGATCCGGCGGATCGTGCTGGAGAAGATGGAGATGGTCGGCCTGACCGGCTCCGACGACAAGCTGCCCGGCGAGATCTCCGGCGGGATGAAGAAGCGCGCCGGGCTCGCCCGCGCGCTCGTCCTCGACCCCGAGGTGATCCTCGCCGACGAGCCGGACTCCGGCCTCGACCCCGTCCGGACGGCCTACCTGAACCAGCTGTTCGTCGACCTGAACGCCGACATGGGCGCGACGTTCCTCATCGTCACCCACGACATCGGCACCGCCCGCGTCCTGCCGGACAACCTCGGCCTGCTGTTCCGCCGCGGCCTGGTGATGTTCGGGCCGCGCGAGATGATCCTGTCCAGCACGCACCCGGCGGTGGACCAGTTCTTCAACGCCCGCCGCGAGGGCCCGATCGGCATGGCCGAGGAGAAGGACTCCGCCGAGCTGGCCGCCGAGCAGGCCGTCGCGGGCCCGGCCCCGCGCGCGCTGCCCGCGCCGATCCTGCCGCAGCTCATGCCGAGCGACGGCCGCGTCCGGCCGGCGATGCGGCGGCCGGGGGAGTGGCTCGCCGCCCACGACGTCCAGCCGCCGCCCGGGTCGTTCGTGGACGACGTCGGGCGGGACTGGCTGCGGGACTGGGACGCGCTCACCGGCGCGGGGCGGCGTCCCGAGTAGTCCGGCCAATTGCGACAATCGGGACGTGACGCTGCTGCTGAACCGCACCGACCTGGAACGCCTCCTCGACCCGTCCGCGATCCTCGCGGCCCTCCGCGCAGGGTTCACCGCCGAACCCGGCGAGACCGGCGCGCGCCGGGTGGTGACCGCGCTGCCTGGGCCCGGCAGCGCGACCGCCCTCATCCCGGGCCTGGTCACGGGCGTCCCGGCCTACACCGTCAAGGTCAACGCGAAGTTCCCGGACGCGCGGCCCGCGCTGCGCGGTGTCGTCTGCCTGCACGACCTGGAGTCCGGCGAGCTGCTCGCGCTGCTCGACTCGGCGACCGTCACCGCCTGGCGCACCGGGCTCGCCGCCGCGCTCGGCACCGACGCGCTCGCCCGGCGCGGCGGCGGGAACGTCGCCGTCATCGGCGCGGGCGCCCAGTCCGACCTGGTGCTGCTCGGCCTCGGCGCGCTCCGCGAGATCACCGGCCTCACCGTCGCCGACCTGGACGCGGGTCGCGCCGCCGCGTTCGCCGAACGGCACGGTGAGCGTCTCGGCGTCCCGTCCGGGACCGCCGCGGACGCCCGCGCCGCCGTCGAGGGCGCGGACATCGTCATCACCGCGACCTGGGCGCGGCACCCGCTGCTGGACGCCGCCGACATCGCTTCCGGCACCCATCTCACCTCGCTCGGCGCGGACGAGCGTGGCAAGACCGAACTGGCCCCCGACCTGCTCGAACACGCCCGCGTCGTGGTCGACGACGTGCCGCTCGCGGTCGACATGGGCGTGCTCGCCACGGCGGGCCTGTCGGTGCGGCACGCGGCCGGGACGCTCGGCGACCTGCTGCGCGGCGAGGTCCCCGGCCGCGTCCGGGACGAGGAGATCACCGTCTACGCCCCGGTCGGCCTCCCCTGGCAGGACCTCGCCCTCTCCTGGACGGCCTACCGGGCGGCGCGCGAAGCGGGCTCGGGAGCGTCCTTCGACTTCCTCGGCTGAGACCTCGGTCGCCGCCGAAAGTCGGATGCCTCCCCTCGCCGGCCACCGCCTAGGTTGGGACCATGACGACCTCCTCCGGCACCACGCCCTCCCACGACACCGCCCTCGTCCTCGGGCCGGGCGGCCCGGTCGGGACGGCCTGGCTGCTCGGCCTCGGAAACGGGCTGCGCCGCGCGGGCGTCGACCTGACCCGCGCCGACCTGATCGTCGGCACCTCGGCGGGCGCGATCGCCGCGGCCGCCTTCACCTCCGGCCGCGACCTGGACGACCTGGCCGAGCTTCCGCCGGGCGAACGGGTCGGCGACCCGTCGGTGATGCCGCGCGCCCTCGAGATCATGAACAGGCCCGGCGCGGACCCGCGCGCGTCGCTGCGCGAGGTCGGCGCGCTGGCCCGCGCGGCGACCGCGATGTCCGGCGAGCAGCACGAGGCCGCCATGGAACGCACCATCGGCACGCGCGCGTGGCCGGACGCGAACCTGCTGGTCACCGCCGTGGACGTCGAGGCCGGACGGCCCGTCGTCTGGACGCGCGACAGCCGCGTCCCGCTCTCCGCCGCCGTCGCGTCGAGCAGCGCCGCGCCCGGCGCGGTCCGCCCGGTCGAGATCGACGGCCGCGAGTACATCGACGGCGCGTTCGGCGGCGGGTCGAACGTCCACCTCGCCCAGGGCGCGGGCACGCTGATCCTCATCGAGCCGCTCGGCCACCTCATGCCCGGCCCGGACGGCGGCGCCGACCTGCGCGTTCGTCCGGACGACGCCGCAGTACGGGCGTACGGCCCGGACCTCGGCGACCGCACCCGCTGGGGCGCGGTCTACCAGGAGGGCCTGCGCCAGTCCGCCGGCCTCGTCGAACCCCTCGCGAAACTGCTGCGCTAACCGGTCACGCGCGGCTGCTGCGAGGTGAGGTGCCACCCCGCGCAGCTCGGGCAGCGGTAGACGCGCGTCTCCGCCTTGTCCCGGTCCTGGCGGCCTTGGCGCTGGATCGTCGCCAGGGCCAGCGTGGCGGCGATGCGGTCCCGGAAGCGGACCTTGCCCGTCGGGCAGCGGCCCGGGGAGTGCTGCCCGGTTCGGCGACGGGACATCGGAACCACCTCCGGCGCATCGGGGAGATGATTCCGGTGTACATCAGGTTGGGAACAAAGTCCCGACTTCATCCAGCAAATGGGTGGGAATAACCCGAGATCCGCATTGAACCCCGTTGGCTTTCGTGTTGGGGTTGAGAGGTGATCTGGGACCGCTTCCGCATCGACGGCCGGGTAGCCGTCGTCACCGGCGCCGGGCGCGGGATCGGCGCCGCCTCCGCCGTCGCGCTCGCGCAGGCGGGCGCCGACGTGGTGCTCGCCGCCCGCACCGAGGAGCAGCTGCGCAAGGTCGCCGCCGAGGTCGAGGCCGCCGGACGGCGCGCGCTGGTCGTCCCGTCCGACCTGGCCGACCCCGCCGCCTGCGCCGAGCTGGCCGGACGCGCCGCGGGCGCGTTCGGACGGATCGACATCGTCGTCAACAACGTCGGCGGCGCCATGCCCCGCGCCTTCCTCGACACCGGCCCGGAGCACCTGGAGGAGGCGTTCCGGTTCAACGTCTCCGGCGCGCACGCCCTGACCTCCGCGGCCGTCCCGCACATGCTCGCCGCGGGCGGGGGAGCGGTCGTCAACATCGCGTCCGCGATGGGACGCATGGCCGGACGCGGCTACCTCGCCTACGGGACGGCCAAGGCCGCGCTCGCCCACTACACCCGCCTCGCCGCCTGCGACCTCGCGCCGCTCATCCGGGTCAACGCGATCGCCGTCGGGTCGGTCGCGACGTCCGCGCTCGACATCGTCATGACCGACGACGGCCTGCGGACCCACATGGAGGCGAACACGCCGCTGCGCCGCATCGGCGACCCGGAGGAGGTCGCCGCGTCCGTCCTCTACCTCGCCTCGCCCGCCGCCGGATACGTCACCGGGACCCTCCTGCGCGTGGACGGCGGCACCGACGTCCCCAACCTCGACCTCGGCCTGCCCGACCTCGCCGCGGGCCGGCCCGGCGCCGCGGATCGGCCCGACCCGGAGGAGTGACCATGACGTACCGCGTCGCGCTGTGGGGAACCGGCAACGTCGGACGGCACGCCCTCGCGGGCATCGTCGCCCGCCCCGACCTGGAGCTCGCCGGCGTCTGGACGTCCACCCCGGCCAAGGCCGGACGTGATGCCGGAGAGCTGTGCGGGCTCGGACCGGTCGGCGTCGCCGCGTCCGGTGACGAGGCTGAGATCCTCGCGCGCGGCGTCGACTGCGTCGTCTACACGTGCATGGCCGACGTCCGCATCCAGGAGGCCCTGGACGACCTCGCCCGGTTGCTGCGCACCGGCGTGGACGTCGTGTCCGCCAGCCCGGTGTTCCTGCAGTTCCCCGATCAGGTCATCCCGGACGAGATGATCGCGCCGATCCGCGCGGCGGCGGCCGAGGGCGGCTCGTCGCTGTTCGTGAACGGCATCGACCCCGGGTTCGCCAACGACGTCCTGCCGATCGCGCTGTCGGGGATCAGCGAGCGGATCGACCAGATCCGCTGCATGGAGATCCTCAACTACGCGACCTACGACCAGGGCACCGTCCTGTTCGACATCATGGGCTTCGGCCGCCCGCTCGACCAGACCCCCATGCTGCTGCTGCCCGGCGTGCTGACGATGGGCTGGGGCAGCGTCGTCCGGCAACTCGCCGCAGCCCTGGCCGTCGAACTCGACGCGATCGAGGAGCACCACGTCAGGCTGCCCGCGCCCGAGACGTTCGAGATCGCGTCCGGGATGATCGAGAAGGGCACGACCGCCGCGCTCCGCTTCGAACTGCGCGGCACGTCCGGCGGACGGCCCGTCATCGTCCTGGAGCACGTGACCCGGCTGCGCGACGACCTCGCGCCCGACTGGCCGCAGCCGTCCGGGCAGGGCTGCTACCGCGTCGAGCTCACCGGCGAGCCGAACTACACGCTCGACCTGCGGCTGCTCGGCTCGGACGGCGACCACAACACCGCCGGGCTGAAGGCGACCGCGATGCGGCTGGTCAACGCCGTCCCGGCGGTCGTCGCGTCCCCGCCCGGCCTGCTCACCGCGCTCGACCTGCCCCTCATCCCCGGCCGCGGCCTGGTCAACCCAGGTGCTTGAGACGCGGCCACAGCTCGGACCAGGGAATCCGCTGCCCCCGGCACACCCAGATCGGGTTGCCCTGTTCCTGGTTCTTCAGATGGACGCCGTCGTCGATGCGCCCGGCGACGGTCACGGACGTCCAGGCGGTGAGCAGGTCGTGCGCTGATTTCGGCCCGACCACGATCGTCGGCCCGCCGCTGTCCGGCGGACGTCCGAAATACCAGAAACCGTTGTGACCGCTGTAGGCACGCGGAAGCCCGTACTTCCCGCCGTACCGGTCGATCGCCCCGGCTTCGCCGTAGTTCCCGGTCAGCAGCGTCGCGCGTGCCCTGTCGGGCAGCGTCCGGTAGACGTCCGCGATCCGCGCGGCGAACCGCGGCCATCCGACCATCTCCGCCGAGTCGACGTTGATGACCGGCTGCGGCGTCACGTGCAGCCACCGGACGGGGTAGACCGGCAGCGTCAGCGCGACCGTCGTCAACCCGACGATCACGATCGTCGGGCGGGCCAGCGTCCAGCCCCAGCCGCGCGGCGCCGACCGCCGCTCCACGTGGACCGCGCCCGCCGCCCACAGCGCGGGCCACAACCCCGCCAGATAGTACGGCTTGCCGCCCGTCGCCAGGAAGAACACGGCCAGCAGCGCATAGGCCCAGGCTAGGAACCGGAACGCCCGCAGCGGACCGGGCCGGGCGAGCCGCCACAGCCCGTAGATCCACAGCCAGGACGGCACGATCCCCGTCAGCAGCACCTGGAACGGCAGGAACCCGGGACGTCCGGCCATCGCGCCCTGCGCCTCGATCTTCCCGGCCATCCCGACCTGCGGCCAGCCGTGCCGCGCCTGCCACACCAGACTCGGCGCGGCCAGCGCCGCCGCCACCGCGACGCCCGCCCAGAGCAGCGGCCGCCGCAGCACCTCACGCGGCCCGGAGATCAGCAGCCCGGCGACGATCCCGGCCAGCAGGAACCCGGCCAGGTACTTGATGTTCAGCGCCACGCCCGCGACGGCTCCGGCGGCGAGCAGCAGGCGGTCGTCGCGCGTCCGCACCCACCGGACGGCCAGCCAGACCAGCGTCGTCGAGACCGGCAGGTCCGGGGACGCGGTGTAGAACGAGTGCCCGATCGCGGCCACGAACGGGCAGATCGCCGTCAGCACCGCCGTGAGCGCCTGCGCGCGCCGTCCGCCGCCCATCTCGCGGGCCGTCAGCGCTGCGACCAGGACCGTCGCGGACGCCGCCAGCGCCGCCGGGATCCGCAGGACGGTCAGCGAGTGCGGCGCGATCTCCGTCATCAGCCGGGTCAGGAACGGGAGCAGCGGCGGCTGGTCCGGATATCCCCAGGCCAGATGCCGTCCCGCGACCAGAAAGTACAGCTCGTCCCGGTGGTAGCCGTACCGCGACGCGAGCAGCATCAGCAGGACGAACGCCCCGCCCGCCGCGAACGCCACCGGACGCCACGCGACCGGCGCGACCGACCCGGGCGGCAGGCCGGACTCCTCCGTCGCCGATTCGGCCATGCCCGCACGCTAACCCCCCGGAAAACCCCGCGTCTTCCGTGGTCCATGGCCGGACACGGCCTCGCCGGGCGCCCGGCTACAGGTTCTCGCGGTGCGCGAGGGCGGCGGCCTGCGTGCGGCTCGTGACGTTCAGCTTGGCCAGGATGTTCGACACGTGCACGCTCGCGGTCTTGGGGGAGATGAACAGCGTCGCCGCGATCTCCTTGTTCCCCATGCCCGTCGCCACCAGCTTCAGCACCTCGCGCTCGCGCGAGGTGAGCCCGCCGAGCGGACCCCGGTCGCCCGCCGCGCCGCCGTCCTGGCGGGACCGGTCGTCCGAGAGCCGCGCCCGCGAGCCCAGGTCGCGCAGCACCCGCAGCAGCGGACGCGCGCCCAGCCGCTCCGCGTCGGCGACGGCGGCGCGCCACTCGTCCGCCGCGCCGTCCCGGTCGCCGTGCTCGGCGAGCGACTCCGCAAGCCGCCACCGCGACCGCGCGACCTCGTAGACGAACCCGTAGTCGAAGATGTCCCGGACGGTCCGCCAGTGCTCCGGCTCGTCGGTGCCGTGCGCGCGCCGCCACTCGGCCTCCGCGCGCGCCAGCCAGCCGCGCCCCTCGGCGCCCATCCACGCGTCGTGCCGTCCGTCCAGCGTGTGCGCCGCCGCGAACCGGGCCTTCTTGACCAGGTCGTCGGCGGCGGCGCGGGCGGCGGCCTCGGCGGCGGCGTCCTTGGAACGCCGCGCCCGGACGGCCCGGTCGGCGTGCGCCCACAGCCCCACCGCCGCGATCCGGATCAGGCTGGTGTGGGTCGGCAGTTCGTCCCGCAGGACGGTCGCGACGTGCTCCAGCGCCCCCGCGTCGTCGCCCTCCCACATCCGCTGCTCGGCGGCCATGCCGCGCGCGACGTAGGAGAGGAACTGCTCGCCGTCCCACAGCGGCTCGATCCACTGGAGCCGGTGCGCGGCGCGCGCGCTGCCCCGCCCCACGTCCAGGAACAGCGCGTACGCGGAGACGACGGCCTCCACGTCGCGCACCACGCGGATGCCGAACCCGTCGGCGATCTCCGACGCCCGGTCCCAGTCGCCCTCGGTGTAGGCGATGAGGAACTGGAGGAACCGGATGTTGATGCCGTAGGTCGACCAGGTGAGCCCGTTGTCGAGGGTGAACCGGACGGCCTCGTCCGCCAGCGCGCGGGCGCGCGAGAGCTCTCCCGTCTCGTACGGCAGATGCGCCTGGACGTACAGCGCGCGCAGGATCACCTGCATGTTGCCCGAGGTCCGGGCCAGCCGCACCGCGTCAGAGAAGGCGCGCGAAACCTCCGGCCCCGGCCCGAGCGTCGCCTCCGTGTGCAGCCCCAGCGAGATCAGCGCGGCGGCCTCGGCGGACGGCACGTCCGCCTCACGCGCCACGCGCAGGGTCTCGGCCGCCATCGCCGGAACCTCGTCGTACCGCTCGGGCGTGGCCAGCAGCGATCGCACATAGGTCGCGAGGACGCGCGCCCGCGCGGGAGTCGGAGGCTCCACCGGGGTGAGGTCGAGCGCCTCCTGCGACCATTTGACCGCCTCTTCCAGGCGGTCCATCTCGTGGAGGTAGTACGCGAGGCGTTCGCGGACGTCCGCGCCGAGCGCCTTGTCCTCCGGATCGATCAGCGTGAGCAGCCGCCGCAGCCGCTGGACCGCCCGTCGCAGGTCCCCGGTCCGCGCGCCCGACCGGACCGCCGACCACTCCAGCTCCACCCGGCTCATGCCCGCGCCCCCTTCGGGGTCGGGCACGCCGTCCCACAGCGCCAGCGCCTGGTCGTAGTGCTCGTATGCCTCGTCCGGCGCGCCCACCCGCTCGGCGTCCTGGCCCGCCTGCACGGACGCGGCGAACGCCGTCGGCAGGTCGTGCGCCGCCATCGAGTGGTAGGCCAGCTCCGCGGCCGCGCGCGGCGTCCGGTTCGCGTCCGGGACCTGCTCCCCGTCCGGCGCCACGGCCTGCAGGAACTGGGCCGCGAACGCGCGGTGCAGCCGGGTGCGCTCACCGGGCAGCAGATCGGCGTAGACGGCCTCGCGGAGCAGCGCGTGCCGGAACGTGTACCCGGCGGGGCCGCTCGGCACCAGGATCTGGTGCGACACCACCTCGCGCAGCGCCTCGCCCGCCACGTCCTCCGACAGGCCGGAGACGCGGCGCAGCAGCTCGTCGTCCACGCGGCGTCCGGCGACGGCCGCGACCCGCACCACGTGCTGCGCGTGTTCGGTCAGCCGCTCGACCCGCGCGAGCAGCAGGTCCGCCAGCGCGGACGGCAGCTCCCGGTCGTCGGCCGCGGCGAACAGCTCGCCCGCGTAGAACGGGTTGCCCTCCGACCGCCGGTGGACGCGTTCGACCAGCTCGACCGGCGGTTTCGCGCCCGTCCGGGACAGCGACGCCAGGAACTCGGCCGTCTCACCCGGCCGGAACGGCTGCAACTCGACCGCCGTGACGTTCGGCAGCCGCAGCAGCTCGGCGACGACCGGCCGCAGCGGATGCCGCCGGTGCAGGTCGTCGGCCCGGTAGGTGCCGACCAGGCAGACCCGCTCGCGCTGGAGCACGCGGCTCAGGAACACCAGCAGGTTGCGGGTGGAACGGTCCGCCCAGTGCAGATCCTCGAGGACGAGCAGCACCGGACGCTGCCCGCCCAGCTCGCCCAGCAGCCCGAGCGTCGCGCCGAGCAACTGCTGCCGGCCCAGGTCGGACGCCTCGTCCGGCGCCCCGTCGCCGTCGGGCAGCAGCCTGCGCAGCACCGGACGCTCCGCCAGCGCCTTCTCGATCGCGGCCCGCTCGTCCTCGGAGGAGCGCGGATCGCGCAGCGCCGTCCACAGGGCGTCCGCCAGCGGCAGGTAGGGCATCGACTCGCCGAGCGCGGCGCACTGCCCGGTCAGCACGGCGAAACCGCGCTCGCGCGCGGTCGTGGTGAGCTCGCCGACGAGGTGCGACTTGCCCACCCCGGCGTCCCCGCCCACCAGAACGACCCCGGCGTGCCCGGCGGCGGCCCGGTCCAACGCCGCGGTGAGCGCGGCGAACTGCGCCTTCCTGCCGATCAGCACCCTTTTCAGCACCTCCACGCGAGTTGCCTCAGTATGCCATCGGAGTCGGGATGATCAGGGCGAGCCCGGCCCCCGGTCCTGGGTGGACCGGGGGCCGGGGCGGCGCCGGGCCGCCGGACGGGAGTGACGGACGGCCCGGCAGGCCGGGAGGGTCAGCTCAGCGACCCCACGAGATCACTGTCGGCCTCCGCGAGCACCCGCTCGACGCCCGACGCGACCTTGGCCTTCTTGGCCTTCGCCTTGTCCTTGCTCCCAGAAGCGGGCGCGGGCTCCCGCTCGGGCTCCGGCGAGGGCGCCGGGACCTTGATCGGCTCGGGCGGCTCCTCGGGCTCCTGGTCCGGCTCCGGCAGGGTCTCGGGCTCCGGGAGGAGGGTCAGGTAGGCCCGCTCGGTCTCGTCGGCGATCCGGTTCCAGCCGTGCCGGGACCGGGCGCGGTCGGCGGCGGCGATCGCGTAGCCGCGGCGCGTGGTCTCCTCGGCGAGCAGCCCCCGGACGGCCAGCCCGATCTGGCGCGGACGGCCCGCCTGGACGTGCAGCCCGGTGATCCCGTCGAGCACGGCGTCCGCGTTCGTTCCGACCGGCGTCACGACCGCCGGGACGCCGCAGGCCATCGCCTCCAGCGCGGACGTCGGGGCGGGCTGCGCCGGAGCGAGGCTCAGCGCGATCCGGGTCGTCCGCAGCAGCCGCGGCAGCGACCGGCGCGGCACCCGGCCGAGGAAGATCACCCGGTCCGCGACGTGCAGCTCCTTGGCCAGGACGGTCAGCCGGCGCACCGACGCGTCGTCCTCCAGCTCCTCCCGGTCCGGGCCGCCCGCGACGGTCAGCTCGGCGTCCGGGACGTGCTGCAGCGCCCGCAGCGCCATCTCGGCCGAGCCGTCCGACAGGTTCCGCGCCACCACCGTGAGCCGCTGCCGGTCGCCGCTCGGCATCGCCGGGCCGACCTCGGAGAACAGCTCCACGTCCACGCCCGGCGGGACGACCCGGACGATGTCGCGCGGGACGCCCGTCCGCACCGCGGCGGCGGCCTCGTCGGCGCTGCGGGCGAGGACGGCGGCGGAGCCGCGCCCGATGGCGCGCTCCAGCCGGGACCGCGCCGGGTGGGCGGTCCGTCCGGCGCGCGCCTCGGTCGCGGCCATGCCGTGGAAGGTCTGGACGAACGGGATGCCGAGCTCCCCGGCGACCGCGCACGCGGCGAGCCCGCCGATCCAGCCGTGCGCGTGCACCACGTCGGGGCGACCCGCGCCGGACCAGCGGCGGCGCAGCTCGTCGGCCAGGTCGCGGACGTGCTCGAGGAGCAGGTCGTCGGGCAGCGGGCGCTCCGGGCCCGCGGTCAGGTTGAACAGCGTCGCGCCGGACGCGAGCCGGGTGCGTCCGCGCGCGTCGGGGGAGCAGCGGCGGCCGTACACCGAGACGCGGTGCCCGGCCCCGTCCTCGTCCTCGGGACGGCCGAGGGCGCGCGCGAGCTCGCGGACATGGGATGCCTGGGACTGGTCTCCGCCGAAGTCGGAAGCGGACACGAGAGCGATGTTCAGGGACCGACGCATCTGGGGGACCTCCGGGTCAGCACAGGGGTAACCGGGAGGTATCTGCGTCGTAGACACCTGTTTCGTAAGCGCGAACGACCGGCGGGAACCGCCCCCGTCAGGGGCGAAGGGCGGGGGGCTTTCTGTCCCCACCCGGTTTCACGCGGTCACGGTGACCATAGTCCCCGACTGTCGGATCGGGCAAACGTGACGGTGTCGGGCATCACTGCGAAAGTGGCGCGCCCGCCAGACCATCCTCACCGTCCCGTCACGGCCTCGGACCGCGTCAGGGAACCCGCGGATCCATCCCGTCGGGGAACCGTGGCCGTCGCGACACCGTCCTAGCGGCATGCCGACTCCCCGCTCACTCACCGCCCTGGCATGCGTGGTGGCGCTCGCCGCGGGCGTCGCGGCCTGCGGCGACCAGACCCCGAAGGCCAAGGTGCTGCGCGGCACCGTGATCAAGCTGCCGCCCGGCGATCCCCGCCCCCTCGGACGCGCCGACACCGCGTTCGGTTTCGGACTGGTCTCCTCGTGGTGCGGAACCGACCCGAACGCCAACATCGTGCTGTCGCCGAGCAGCGTCGCGTCCGGCCTCGGCATGGCCTACCAGGGCGCGCGCGGCCGGACCGCCACCGCCATGGCCCGCACCCTGCACCTGCCGCCCGGCGACCTGCTGCCAGGCCTTCGCGCGCGCACGAGCGAGATGCGCTCGCTCGGCGACAAGAAGGTCTCCGTCAAGGTCTCCGACCAGATCTGGGCGAACACCCGCGTCAGGACCAACACGGACTACCTGGACAGGCTCGCCACCGGCTACGACGCGGGCCTGAAGACCCTCGACTTCTCCAACAAGCCCGAGGACGCCCGCAAGGCGATCAACGCCCAGATCAAGAAGGACACCGGCGGGAAGATCCCCGAACTGCTCCCGAAGGACAAGATCAGAGGCGACACCGGCTGGATCCTCACCGACGCCGTGCACCTCAAGGCCGAGTGGCAGACCAAGTTCGGATCCGCCGGCACCGACCGGTTCACCACCGCAGGCGGACGGACCGTCCAGGCCAAGCTCATGGAGAACAAGAGCCGCTTCGGCTACGCCCGCACTGCCGGATGGACGGCCGTCGACCTTCCCTACTCCGGTGGCAGGCTCAGCATGACCGCACTGCTCCCGGACGCGACGACCCATGGCTGCCCGAAGCTGACCGCCGCGACGTTCGACCGGCTCACCACCACACTCGACATGGGCACGGACGTGGAGATCGTCATGCCCAAGGTGAACCTCTCGTCCAACACCGAACTCGCACCGCTGCTCACCCGGATGGGCATGGGCATCGCCTTCACCGAGGGCGCCGACCTCAGCGGCATCTCGCCGCAGGCGGACAAGATCGGATTCGTCCAGCACGCCGCCACCCTCACGGTGGACGAGAAGGGCACCGAGGGCGCCGCGGCCACCGCCGTCGGCATCGGCGCGACCGGCGCGCCCGCGCCGACCACCAAGAAGATCGAGGTCGTGTTCGACCGCCCGTACCTCATGGTCGTCCGCGACACGAAGACCGGCGAGCCCTTCTTCATGGCCCGGGTCGCCGACCCGACCCGACAATGACCGGGTGATGCTCTGGTACGCCGCCTACGGCTCCAACCTGCACCGCGACCGCTTCCTCCGCTACCTGGAGGGCGGCCGTCCCCAGGGCGGCGCGCGCACCTACACCGGCGCCCGCGACCCGCGCCCGCCCGCCGCCGACCGCCCCGTCCTCCTGCCGGGCGGCATCTACTTCGCCATGGAGTCCCCGGTCTGGGGCGGCGGCATGGCCTTCTACGACCCCACCCTGGACGGCGTGGCCCCGGCCCGCGCCTACCTGCTCACCGCGGGCCAGTTCTGCGACGTCCTCGCCCAGGAGATGCGCCGCGAGACCGGCGCCGACATCGACCTGACCCCCGCCATCACCACCGGCCGCCAAACCCTGGGCGACGGCCGCTACGACACCATTCTGAACGTCGGTGACGTGGCCGGACACCCCATGCTCACCTTCACCTCACCGCACGGCGCCGCCGAAGCCGACCTCAACCCCCCATCCGCCGCCTACCTCACCGTCCTCACCTCCGGCCTCCGCGAGTCCCACGGCTGGCCCCCAGACCAGATCACCACCTACCTGGCGACCCGCCCCGGCGCCCTTGGTAACGTTCGCCCATGAACGTCGGAGATGTGGTAGACGACTTCGAACTCCCCGACGAGACCGGCACGCCCCGCCGTCTCAGCGACCTGCTCGCGGACGGCCCGGTCGTGCTGTTCTTCTACCCGGCGGCCCTCTCGCCCGGCTGCACCGCGGAGGCCTGCCACTTCCGCGACGTCGCCGAGGAACTGGCCGACCTGGGCGCCCGCCCCGTGGGCATCAGCGGCGACGCCCCCACCAAGCAGCATGAGTTCACGCAGAAGCACTCCCTCGGCTACCCCCTGCTCTCCGACCCCGACGGCGCCGTCCGCGCCCGGTTCGGGGTCAAACGCGGCTTCGCCCTCGCCCCCACCCGCCGCCAGACCTTCGTCATCGGCCAGGACCGCCGCATCCTCGAAATCATCAAGTCCGAAGTCCGCATGAACGTCCACGCCGACCGAGCCCTGACCACCCTCCGCAACCTCTGACCCGCCCACACGCCAGCGAGCGCATGGCGTGGGTGTCGTGCGTCGCCATGGGTGGGGTCAGACGCGGGGGAGGAGGATGGCGGAGGGGCGGTCGGGGGCGTGGAAGATCTCCTGGTCGGCGGTGAGGTGGGCGGTGGCGGTGCCGATGGGGGCGCCGGTGCCGGGGTTGCGGGAGACGCGGGGGTAGGCGCCGCTGCAGACCTGGACGCGGACGCGGTGGCCGCGGCGGAAGCGGTGGCCGGCGGGCCAGAGTTCGACCGCGATGCGGCGGACACCGTCGTCGTCTGGATCCGGATCGCTCGGGACGAGACGGCGCATGCCCTCGCAGAGGTTGACCGACACGCCGTCCTCGTCCACGTCGCAGAGGCGGACGACGAAGTCGGTGTGCTGCCGGTCGGAACGGACGTACAGGTCGGCGGAGACCGCGCCGATGACCTCCATGTCCTCGTCCAGCTCGGGCGAGGTGAAGGTGAGGACGTCGCGACGTCGTTCGAGTTTCGCCTGGTCGGCCACGGGATGGCTGTCGCCGAGCAGCGTCGGGCCGCCGAGGAACGGCGTCGGGTGCTCGGGGTCGTACCGGTAGCGGGCGGGCTCGGACTCGGGCGGCGCGTCCGTGGACAGGGCCCCGTCCGGATGCAGGTGCCAGCGCTCCTCGCGCACGCCCGGCACGGGCCAGTCGGGGAACTCGCGCCACTCGTTCGCGCCCGTGATGTACAGCCGGACGGGCATCTCCCGCAGCTCGGACGGATCGTCGAGCAGGAACGCGCGGAACCAGGTCAGGGACTCGCCGACCGAGCCGCGCATCATCCGCTGGTCGGCGTGGAACCACGGCCCGATGGTCAGGTAGGGGCGGTGGCCGCCCGCGCGCAGGGCGGCGTAGTCCTTGATCTGCCAGGGCAGGAAGATGTCGTACCAGCCGCCGATCATGTTGACCGGCGCGGACACCTCCGAGACCGTCCTGGTGAAGTCGCGGCGGTCCCAGAACGGGGTGTCCGGTTCGTGGGTGAGCAGGTCCTGGAAGAACTTCTGCTGCTCGCCGGTCGCGAGGACGTCCAGTTCGGCGAGCGGCTTGCCCGACAGCGCCGCCCGGCGCGCGCGCCGCGGCGACATGATGCCGGTCGTCACCCCCGACAGCGGGTGCTTCATGCGGGCGGTGAGGTCGACCCAGGTCAGCGCCGCCTCGAGCGCGAACGTGCCGCCGACGTTCACCGCGTCGCGGAAGGACGACGCGGTGACCTGCATCGCCAGCGCGCGCAGCTCCGGCCCGGCCTCGGCGGCGACCGCCCACTGCACGTATCCGAGGTAGCTGGGCCCGTGCATCGCGAACGTCCCGCCGAACCACGGCTGCCGCTTGAGCCACTCGATGGTGGCGAGGCCGTCCTCGCGCTCGTCCAGCGGCTCGAACACCCCGCCGGACCCGAACCCGCCGCGGACGCTCTGCACGACGGCCTGGAACCCGTGCGAGGCGAACGTCTGCCCGCACATCAGCCCGAACGGCCCGCGCCGCCCGTACGGCGACCGGACGAGGATGGTCGGCGGACGCTCCACGTCCACGGGCGCGTAGTGGTCGGCGAGCAGGGTCACACCGTCCCTGGTCGGGACCTCGACGTCCCTGGTGACCTCGACACGGTGGGGGCCGTTCCGTAGACCGAGCGCCGTGACCCCCAGGCGGCGCAACATCCCCGTTCCTACCACCTGCCCGATCGTAAACCTCCGCACGGACATTCCCGTCACGCACCCCTCGCGATGTCCGGATGCTCTGTCCCAATGGCCCCGATCGGGCGGCACGACCGAGCTACGATCGATGTTTTGTCTTGAAGGTTCGACATGTGTGGAGGAAGCCGGAGCATGCCTGAATGGCCCGGTTGGGAACCGATCATCATCGCTGGGGCCATCATGGTGGTGGCCCTCGTGGTCGCCATCGCGCTCCGCCTGTTCGCGAAGCGGCTGACGGCGCGCGCGGAGGACACCCGCTGGACGTGGGACGACCTGGCCGCGCGCCTGCTGTACGACCTGGCGCTGCCGCTCAGCCTGCTCGGCGGCGCCTGGCTCGCGGCCAACGCCCTGCCCCTCCACCGAGGGACGATGACCGCGACGGGCCGCGTTCTGACCGCCGCGACCGTGCTGGTCGTGTCGCTGGCGCTCGCCCGCCTGGTCGCGGGCATCATCGCCTCGGTCGCGCTCATCCGGCAGGGCACCGCCGCGAACGTCACCATCTTCACCAACATCAGCAAGGTCCTCGTGCTCGGCGTGGGCGTCCTGGTGATGCTGCAGAGCCTCGGCGTCTCCATCACGCCCCTGCTGGGCGCCCTGGGCGTCGGTGGTCTGGCCGTCGCCCTCGCCCTGCAGGACACCCTGGCCAACCTCTTCGCCGGTGTCCACGTCCTGGCGTCCAGGACGATGGAGCCGGGCGACTACATCAGGCTCAGCAGCGGCCAGGAGGGCTACGTCGTCGACATCAACTGGCGCAACACCTCCATCCGCACCCTCTCGGACAACATCGAGGTCATCCCGAACGCCACGTTCTCCAAGACGATCCTCACCAACTACCACCGCCCCGCGCAGGACATGTCCCTGCTCATCCAGGCGAGCTGCGCGTACGACGCCGACCTGGACCACGTCGAGAAGGTCGTCATCGAGGTCGGCCACGAGGTCATGGCCGAGGTCGAGGGCGGCGTGAAGGACGCCCAGCCGGTCGTCCGCTTCCACACCTTCGACGACTCCCGCATCCACTTCACCGTCATCCTCCGCACCATCGAGTTCGGCGACCAGTTCCGCATCAAGCACGAGTTCGTGAAGCGCCTGCACCGCCGCTTCCGCCTCGAAGGCATCGAGATGCCCCCGCCCACCCGCAAGCTCCTCCTCCCCGACTCCCTCGCCCAGCTGACCAGCGACCACCCACGTCCAACCGACTGACACCCCCCCGGCCGACTCACACCGCCCCCCGGATTCACTCCTCCCACCGGGGGCCCGCCTCACGAAGTCACCCCTCCCGTCACCCCCACCCCAAATTCACTCCTTCCGTCGGGCTCACGGCGGGTTTGCTCCTGCCGTCGGGCCCGTCCCGGGCTTCCTCCTCGCGCCGGGCCCAAAGCGGACTTGCCCTTTCCGTAAGGCCCGCCCCGGATTCACTCCTTCCGTCGGGCCCACGACGGACTTACTCCTTCCGTCGGGCCCGCTCCGGGTTTGCTCTTCGCGTCGTCGGGCCCTTCCCTGGATTGCTCCGGGCTTGCTCCTGCCGTCGGGCCTGGCCAGGGTTGCTCGCGGGTCTGTCCGGCTTGCTCGGCGGGTCGCCGTCGCGATGGCCGCGGACGAGTGGGGCGCCCGACTGCCCTCGCGTCAGGCTCTGACGGCAGGTAGCAGGACGTTGTCGACGAGCTCGGTGAGGTAGTCGTCGGTGAGTCCCTCCGCGTCGAGCGTGCAGCGGTACATCACCATGGCGGGCCCGATCTCGGCGGACATGGGCGTGGCGGCGGACGCACGGACGTCGCCACGTTCCACACCCCGTTCCAGCGCCGCGAGCAACTGCCGCTTGAGCGGATTGATCACTCGCTCCCGGACGACGTCGCGCATCAGGTCCTTGGACTGCTCCCCGTCCTGTTTGAGCATCTCGAAGGCCGTGCCCCTGGTGACGTCCACGACGCGCCGGTAGCAGCCCATCAACTCAATGAGATCGTCACGGATGTTGTCGTGGACCGGCACGTCTGCGGGCACCGGCAGGACATGCTCGAGCGCGTCCGCGACCAGCTCCTCCTTGCCCGACCAGCGACGATAGAGCGCCGCCTTCCCGGTCTGCGCCGCCGCCGCGACCCCCTCCATCGTCAGCCGGAGATACCCGACCTCCGCCAGCTGATCGAGCGCGGCGTTCAGAATCGCGCTCTCCAGCGCCTCCCCACGCCGCCGCGTAGTCGCACTCACCACCCAAACCTCCCCAGCACCCCGTCCAAACGAACCACCCCACCCAACCGCGCCGCCGTTCCGCCCGAGCGTGCTCCTTCGCCCGAGCGTGCTCCTTCGCCTGAGCGTGCTCCTTCGCCTGAGCACGCTGCATTGCCTGAGTGTGCTGCTTTGCGTGGGGGCGCCACGTGCTGGGCGTGGCCTGCTTCGTATCTACGACCTGCTTCGTATGGGCCTGTCGCTCCGCGTGGCTGCGCTGCTTCACATGGACCTGTCGGCCCGCGCGGGCTGGTCGTTCTGCTGAGAGGTGGGGGTGGGGGCGCTCCCCTCGGGGGTCGGTGGGGGGCGGAAATAGTGAACGCGAGCGTTCCCTTTGATGGGCGTGGGTGGTACGTTCGGCGCATAGTGAACGCTTCCGTTCCTTAAATCTTGGCCCTCGGAGGTCGTCTTGTCGACTGTTCCGGGCGGACGGGTGAAGGCCGAGGAGAGTCCGAAGGCCTCCTCGTCGCGCCCGTCGCCTGATTCCCCCCATCATCCCGGACTCGTTCTCGCGGTCATCGTCGGCTGCCAGCTCATGGTCGGGGTCGACACCTCGGTCGTCACCATCGCCCTTCCGGACATCCGCGGGGCGCTCGATCTGTCCACGGGCGGTCTCGCCTGGGTGCAGAACGGCTACACGCTCGCGTTCGGCGGGCTCCTGCTGCTCGGCGGACGGTCGGGCGACATCATCGGCCGCCGGCGCGCGTTCGTCGGCGGGATCGCGCTGTTCACGCTGGCCTCGCTGCTCGGCGGCGTCGCGTCGAACGGCGGAGTGCTGATCTGTGCACGCGCGCTCCAAGGCGTCGGTGCGGCGCTCGCCGCGCCCAGCGCCATGGCTCTGATCGCCACACTGTTCGCCGGTGCCGCCCGGGTGCGCGCGCTCAGTGTCTCGTCCGCCGTGACCGGGTTGGGCGGCGCGCTGGGCATGCTGCTCGGCGGCCTGCTCACGGACCTGTCCTCGTGGCGGCTGGTGTTCTTCATCAATCTCCCCATCGGGTTGCTCATCGCGGTGGCGGCGCCTCGGGTGCTCAGCGAGACCCCGCGCCGTTCGGTCGGAGTCGACGGTGCCGGAGCGGTGACCGGCACGCTCGGGCTGACCGCGCTCGTGTACGGGCTCATCCGGACCGGCTCGGACGGCTGGCACGACGCCCTGGCGCTGGGCGTACTGGGCGCGGCGGCCGTGCTCTTCGTGGTGTTCGTGCTCGTAGAGGCGCGGGTGCCGCACCCGCTCGTCCCGTTGAGGCTGGTGACCGACCGGCAGCGCGCGGGCGCCTTCGCCGGGCTGGCGGCCTTGGTCTCCGGGATGTTCGGCGGCTTCTTCTTCCTCACGCAGTACTTCCAGCAGAACCTGGGGTACGGGCCGCTGGAGGCCGGGGCCGCGTTCCTGCCCATCGTCGGCACGCAGTTCGTGGTGGTGCGCTGCGGGCCCCGCCTACTCAAACGGTTCGGCGCGCGCGTACTGGTGACGACCGGCACGCTTCTGGTGGCCACGGCCATGCTCTGGCTGACCACGCTCGACCCGCATCAGGGTTATGCGGCCGGGCTGCTCGGCCCGCTCCTGCTGTACGGCGCGGGCGGCGGTCTCACGGTGATGCCGCTGATGGCGACCATCCTGTCGAGCGTGACGCCCGAAGACTCGGGTGCGGCCGCCGGCGTCGCACAGACCGTGATGTGGTCGGGCGCGAGCCTCGGCGTGTCCGTCATGGTGGCGGTCTTCGACGCCGTCGCGGGGCGCTCCGGCGGGCACGCCCCTGTCGAAGCCTTCTCCAGGACGTTCGTCACCGGAGCCGCCTTCGCCCTGCTCGCCTCGTTCATCGCCTTCTCCACCCTTCGCCCGGCACGGTCATCGGACCGGCCCGACGCCTGATCGGACCGGCACCGGCGACGTCCGCCTCGGACGCGCCGGTGCCTCCATCGTGCCGAGGCCCGAACCAAGGGGAAAGGTGGAGCGCGATCTGTGGATAACTCGTCGTATCGCCTGGTCAGCCCAAGGCGACGATGCGAAATGGGGGCCTAGGACCCTGCTGGACGCCGCTCGCCGGTCTTCTCGAACAGGGCCAGGATGTCGCTGTGCCCGAACGTCCGCGCCGTTTCCGCCGCGGACGGATCGCCGACCCAAGGATCGGCGCCCGCTTCCAGGAGCGCCCGTACGACCGCCGGCTCCTTCTTGAACACGGCGCCGGCCAGCGGGCGCTGACCCCGGTCGTTCGCGCGTTCGGGGTCGGCGCCATGCTCGACCAACGCGCGGACGGTGTCGGCGTGCCCGTGGTAGGCGGCGAGCATCAGCAGCGTGTCGCCCTTTCCGTTGCTGAGGTTCGCGGGGACCCCGGCCGCGAGGTACGGGACGAGGTCGTCGGTCCGCCCCGCACGGGCCATATCGAACAGGCGGGTGGCGAACCCCTGGAGTTCCGGGTCGACGGCCTCGCCCATGCCCGACAGGTCATGGGCGTCCGAAAGGCCGTTGGAGCCGCTGTTCGAGGACCAGTCCGACTCGGACAGCCGACTGCCGAAGCTGCCCTCCCGGTAGCTCAGGTGTTTCTCCAACGCCACGAGGGAGCCACGATCAGGGAAGGTGTGGAAGCGCACGTCGTCGGCCAGCACGCGCATGATCTGCAGGCCACGCCCCGACTCTGCGGTGTGCGTCGGGGGCCTCCCCGCGGCCTCGGCGGTCCGCGCGTCCACGCCCCGTCCGGAGTCGATCACACGGATCACGCACCGTTCGTCCACGATGGTCGCGCGCACGGTGTAGTCGTCGCCCGCGCGCGCGTGCCGGATCACGTTGGTGCACGCCTCGGTCAGCATCAGCTCGATGTCGCCGCGGATCGACTCGTCCACTCCGAGCGCGGCCAGCGACGAGTCGAGCAGCCGCCGTGCGGCCGGGACGCTCGTGGTGTCCCGGGGCAGCCGCAGTTCGAGGTTGATCTCCACGCTCTCAACGCCTCCCGTACGTCGGCTGGACGTATCGGTTGTCATGGGCCTGCCCCGTCCGCAGGTCCCAAACCTGTCCCAGCGTCCACACAGCCATACCGTCCCACCGCCAGAGCACGGCGTGGGGGATCGCCACTCCGGAATGACGTTGTCAGGATGAACGCGGAGTGGACGCCTTGGGCTGCGGAGCGGACTCCTCGGGACGCGGAGCGGACGCCCTGGGCTGCGGGGTGGGCATCGCCGGGCGCGGTGCGGGCGCTCCGGGGCGTGGTCCGGTGGGCCAGTCGCCACGTTCGACAAGGCGAAGCACCAGTGCGGCGATGTTCCAGGCGTCGTCGACGCCGCTGTGGTGCCGTCCCTCCAAGGGGAGCTTGGCGTGCTTGAGCGCACCGGCCATGCCGATCTTCTGCGGTAGGCGGTGGGCATCCGACCACTGGACCTTCACGTTCACATGGCGCCGCCCGAACGGATAGCGGACGCCGACGGCGGCCGCCTGCCGCTCGAACTGCTTCCGGTCGTAGTCGCCCCAGCTCGTCCACGCGCGCATATGGCTGAAGTGCTCGCGCTCCAGCAGCGCGCACGCCTCGGGGAACGAGACGCCGGTGTCGACCTCGTCCTGGGTGAGGCCGGTCAGCTCGGTGCAGAACTCGCTCACGCGCGAGCGCTCGGGACGGACGAGGATGCGGTGCCTCTCCACGCGCTCGCGCGTGGAGAGGTCCACCACGCAGAGGCCGACCTCGATGATCTCGTTGACCTGGTCCTTCGGCCGGCGGCCCTCCCAGCAGGTCGCCTCGACGTCGACCACGTTCAAGAAGCGTCCGAAATCCTCCATGCGCGGCACCGTAACGGCGGCGTTCGCCGTCCGCGACCGATTTAGCCGCTTCCCGGCGCCGCCACCACGGAGGCAACGGCTCAGGCGCGCCTGCGGATCGGTGCGTAGGAGTCCACGTACTCCTGCCCGGAGAGCTTCTGGATCGCCTGCATGACCTGGTCGGTCGCGTGCCGGACGTCCTCGCGGTCGCGCTCGGCGCCCGTGAACTCCAGGGGCTCGCCGAAGCGGACCTCGACCCGGCCCGGCCTCGGGAGGGTCTGCCCGCGCGGTTGCACGCGGTCGGTCCCGACGATGCCGACCGGGATCACCGGCGCGCCCGTCCGCAGCGCGAGGCGCCCGACCCCGGTGTGGCCCCGGTACAGGCGTCCGTCGGGGGAGCGGGTGCCCTCGGGGTGCAGTGCGAACACCTCTCCGCGCTCCAGGACGGCCGCCGACGCGTCCATCGCCGCCACCACCGCCCGTCCGCCCGCGCGGTCCACGGCGATCGCCCCGATGCCGCGGAAGCACGCCGCCTGAGCCCGGCCCAGCAGGCCCGGCCGCGTGAAGTACTCGTGCTTGCCCAGGAAGAACACCTGCCGCGGGACGACCAGGGGCATGACGAGGGAGTCCCACACCGCCAGGTGGTTGGCCGCCAGGATCACCGGTCCGGACCGTGGCACATGGTGCAACCCCGACACCTGTGGACGGAACGCGACCCGCAGGGCGGGTCCGAGGAGAACGTACTTTGCGAGGGGGTAGACGAGGCGTTCGGGGTCCATGCCTAAAACGCTAGGTTGTGCCCACAAACGCCCGCCCTGTTGGGGTGATACAAGTCGGCGGGGGGGAATTTTGTAGGATCCACTACTTGTCAAGGTGGGTCATGGGCGGAAAGCCCGGTAGCTGTAGGCAAACAGAGCCGGTACGCATGTTCCTCCGATGCGTACCGACTCCCATACGTGCCGAACCAGCGGCGCCCCCCGTGAGCGCCCGCTCGTGCGCCCGCGCTGGAAGCGGCCGTGTCAGCCGCCGGCGCTGGCCATGGCGGCGCGCTGCTGGCGGACGGCCTTGCGCAGCCCCGGGGCGGCGGGCCCGGTGCGGGCCGTCAACTCGGCGATCCGGGCGCGGTGGCGACGGTTCTCGGACCTCGGGACGACCGTCCGGACCTCGCCCGCCGCCGCCAGCGCGACCGCCGCCGCGTCCAGGCTGTTCACGTGCGCGACCGGGCGTCCGCGCAGTGCGGAGGTCACGCCGCCCGACAGCGTCTTCAGCACGCGCGGGTCGCGGATCTCGATCCCGGTGGTGGGGATGAGCCCCAGGACGCGGCGCGGACGCAGCCGGATCCAGCCGCCGCTCTCCAGCTCGTCCCGGACGGTCCGGACCATGGCCCGCGCGTCCTTGCGCACCCAGTGCTGCCAGGGGCGCGGCCGGGAGGCTCCGATCTGCGCGGCGACCCCGTACGGGTCCGGTCCGGGTGTTCCGGCGGCGGGCTTGCCGCGCTCCTCGCCGAGTCGCCCGTCCAGGTAGAGCTCGGTGAGCGCGGCGGCCCGCAGGACGAATCCGAGCCGTTCCCCGCGCAGTGTCAGGCGCCGCTTGCGGGTGTCGTAAGCCAGCAGGAACATCCGCTGGGGCAGTGTCTCCGGGATCTGGACCATGTGACTCGACCTCTACTTTCCGGCTCTACTCCGGCCGGGTGCTCCGGCGCTCCGGCCGGGCCTTCCGGCCCTACTCTCCGGGCGGGTCTCCCGTGGGCTCCCCGTCCGTCCCCGTCCCGGCGGAGTCCTCACCGCCGTCCTCGTCCTTGGCCGGACGCCCCGGCCTCCGCATCCGCCCCGCCTCCTTCGGCATCCGGCCCGCGTCCGCGAGCGCGCGCCGGAGCAGGAACTCGATCTGGGCGTTGGTGCTGCGCAACTCGTCCCCGGCCCACCGCGTCAGCGCGTCGTGCACGGCGGGATCGAGCCGCAGCAGGATCTTCTTGCGCTCGGTGGCCACGGCTTACTGGTAGAGGGATCCGGTGTTGACGACCGGCTGGGCGTCGCGGTCGGCGCAGAGCACCACCAGCAGGTTGCTGACCATCGCGGCCTTGCGCTCCTCGTCCAGCTCCACCACGTGCTCCTCGTCGAGCTTGGTCAGGGCCTGCTGGACCATGCCGACCGCGCCGTCCACGATCTTCTGCCGGGCCGCGACGACCGCGCCCGCCTGCTGGCGCCGCAGCATCGCCTGGGCGATCTCCGGGGCGTACGCGAGCCGGGTGATCCGGGACTCGACGATCTTCACTCCGGCGGACGCCACCCGCTGCGCGATCTCCTGCGACAGCTGGGCGGTGATCTCGTCGGCGTTCTCGCGCAGCGAGGTCCGGTCGGCGGCGTCGTAGGGGAAGGCGCCCGCGATGTGCCGGACGGCCGCCTCGGTCTGGAAGGCGACGAACTCGACGAAGTCGTCCACCTCGAACACGGCGCGCGCGGTGTCCTCGACCTGCCAGACGACGACCGCCGAGATGTCGATCGGGTTGCCGTCCAGGTCGTTGACCTTTGCCATGCCCGTCTCGTGGTTGCGGATCCGGGTGGACACCCGGCGGCGCGAGGTGATCGGGTTCACCCAGCGCAGGCCGTCGGTGCGGACCGTCCCGCTGTAGCTGCCGAGGAGCTGCAGGACCCGCGCCTCGCCCGGCGCGACCGCCGTCAGCCCCGCCGCGAGCGCGAGGCCCGCGAGGAAGACCAGGACTCCGGCGACGACCGCGACCACCGACCCCACGCCCTTGGACCCGACGCCCCCGGCGAAGAGGGCGACCCCCGCCAGGATCACCAGCAGGGCCAGCCCCGCCATCGGCCATCCGCCCATGTCGCGGGCGGGCCGCTCGGCGACCTTCGGACGGGGCATCTCCACCTGTGCTGTTTCCATCACGCCTCCTTGGCTATGGCATCAATCTAGCAAAGTGATATCACTTTTTCCAAGGGGGGTGACGCCGACGGCCCGCCGGAGCGGGCCGAATGTGGCGGATCCGCCAGGTCAGCGGACGGTCTCGGCCCGCGCCTCGTCCCCGGCCCGGTCGACGGCGCCGCCCTCCGCGTCGTCCTCGATGACCTTCGGGACGGACCGGAGCGTCACCAGCGCGGCCGCCGCGACCAGTGCCGCGAACCCGGCGCTGCACACCAGGGCGGCGTGCATGCCGTCGGTGTACGCGCCCCGCGCCAGGTCGGTGACCTGCGACCCGAGCCGCGGCGGTAGCGAGGCCGCGACCCGCAGCGCGGCGGGCAGCGAGTCGCGGACGGCGTGCCCGGCCGGCGCGGAGAGCCCGTCCGGGACGGTGATCCGGTCGCGGTACACCGCGGTCAGGACGCTGCCCAGGACCGCCATCCCGAGCGCCCCGCCCAGCTCGGTCGCCGTCTCGGAGATCGCGGACGCGGCGCCCGAGCGGTCCTTCGGCACCGACGCCAGGACGGTGTCGCCGGTGACCGTCAGCGCCATCCCCATCCCGATGCCGGACATCGCCATCGGCAGCACCAGCGTCCAGTAGGCCGTCCCGCCGTCGACCAGCGTGAACGAGGCGTAGGCCGCGGCGGCGATCGCCAGCCCGGCGGCCACCGTCCGGGCCCGTCCGATCGCGTTGATCAGCGGCGGGGCCAGCGCCGCGCCGCCGACCATCGCGGCGACCGCGCCGGGCAGCCCGGCCAGCCCGGACCGCAGCGGCGACCAGCCGTACACCATCTGGAAGAAGATCGAGAAGATGAGGGACTGCGCGATCAGGGCGAACATCGCGAACATGTTCGTCGCGATCGCTCCGCTGAAGGCCGCCCGGCGGAACAGCGACATGTCGATCAGCGGGTGCGCGGCGGTCAGCTGGCGCCGGACGAACCACACCAGGGCCACCAGTCCGACGGCGAGCGCGATCCCGATGCGGAGGTGCGCGATCCCGTGCGCGGCGGTCTCCTTGATCGCGTACACCGGGCCGAGGACGCCGATCACCGACAGCGGCACGCTCGGCAGGTCCAGCCGTCCGGCGTCGGGGTTCCGCGACTCCGGCAGCACCAGCAGGCCCAGGAGCAGCGCGACCAGCATCACCGGCACGTTGATCAGGAACACCGAACCCCACCAGAAGTGGTTCAGCAGCGCGCCGCCGAGCAGCGGCCCGAGCCCGACCGCCAGGCCGCCGACGCCCATGAACATGCCGACGGCCATCGTCCGCTCCTTCGGCTGGACGAACACGCGCCGCACCAGCGAGAGCGCGGACGGCATCAGCGTCGCCCCGGCGGCGCCCAGCACCGCCCGCGCCACGATCAGCCACTCGGCGGACGGCGCGTACGCGGTCGCGGCGGACGCGGCCGCGAACGCCGCGACCCCGCCCAGGAGCACCCGCTTGTGCCCGAGCCGGTCGCCGAGCACGCCCATGGTGATGAGCAGTCCGGCCAGCGCGAACCCGTACGCGTCCGCGATCCAGAGGATCTGCGTGGCCGACGGGTCCAGATCCGCCGACAGCTTCGGCACCGCCTGGTTCAGCGCCGTCATGTCCACGTTCGGCACGAGCGCCACCAGGGCGCAGACCGCGAACGTGCCCCACTTGCGAGCCTTGGTGATTTCCATGGCCCGGACTCTCGGCCACGGCTCGCACCGCCCACGCACCAACCGCGCACCGCCGTCGGTGCGCGGTTGAACACCTGATCGGACGCGGGGTGCCTACCCGTCGGACAGGGCCGTGGCCTTGGCGTCCTCGGGGGAGAGGTCGGCGCCTCGCTGGCGGAGCTTCTCGAACGCCTCGTCCCCGAGGGCCGCGCGGACGCCGGATACGACGCGGGCCAGGTCAGGGTCGGCGGCAGGCAGCAGACCCGCCAGCGACGTGGACGCCCCCACCAGCAACGCGGCGCGCTCAGCGTTCCCCTCGGCAAGGGCGACGCTCGCCAGACCGAGCGCCGCCTCCGCCCGGTGCATGAAGATCGGATGCTCGAACGCCAGGGACAGCCCCTCGCGATGCAGTTCCCGCGCGCGCACGAGGTCGCCCTCACTCGCGGCGATCCAGCCGAGGCCGGACTTCGCGGCGGCCTTGGTGGCGATGGCGAGGAAACGCTCGGACGCGTACCCGGTGAGCGCCGTCTCGAGCAGCCGCCGCGCCTCCGCCATGTCGCCGCTCAGCCTGGCCACCCGGCCGAGACCGACGTAGGCGGCGGCGGTCTTGTCCGGGGTGCCCGCCCGCAGGCTCAGCTCGCGCGCGGCCTCCAGGTCCGCGCGCGCGGCCGCGAGGTCGCCGTTGTGGACGTGCACCTCGCCGCGCCGGGAGAGCAGGTCGGAGGTGTCCTCGAGGGCGTCCAGGTCCCGGGTCAGGGTCAGGGCCTCGTTCAGCAGCCGCAGCGCCCGCTCGCGGTCGCCGAGCCGGTCGGCGATGTGCGCCTGCGGGTCCAGGGAGTTCGCGACGCCCCAGCGGTCGCCGAGCGCGCGGAACCCCTCGACGGCCGCCGAGCAGGCCACCTCCGCCTCGACCAGCTCGCCGCGGAACTGCAGCATGTACCCGTCGCTCATCTTGATGAGCGCCTGCGTCCACGGCTCGTCCTCGATCCAGTCGGAGTAGGCGGGCAGCGAGTCGGGATCAGGGCCCGCGGTCAGCGCCCACAACACCATCATCGAAGGGTGCCGAAGCCGCCGGCGGATGTTGTTCACCAGCTCGGTCGCGCGTTCCAGCCAGACCGTCGTGCGCGGCCCGGACGCCCCGGACGTCAACGCGTTGGCGACGCACAGGACGTACTCCTCGTCCAGGTCGGACGGAACGTCCGCGCCGAGCTGGACGAGGAGCTCGCCGATGAGGGGTGCGGCGTCCACCCGGCCGCGCAGCCACCAGTACCAGGACAGCGCCGCGACCAGCCGCATCCCGCTTCGCGGGTCGTTCCGGACCGCGTGCCGCAGGGCGGCGTGCAGGTTGCCGTGCTCGTCGGTCATCCGCGCCAGCCACTTCAGCTGGTCGTGCCCGCGCAGCTCGGTGTCGGCGCGTTCGGCCAGGTCGAGGAAGTACCGGACGTGCGCGGCCCGGATCTCCGAGGTCTCCCCGGCCTCGTCGAGCCGTTCGGCGCAGAACGCCCGGATCGTCTCGAGCATCTGGAACCGCACCCCGTCGGACGTCCGGACCAGCGACTTCTCCGCGAGGCCCTCGAGCAGCCACTCGGCGTCGGGGACGTCGCTGACGGCCTCGGCCGTCTCCCTCGTCCAGCCGCCGGAGAAGACCGACAGCCGCCGCGCGAGGGTCCGCTCGTCGTCGTCCAGCAGGTCCCAGCTCCACCCGACGACGGCGCGGAGCGTCTGGTGCCGGGGCGCGGCGGCCCGGTTCCCGCGCGAGAGCAGCCGGAACCGGTCGTCCAGCCGCGCTGCGACCTCGGCGACCGGCAGCGACCGCAGCCGTGCCGCCGCCAGCTCGATCGCCAGCGGCAGGCCGTCCAGTGCGGCGCAGATCCGCCGGACGTCGCCCGCGTTCTCCTCGTCCACCATGAAACCGGGACGGACCGCCTCCGCCCGCTCCACGAACAGCCGCACCGCCGCGAAGTCCGCCGCCTCGTGCGCGCCCGCGTCCTCGGGAGGCAAAGGCAGGGGTGGAATGGGGCACAGCATCTCGCCGGTCACCCCGAGCGCTTCACGGCTGGTCGTCAGCACACGCAGTTCCGGGCAGGACGTCAGCAGCAGGTGCGCCAGCCGTGCCGCCTCTTCCACGACCTGCTCGCAGTTGTCCAGGACGAGCAGGACGCGCCGCCCCGAAAGCCCCGCCACCAGCCGTTCCACGGGATCGGAGACCTGGTCGTCCCGCCGCATGCCGAGCGCTCCGACCAGTGCCGGAGCCACCTCTTCGCCAGCGCCGGCCGTGGCCAGCTCGACGAAGCAGACCTCGCCCTGCTGCCGTGTGGCGGCCTCCACCGCCAGCCGCGTCTTGCCCGCACCACCCGGCCCGAGCAGCGTCACGAACCGGCCGTTCGCCAGCATTTCCCCGATGCGCCGCAGCTCATCGTCCCTGCCCACGAAGCTGGTCAGCTGCGAAGGGATCGTCCGGACGGCCGCCGGCAATTCGACCTCGACCGCTACTGGCGCGTCCATAGGCGCAGCGCTCGGAACGGGCTTTTCGAGGTCGCCGCGCAGGATCGCCACATGCAGATCCGCCAACTCGCCGGACGGATCGGCCCCCAGCTCCTCGGCCAGAACCTGCCGCGCGTTCTCGTAGACCTCCAGCGCCTCGGCCTGTCGTCCGGTCCCGTGAAGCGCGCGCATGAGGAGTCCTCGTGCGCGCTCGCGAAGCGGATGGGCCTCGACAACCTGCCGCAGCCGCTCAACCGCCGCGCCGGGCATACCGGCCGAGACCTGGGCTTCGGCCAAGTCCTCAAGGGCTGCGACGCGTGCCTCCTCCAGTCGCGCCGCCTGTCCTTCAGAGAAGGGCGCCTCTCGGACGTCCGCCAGAGCGGGCCCCCGCCACAGGCCGACCGCCTCCTCCAGCAGTTCGACGGCCAAGGCCGCCTCCCCACGGCTGAGTGCGCGCCGTCCGTCCTGGGCCAGCTCGGCGAATCGCAACGCGTCCACCTGCGCGCCAGGGGCATTCAGCCGGTACCCGGCCGGATGCCCCTCGACCAGCGACGCGTCCCGGAGCCCACGCCGCAGCCGCGAAACCTGCGACTGCAACGCGTTGACCGCCCCGGCGGGCGCGTCCTCGCCGTACAGCCCGTCGATCAGGTGCTCGGTCGTCACCACCCGTCCGGCGGAAAGCGCCAGCATGGCCAGTAGCGCGCGCACACGAGGCCCGCCCACAGCCACGCTCTCCTCGCCGAGTCGCGCCTCGACAGGTCCCAGAACACCGAACTCCATACGGGCAATACTCCCGTATCGGGCGCGCGCTAGTGCGAGACCTCGACCCTGGAATCCGACCGATCCGCAACCGTGGGCTGCACCCGACGCCGGGGGAGCACCAGATAGGACAATCCCAGTCCGGCCAGGCTCAGCACCGCTCCCGCCAGCCCGGTCCAGCGCGCCCCGACATCTGCGATGACGAGACCGCCGACCACGGATCCCACCGCGATCCCGATGTTGAACGCCGCCACGTTCACCGAGATCGCCAGGGTGGGCGCACTGCCGGCGTACTTGAGCAGCAGGCTCTGCAAGGTCGGTGTTGTGGCCGAGGCCAACAGCCCGAACGCCAGCACTCCCACAACAGCGCCGACCTTCCACGGCAGGGCCAACGCCACTACGACGAGCACGATGGCCAGCCCGCCGAACGTCCCGCGCACTGTCCGCTCAAGAGAGCGGTCAGCGAACCGTCCGGCCGCCAACCCGCCCACCAGACTGCCGATGCCGTACACGACCAGGAGCCCGGAAATGGCCGCCGCGCCGAACCCGGCGACGTCCCGCAGCGACGGCGCCAGGTAGGTGAACACGCTCGACACGGCCGCCATCCCGACCGCCGTGGTCGCCACCACGAGCAGGACGGGCCGCGAGACCACCGTCCGGACCTCGTCCCGAACCCGTGTCTCGCTCCTCTCACCCGTCGGCAGCAGAATCCCCAACGCCACCGCCATGACCAGCGCCAACCCCGCGAGCACCGCGAACGGCGCCCGCCACCCGGCGCTCTCACCGATCAGCACCCCGACCGGAACGCCCAGCAAGGTCGCCACGGAGAACCCGGCCGCCACGCCCGCGATCGCCGTCCCGACGCGCTCCGGCCGCACGACCTTGGTGGTCAGCATCAACGCCAGCGTCAGGAACGCCGCGTGGCTCAGCGACGCCATCACGCGTCCCAGGATCAGAACCCCATAGGACGGCGCGACCGAGCACAACGCGTTCCCCGCCGCGAACACCACCAGCAGCCCCACCGCCAGCGCCCGCCGCGGAAGCCGGACCGTGGCCGCGGTCACCAGCGGCCCGCCCACGACGACACCCAGCGCGTAGGCGGTGACCGACTGCCCGGCCACCGCCACCGAAACTCCCAGGTCAGAGGCCACCTGCGGCAACAACCCGGCCACGAGGTACTCCGACGTCCCCACCACGAAAACGCTCGCGCCCAACGCCGCGAGCAACACGAAGATCCTGCTCATGCGACGTAAACTAAAGTTTCACACCTATGTGAGAGTCAAGGGAGCGTCCCATGCGCATCGGCGAGCTGTCCCGCCACACCGAGGTCTCCGAACGCCTCCTCCGCTACTACGAGGAGCAGGGCCTCCTGACCCCCGAACGCCTCCCCAGCGGCTACCGCGAGTACGCCGCGCAGGATGTCGAGACCGTCCGGCGCATCCGCTCCCTGCTCGCCGCCGGCCTCAACACCGCCACCATCGCCACCGTCCTCCCCTGCCTCGAAGGCGACCCCCACCACCTCACCCCCACCTGCCCCAACCTCCTCGCCGACCTCCACCGCGAACGAGCCCGCATGACCGCCGCCATCGAAGCCCTCGAAACCTCCCGAGCCCTCCTCGACACGGTCATCGCCAGGAAATAGCGCCGCCGCCGCCGATCGCTCGTGCGCGCGCGGCACGCCTTTGGCAGACTGGGCCCGTCCGGGGGGACGATTGCCAGAGGCGGAGGCTTCGAAGGCTGATGGGTGCGTCCACCGAGAACGTCTTCACCGGCAGTGCCAACAAGGTCCTGATGGTCGCGCATGCGGACACCATCGTGAACAACTACGGCACGCACCTGGACACAGCGCTCGCAAGGTTCACCCTCCCGGCAGCCCCCGCGCCCTTCGTCGACCGCGTCCCACAAGCTCGCAGCCTGGACGAGGCTTGGGAACGCCCACGCGAACCCGGCACGCCCGCACTCGTCCTCCTGCGCGGGCTCTCAGGCATCGGACGGCGGTCACTCGCCCTGCGCTGGGCCCACGACCACGCCGACCACTTCCCCGACGGACGGTTCTTCCTCGACCTTCCCGCGACAGGCGGACGCGCCGCCGCCTCACCGGACGACCTGCTCGCACCTCTCCTCCGCGCCAACGACGTCCCCGAGGACGCCATCCAGCGCGAGGGCGCGATCCCGCTCTGGCTGCGCGCGACGGCCGCGAAGCGCGTGCTGCTCGTCCTGAACGGCGTCGAACTCCCGGGACAGCTCGCGCCGTTCCTGCCGCCGTCCAGCGCGTCCATGGTCATCGCCATCACCGACCGCGACCCCGTGCCGCTGCTCGCCGAGCACGGCTGCGACGACCTCCCGATCGGCGAACTCGAGGACTGGGCGGGCCGCGAACTGCTCCGCACCGTCGCGGGCGCCGACCACATCGACGCCGACCCGGATGCCGTGGACGACCTCCTGCGCCTCTGCGAAGGCCACCCGGAGACGCTGCGCCTCGCCGCCGCGCACGTGGCCGCCGGCAGGCGTGGAGTCGGCGCGGCCGTCCGCCGGTTGCGCCGCGACCTGGCCGGGAACAGTGTGATCATGACGCTGGGGGAGGGCGCGTACGAGTCGCTTCCGCCGGCCGCCCAACGCGGGTTCGCCCTGCTCGGCCTGCATCCCGCGGCCGACGACCGGTTCGGGACGGCGGCCGGGCCGGTCTCGTTCGTCCCGGCGGCGGCCGCGGCCCTCCTCGGCACCGACGAGGACTCCGCCCTCGACGTGCTGGACGCCCTCGCCGATCACCAGCTGCTGCGCAGCGAGAACGACCGCTTCCACATGCCGGACCGCATCCGGCGCCACGCCAACGCCACCGCGGCCATCCGCCTGCCCGAGGACGAACGGGACGCGGCCGTCCGCCGCACGATCGAGTGGTACCTGACGACGGCTGCCGCGGCTGACCGCACAGCGAACCCCTACCGTCCGGTCTTCGGGACGGTCTACGACACCTTGGGCCCGTCACCGTTCGGCACGAAACGGCGCGCACTGAACTGGCTGCAACTCGAACACCCGAACCTCTGCGCTGTCGCCTACACCTCCTACGACCGCGGCTGGCACGACCTAACGGTTCAGCTATGCGAAGCCCAGTGGGCGCTCCAGCTTTCGGCCCGCCCCTACGGCACCTTCATCCCCGTCCTGGAACGCGGCTTGGAAGCCGCCGAAGCCTTGGACGACGCACGCTGGCTGTTCCGCCTGACAACGCAGCTTGGCCGCGCCTACTTCGAGACCCGGCAGTTCGCTGCGGCCCGATCCGTCCTCGCCAGGGCCCGGGATGCCGCACTCGACACAGGCGACCCCCTCAACCTGGCCTCAGCCGAGGAATTCATGGGCCGGGCCTACCTGGACGCAGGCGACTACGCAGATGCCCGCCCCTACCTCGAACGAGCACGTTCCCTGGAGGAACGGCACGACCGTCCCCGTGGCGTGGCCATCAACCTGCACCACCTCGCACGCGTGTCCCTCGGCCTGGGGGAGTGGGAATCCGCCATCGCCTACGCCACCGAATCCGGCGAGCGTTTCGCCAACGTCCGCGACCACAACGGCGACATCAAGCCCGACCAGTACAACCAGGGCCGCACCCTCTTCACCCTGGGCCAGGCCCAAGGACAAGCCGGCCGCACCCCTGACGCAGTGGCCACCCTGAAATCAGCCCTGGACATCATGCGGGACGAAGACCGCCCCTACCAGCAGGCCGAAATCCTGGAAGCCCTGTCCCGCTTCGCCGACCCAGCCGACAGGCCGTCCTACCGCGAACAGGCGATCGCCGCCTACGACCGCGTCCACAGCGAACGCGCGGACCGCCTCCGCGAGGAACCCCTCAGCTGACGTCCACGTCAATGACACGTTCCCCCAAGCGCAACCGCTTCGGCATAGGCCGCCTATAGGCCAGCGAACCCAGCACGCCCAGATCCGGAACATCGGCGCGCAACTTCAAACTGGCCCCATCCCGGAGCCACACCACACACCCGTCGTCCTCAACGTCCGCGACCACCGAACAAGAAGGCAGCAAGGCGAAAACCCGCTCAGGCGCCACACCCGCCATCGGCCCAGGGGAACCTGCCCGACGCACAAGAACACCTGCGAACCCGCGTGCCCGCATATCGGTGCAGGCATCCTCCACAACAACATGGGCGGACTCCCCAAGCCGAGGCACCTCGCCCATCAGCGGCACCCGCTCGACCCGTCCGTCCGCGTCGCACGAAGCAACCAGCACCCCGGGCCCGTCCACGCCCCACTCGGCCCGCTCAACCTCAGCAGGCGGAACCGGAACCACCCGAGCCGGCCGCTCCGGCTCGGGCAACCCCATCAGCCGGTACATGGCCTCCCGAAGAACGGCAGCGGCCTCACCTCGCCGCTCGACCGCCAACCCCGCGAACAACTCACCCAGCGCCGGATCATGCCGCCTCATCGCGTCCTCAATCTGAGGACGCAACGGAACCCCATCCCGAAGCCGAGGCGCCACGTCGGCCAAAACGTCCATCGCCGTCCCCGGCGAGATGTCGTCCTCGTCATAAGCGGCAAGCACAGTCGGACGCCCCAGAGCAGCCCCGTACAACGTCACAGACCCGTGATCCCCGACCACGCAATCCGCCGCCGCAAGCGCGGCCCGCCACCCCTCCCGAGGCGGAATCAACAACAATCCAGCCCGCCGACAATCCGCGAGCCACGACCGAACCTGCCAGGCCCCATGCCCATGCCACACATTCGGATGCACGACCGCCGCAACCCGATACTCGTCCACGGGCAGTTCACGCAACAGCCGCCCCACAACCGAGGGATCAGCACCCAGCAACGAAGTAGAGCCCCAGGTGGACGAAACAACGACCAGCCGCTGCCCGTCCCGAACCCTGAGCCGCTCCCGATAAACGCGGCGCCACTCACCACTCGCCGCCATCCGGTCGAAGCAGACGTCCCCCGCGACCACGGCGTGCGGCACAGCCTCCGGACACGACTCCTTCAGCCGGACGAGCTGCTCACCATGCGACAACACCAAAACGGCCGGAACCACCCGCCCACCCCGGACGAGCTGCTCCTCCCCAAGCCCGTAGACCGTTTTCCGTTTTCCGTTTTCCGTTTTCAAATACTTATTGTAACCAATGCCATGTGGCATAACAATAAGCGGCGCCTTGACCAGATGCAGATCCCCACTGCTGGACGCGCTCAACGCCAGATCAAACGACTCCCTGACCGCCTGCTCCCAGGGAATGACCAGCGCCCCGACGTCCCGCAGAAACTCCTCAACGCCATCCGTGAAAGCCGAAGCCGGAATCCGCGTGTAAACGACCTGCGCCCGCAACTCGTCCTCAAGAACGGCGAGCACATCCAGCAGCCGCCCCAACGCCGTCACCGAATGCACGACGACCAGAACCTTCTTCGCCCCCGCAAACGTCGACCAGCGATCGGCATCGGCCCCCACAGGAACCCGCGCGAACCGCTGCGAGCCCCTTTCCGCCGTCACACAATCCTCCACCGCTCGCGTCCCAAGTCTCCCAGCACTGTAGCCGCGAGGTGGAAGTACCGGATTCGGCTCCGACGGATGTCAGGCGGAAGGCGCGTCTCCGGCTCCAGAGGTGTCCGCCAGAAGTCCGGCGAGGAATTCCTGCGTCTCAGGATCGGTGGCGTGGATGACGGTCCCTGACATCCCGCGGGTCAGGAGAACCTTGTAGATGTTCCGGATGTGCTGCTCGACCTGGCTGTCGGAGACGCTCCTCCTCGCCAGCACGGGGTCCTGGTTCTCCTCGCGGACGGTGACCAGCCGCCCGTGCCGGGCGATCAGATCAGGCCCGATGATCACTCCCGACCAGTCGTACTCGAAGCCCTGCGCGGTGTAGACACAGCCGATCTGGTCGAAACCGCCGTCCATGGTCGCCCACAGGGCACTGGGCGGGGCCTGCCCCACCGCCCGGTCGCCCCTGACGTTCCACGGACGCGCCCAGTCCCCGATCCTGACGTCCGGAACGAGAGTGTTGCCCTCGCCCAGCTTGCTCCACGGCCAGCAGTACCCCGCCGAGATCCGGGCGGTCCCACCGCCGCGCGTCCTCTCCCGCAGGGCATCCTCCAGTTCGGCGGGCGACTTCGCCAGGACGACCTCGAAACCGCCGTCCCCGGCCCACGGGTGGGGCTCGCCGTCCTCGTCGCGGAGACCGAGCAGGTCCAGCACCCACCGTTCGTACTTCGCACTGCCGCCGCACCGCCACTGACCGTCCAGATCGACCTGGTGCACCCGGAACCCGAGGTTCCGCGCGTGGCTCCGGATGGCCTCGACCGTCCCCGTCTCGCCGGGCTTCACCACCTGGTGCTCGTCCAGGAGGAACACCGGCACCCGCGCGGCCGCGATCAGTTCGTCCACCTGCGGGCGGCCGGTGCGTTGCGCAGCGCGCGTGAACCGGTTCTCGGAGGTCTCCCTGATGCGGTGTGCCTCGTCGCAGATCAGGACGTCTAGCTCGTTCTTCTCCGCGTCCATGAAGCTGTTGAAGTACGTGAAGAGCTCCTGCATCCGCCGGTCGCCCTTGCCGACGTGCTTCCGCATCGTCTGGGTGAACGAGCGGGATCCGGTGGCGTGCAGCACCGAACGTCCCTGCCGGTTCAGCTCGCCCAGGAGCGAGAGCGCGATCACGCTCTTGCCGCTGCCCGGCCCGCCGGTGATGACGACGATCCGCTTGGTGTCCGAGCGGTACGCCTGCCGCACCGCGTGCATGACCATCTCGTAGGCCACACGCTGCTTGTCCAGCAGGACGAACTGCTCCCGGTTCCTGATCTCTTCGGCCGCCGCCTCCATGAGCTTCTTCGACGGCGCGATCGTGCTGTCGAGCAGCCGGTCGGCGGCTCCGGCGCCGGGCTCCGGCGCGAACTGGGCGCGCAGGTAGTCCAGGAACGCGCCGCGCCGCGTCTTGGTGAACATCCGGGTCCGCTCGTCCTGGACGAGATCGAACAGGTCGTTCACATTTCGGTCCTCGGCGTTGTGCAGGTAGGCCACGCCCCGCACCGATTCGGGCTCGTCGTGGACAGCGGCCACGGAATTCGTGATCGCGTCGCAGTAATCCCGAACCTGGAGCAGCGGATGCTCCGCCTCCCGCGTGTAACCGGGGACGACGACCAGCTTCTCGTTCTCCTCGAACAGCCCGGCCTGGCTCCACTGCTTCAGCTCGACGACCACATAGACGTCGCGGCCGGTCCGCCGGTCCATCCCGGCGAGCACGACATCGGCGCGCCTGTCGCTGCGCGGCATCTTGTACTCGACGAGCATCTCGACCTTGCCGAGACCCGCCTCCACCAGGTCACGCGCCAGCACCGGGAGGCTGCGGCGCCAGGACTTCCGTTCGCTCTCGCCCGCCCCGCGCCCCGTCATCGCTCTCAGGTGGTCGTTGATGATCCCGACGAGCTGTCGCTCGATGGGCGACGCGATAAGACTTTCGGCGGACGTGCAGAAGGCCGTCGACACGAACCAGCTCCCAGGCAGCACGAATTCCTCGTGCGGCATGGGAGCGTGTCCGCCGACCGTCCTCAGGGACGCTCAGCAGAAGCCCGTCGGGCCGCTAACGCTTACGCGAAGAGATTATCGGTGGAAACCGACCTCAGGTAGGCCGAAGCGGAGGGGCTTTACGCGCGGACCCCCGATAGGTCTCGGCGTCGTACCGCAAAGCCCCCTCCGCCATCTTGTCGGCTGCGGCCTCCAGCAGATCGACGCCCAAGACATCGGCCAGCCGCGTCAGGTAGGAGAACACATCGCCCAACTCGGCCCGGACCCGCGCTCCCGCCTCCGGATCGTCCATCACCCGGACGCTCTGCTCGGGCGTGAGCCACTGCAACTCGGCGACCAGCTCGCCGATCTCACCCGAGAGCGCCATCGCCAGATTCTTGGGCGTATGGAACTGCTCCCAGTCCCGCTCGGTGGCGAACTCCCGCAACCGCCCGGCCAGCTCTTCAATGCTCTCCACCGAACCAGGCTAGTACGCCCCTCCCGGCCCAGAATCCAACCAGGACGCGCATGTCGCCCTACTTGCGAAGGTGGGCGAGGACGCTCTGCCAGTCGTCCTTGGTGAACACCAGTGGTGGAGTGATGCGCGGCGCCTTGGTGTCACGCACGCCGATCGCGCCGTCCGCGGCGCGGCCAGCCTCGACACAGTTGCCGTTGGGTTCGCTGTGGCTCGACTTGCGCCAGCTCGTGTAGTTCTTGGTCATGCCTCCGATCCTGTCTGCTCTGACAGCTGATCGGCCACCAGTCCGAGGAAGACGAGGCTGTCTTCCGGAGCCAAGGCCGCACCCTGAAGGCGCCCGTAGATTCCGGTGTATCGCGCGATTTCGCTGCGCTTGCCGAGGACGACGTCGGCGGTGACGTTGTCTACGACCGCGAGTGGTGCATCACCGGGTTCCTGGAACGTGTAGAGCGAGAAGGTGGCCTTGGGCAGAAACCCGCCCGGCACCCGAGTGCCGGTTTGGAGGACGCGGACCGTGATGCGTTCGCTCCCGGACACGACGGCGGCCACGTGGCGGAGTTGCTCGGCCATGACGGCAGGCGGGATGTCCAGCCGCCGGATCATGACTTCATCCAGCACGGCCTCGTAGATCGGGCCGTCCGTATCCAGGAGATGACGCTGGCGGCGTGCTCGTGCCTCCGCCATGCGCTCTGGTTTGTAGGGGAGCGGTCCTTGGAGAGCGTCGAGTTCGACCATGGCTTGGATGAACCCGGGCGTCTGGAGGATGGCGGGCATGCCCGTTTGTGTGTACTCGCGGATGGTTTCGGCCGAGTCCTCGAGGTCGGCGTAGAGCTTCTGGCGGGGGCCCATGGTGTCGCCGAACCTGTCCCACCAGCCGCGCTGCCCGGCCTCGCGGGCGAGTTTGACGAGCCGGTCGTACTGGCGGCCCTCAACGCCGAGGAGTTCGAGGATGTTCATGATCTCGCCCAGGTCGGGGCGGACCTGGCCGTTCTCCAGACGGGTGATCTTCGTTCGGGACGCGTAGACCAGGCGGCCCACCTCGTCGGCGGTCAGGTCCCGGTCTTCGCGGATCTTGCGTAGCTCCGCGGCCAGACGGCGGCGGCGGACGTAAGGGCTGGGCAAGGCCGTTCCCCCTTTGAGCGGACCGATGCTACGGAATGTGCCGAGCGATGACGCTCTGCGTTCGGTCGCAGTGTGCAACCGAACGCGGCCGTCTGCTGGGACTCAGGTGAAATCGCAGGTCATCGAGCGGAATTCGACGACACATTCGCATGCGCCGAGACAGAACGTGCGTCGATCGCACGTGCGGGATTCGCACGTGCGGAACCGAACGGTGCCGATCGACGCCCCCTGGACCGGATCGCCGTGCATGCTCCGCCACGACGAGTGACGATGTGCGGCAGACGTGCGGGAACTCGCACGTCGACCCCGCTTCCACCGGCATTTCGAGGTGTCAGATGTCCCTGGAGTTCTTCTCGCCGTCCGAATCCCCGTCCATCGCGCAGCGCTGGAGTCGCGCGTTCGCCGGGGAGGCGGAGCAGGCGTCGGCGGTGCGCCGCTTCGTCTCCGTCCTGATCGGTGACTGCCCGGTCCTCGACGACGTGTTGCTGTCGGTGGACGAACTCGTCGTCAACGCGCTCCGGCATACCAAGTCCGGCGGTCCCGGCGGAGCGTTCACCGTCGAGATCCGACGCGACGGCGGGACGGTCGCGGTCGCCGTCCGGGACCAGGGCGGGCCGACCGAACCGGCCGTGCCCGCTTCCGACGACCTCGCCGAGTCCGGATGCGGCCTGCGGATGGTCTCGGCGCTCGCCGCCGGGTGGGGTTGGTTCGGTAGCGAGCGGTCCCGGACGGTCACGGCCATGTTCTCCGACAGCGTCTCGGTCACGTGGAACGAGGCGGCATGACGCCCGAAGCCGTCCATCGGCAGACCGCCGAACGCGTCCACTCGGCGATGGCCGCCGCCATGCGCGCCGAAGCGCAGCGTATCGGCGCCGCCGCACTGAATGCTCGCCTGGGTCGTCCCGACGCCGACTTCGCTCGCGAGGCCCGCACGTTGGTGCTGGCGCTCGCGGTGGCGCTGACGTCGGTGCTGCACGTCCATCGCCGCGGCACCGACCCATATGGCGAAGGCATGTGCCTGAGCTGCGGAAGTCGGGAGTGCCGCACTGTCCGCGTCATCGCCGAAGCGCTGGCCGCCTATCAGCTTCGTCCGGCGGCGATCGATCGGGCCGAAGCGTGGCGACGGGCCGACATGTGGTTCGTCCGCAACTGCTCCGATCGCGTCGCGTTGACGGTCGAGGAGTTCGACGCCGGGTTCGTGGCACGTTCCAGCGCCCACCAGGACGTCCTCGTCCTCGATCGAGCGCGCGGAACCCTTACGCGATGGCCATCGTTGCCCACGGCCGAACTCGTTGAGCAGTACGCCCAGTACCGGGACCGGTGCTGACCTGCGTGACCGTCGGTCAGGCGGGGATGGGGCCGCCGTCGGATTCGCCTTTGCGGTTGGGGTCGTCCTCGAGGTACTCGTCTTCGGGCCAGAGGTCGTTGGCCAGCCAGGCGAGGTACTCCTCGTCGCCGGGCGGGAGCTCGGCGGTCATGGACTCGGGGTAGGAGGGGTGGGGCTCCGGAGTGCGCAGGGGCATGGCGCGGAGGAGGCGCGGCAGGCACATCGTGGCGAAGAGACCGGCGAGCGTGGCAAGGACCAGAGCTGCGATCAACCCCTGCCGTCCTTCCGTGCGTAAGGAGCAAAACACTTGAACGCTACTAGACGTACCTATCGGACGTCGGGGCGACATGCCGCGCGTGTGGGAGTGATCTTGCGAAGTTTCACCGGTGTTGGACCATGCCTCGGTCTGAGGTTGGAGCCCGGAGGCCGGACGCACCGAGGCGTGGCGGGGGCAGAATCGCCCCGTGATCGAGAACGGTGAAGGGCGACCGGAGCCTGTCGAAGCGGCTCGTGGGCTCGCCGAGCGGCTCATCGCCGACGGTGTCATCGTGCGTGACCGCGACGGCCTGGGGACGCGCCTCCAGGAGGAGATGCGCGACCGGCTGGCCCAGGGGCCGGCCGAGGCGAGCCCAGCCGAACTGGACGAGGCGCGCTACCAGGTCGCCGACCCTCGCCTCCCTTGATCGCTGGAATTTCCTGATCCGTCGCGGCAGCGGCGCGGGGGAGGGAGGCACAATCGTGCCTATGGGCGAAGTAGTCACCTACTGTCGTATCTGCGAGCCGCTCTGCGGGTTGACGGCGACCGTCGAGGACGGCGTCGTGACCGCGATCCGCGCCGACCGGGCGCATCCGCTGTCGCGGGGCTTCGCGTGTCCGAAGGGCATCGCGATGGCCGAGGTGCAGAACGATCCGGACCGGGTCGTCCAGCCGTTGCGGCGGACGCCGGACGGCGCCTTCGAGTCCGTGACCTGGGACGAGGCGCTGGGCGACATCGCCTGGAGGCTGAACGCCCTGCGCCGCGAGCACGGTGGCGACTCGATCGGCTGGTACTTCGGCAACCCGGCCACGTTCTCGTACACGCATCCGCTGTGGCTGAGCGGGTTCATGCGCGCGCTCGGCTCGCCTCACCTGTACTCGGCGGGTTCGCAGGACACCAATAGCCGGTTCGCCGCGAGTGCCCTGCTCTATGGCGCGCCGCACCTCGTCCCGCTGCCCGATATCGAGCGGACCGATATCCTGCTGATGCTCGGCGCGAACCCGCTCGTCTCGCACGGGAGCCTGGTCAGCGTGCCGCGCATCCGGGAGAGCCTGAAGGGGATCGTCAAGCGGGGCGGACGCGTCGTCGTCGGCGATCCGCGCCGGACCGAGACGGCACGGGCCTTCGAACACCTGCCGATCGCGCCGGACGGCGACGCCTGGCTGCTGCTCTCCCTGCTCAATGTCCTCTTCGACGACGGTCTCGCCGACATCGACACCTGCGTCCGGCAGAGCCGAGGGCTGGCGACCCTGCGCGCCCTCGTCCGCGACTTCCCGCCCGAGCGAACGCAGGCGCACAGCGGGGTCGCCCCGGACGCGGCGAGACGGCTGGCGCACGACCTCGCCGCCGCGCCTCGCGCCGTCGTTTACGGGCGGACCGGAACATGTCTCGGCGCGCACGCCACGCTCGTCGCGTTCCTCATCGACGCGGTCAACGCCGTGACCGGCAACCTCGACAGTCCCGGCGGCGCGATCTTCGGTGAGTCGCCGCTCCCGGTGGACGAGATCGTCAAACTTTCCGGCCTCGGCACCTACGGTCGCACGCACTCGCGGATCGGCGGCTTCCCCGACGTCCTCGGCACCTTCCCGGCCGGGATCGTGGCCGACGAGATCACCACACCCGGCCCGGGACGGATGCGCGCGCTGATCGTCTCGGCGGGCAACCCGGTGCTCTCGGTCCCCGGCGCGAGAGCGCTCGACGCCGTACTGGACGAACTCGACCTGCTGGTCTGCATCGATCTCTACGTCAACGAGACCGGCCGCAAGGCGGACTACGTCCTGCCCGCGACCACCTTCCTCGAGCGCGAGGACTTCCCACTGCCCTTCCTGCAGAACTACCTGACCCCCTACGTCACCTGGACCGAGGCCGTCGTCCCGCCGCGCGGCGAGGCCCGCCAGGAGTGGGAGGTGATCGACGAACTTGCCACCCGCATGGGCATCGGCATCGGCGGCGGTCCGCAACGCCTCGCCCACCGCCTCGGCCTGCGTCCGTCCCCGCGCCTGATCGTGGACATGCTGCTGCGATCCGGCCCGCGCGGCGACAGGTTCGGGCTCCGTCCGAACGGCCTGAGCCTCCGGAAACTCCAGAGGAACCCGCACGGGATCGTCCTCGCCGATCACCAGCCGACCGGACGCCTGCGAAGCCGCATCACCCATCCGGACCGCCGCGTCCACCTGGCCCCGGACGAGATCGTCACCGAGATCGAGCGCCTCCAAGCCGCCCCGCCCGCGCCCCCGCATCTGCCGCTCCGCCTGATCGGCCTCCGCGAACCGCGCTCGCACAACTCGTGGATGCACAACGCGCCGTCCCTCATGCGCGCGCGTACGCACGCCGCACGGATCCATCCGCAGGACGCCGCCCGCCACGGCCTCGAAGACGGAACGCTCTGCGAGATCACGTCCGCGCACGGGACGATCCGTCTCCCGGTCACGATTACGGACGAGGTCACTCCCGGCGTCGTGGCCGTTCCGCACGGGTGGGGACACGAGGGTGGCGGCTGGCGCGTCGCGAACGCGAACGGCGGCGCGAACGTCAACGTCCTGGCCTCACCAGAGCCCGACGACCTGGAGAAACCGGCGGGGATGGCCCGGCTGAACGGGATCCCGGTGAAGGTGGTGCCCGTGGGGCGGGAATCGAACATGGAGGACGCCGGGGCGCGATCCGGGCGTCCAATTACGGACACAGTGAATTAATGATCACCAGGGGCCAAAACCAGCCCTCTTGGTCAACTCTTTACCTTCGTGTTTTGATCGCTCAGGAAAGCGGGTCCGACGGGTCCGAGTCGTTCTCCACGTCGAGTCCGACCACCGAGGCGCATCCGGTGCAGATCCACTCGGCCACCACCGCCTCGGGCTCGTTGCCCAGTCCGAGCGCGTGGTACGGCTCGGCGACCGGCCGGCGGTGCATGCCGTGGCCGCAGGATGAGTGCAGCAGCCGTCCGCAGCGGGGGCACGGCCACACGTCCTCCCGGCGCAGCAGGCAGCTCGGGCAGTGCGGAACCTCGGTGAGGTCGAGCATGCCGAGCTCGTGCCGCCACTGCTGTTCCAGGTCGAGGTAGTCGTCGGCCGGCCAGTGGTGGTCGGCGAGCCAGGCGAGGTACTCCTCCGCGGCCGGCTCCAGCTCGGCCGTCAGGGACTCCGGATGCCCACCGGAGTCCGTCCCGGTGGCCTGACCGGCCGCGACGGCGGGGTGCGGACGGGGCGCGGCGCGCCGCAAGGCGGCCAGCAGCGTCAGCAGGCCGGCGATCACGATCACGGCCAAGACCATCGCGGAATCCTTTCATGATCGTGCTGCGGGGAAGTCGGATCATGAATTCACTTCACAAAGCCGAGCGAACGCTATCGGAAAGAGTCTTATCGGAAAAGTCGATCACCATGGGACGGGAATTCCGATCATGAAAGGATGATGTCCGAAACTCCGCTCATCTTCGTCCATAACCCGTATATCGAACAATCGGGACGCCCTGCGCCGCAACCCGGGTCACCCGCCCCCGGGGGTGGGGTTTTCCGCAGGTCGCGGCCTCCGGAAGACCCGAGGGGAGTGGGCGGTGGACCTCATGGTGCGCCGGAACCGCCGTTCCTAGCGTTGAGACCATGATCGAAACGACGACGGGATGGACGGCCGCCGCAGCGGCGGCCTCGGCGGGCGAAGGCGGCATCACCGGCTGGGCCACCGACCTAATGGAACGGCTCGGCGCACCCGGCGCGGGCATCGCGATCGCCCTGGAGAACCTGTTCCCGCCGCTGCCGAGCGAGGTGATCCTCCCGCTGGCGGGGTTCACGGCGGCGCGCGGCGACATGAACCTGATCGCGGCGCTCGTCTGGACGACGGTCGGCTCGGTCCTGGGCGCACTGGCGCTCTACGGCATCGGCGGCGCGATCGGCCGTGACCGGGTGCGGGCCATCGCGGCCTGGCTGCCGCTGGTGAAGGTGGAGGATCTCGACCGCACCGAGGCGTGGTTCATCCGGCACGGCACGAAGGCGGTCTTCTTCGGCCGGATGATCCCGATCTTCCGCAGCCTGATCTCCGTCCCCGCCGGGGTGGAGCGGATGCCGCTCGGACCCTTCCTCCTCCTGACGACCCTGGGCAGCGCGCTCTGGAACACCCTGTTCGTGATGGCCGGGTACTGGCTGGGCGACAACTGGCACGTCGTCGAGGAGTACGTCGGCGTCTACAGCAAGGCGACCCTGGTGGCCGTCGTGCTGGCCGCCGCGGTGTTCCTGGCCGTCCGGATCGTCCGGAACCGCCGCTCCCGCGCCACCCACCCCGACGCCAACGCCACCCGCCCCGACATCCCCCTCCCACCCCACAGCCACCGCGCCCCCAAGCACCGCGCCCACGACCACTCTGTTCACAGCCATCGCGCCCAGGACCATGGCGGCCGTGAGTCCCGCTGGGACGCCGGGTACGGTCGCACCGAACCTCCGCATGACCTCCCGCCGTCCCGCCGAGTCTGAGGAACGTCCCATCTCACGCCCCGTCCCACGCCCCACCGGCGACGCACCGGAAGACCGACGAGCGACAGGCTGGCGAGCCGCCGGACGGATGCTGAGCCGGACGGCCGCGGGCCTCGCGCTCGGAACGGCGACCGCCGTCATCACCATCCCGCTGGCTCCCGTCCTCCTCCACGCGAAGTCCGCGCGGACGATGGCGGAGCTGGAACGGCGCAGGCTCCTCACGTTCTTCCGCGCGGACGCCCCGCCCGCCGATCGGGACCCGCGCCGGGCGGCCGCCTACCTCCTCGCGCGAGTGCCGATCGGGCTGCTCGGAGGCGTGATCCTGGCGCTGTGCGGAGCGGGCGTCGCGTCCGCGATCCGCCTGGCCGTCGGATGGTGGATCACCGGACGGAACCTGGACCGCATCCCGCCCTCGCCGACGATCGTCCTGTACTTCGCGCTCGTCGGGATCGTCCTGGCGTTCCTGGCCGGGCAGGGCCTCGCCGGCGTGGTGGCCGCGGAACGACGGCTCGCGGCCCGCTTCCTCGGCCCCGACCAGCTGGAGGCGTATCGGCGGCGCGTCGAGGAGTTGGCGGCGAGCCGCGCCGAGGTCGTCGCCGCCGTGGACGACGAGCGCCGCCGCATCGAACGCGACCTGCACGACGGCGTCCAGCAGCGGCTCGTCGCGCTCGGCATGCTGATCGGCCGGGCCCGCCGCGCGGACGACCCGGACCGTGCCCGCGACCTGCTGCTCCAGGCGCACGACGAGTCGCGCCGCGCGCTGGAGGACCTGCGCGAGACGTCCTGGCGGGTCTTCCCGTCCGCGCTCGATTCCGAGGGCCTCGCCGCCGCGCTCGAAGCGGTCGCCGAGCGCGCCCCGTTCCCGGTGGACGTCGAGGTCGCCCTGGACGCGCCGGGCCGTCCGCCGCGCGAGGTCGAGACGGCCGCGTACTTCGTGGTCTGCGAGGCGGTGACGAACGCGGCCAAGCACGCCGGGGCGTCCCGGGTGTCGGTCCGGGTGACCGGGGACGGCAGAATCCTCGTTGTGAGGATCATCGACGACGGGACGGGCGGCGCCGAGCCGTCCGGCGGCGGCCTGCGCGGACTGGCCCGCCGCGCGGCGGCGCTCGACGGGACGTTCACCGTGGCCAGCCCGCCCGGCGGCCCCACCGAGATCACCGCGGAGCTGCCATGCGCCTGACCCCGCACCGCCCACGCCGAGGACGACCATGCGCGTGATGCTGGCCGAGGACTCCGCGCTCCTCCGCGAGGGCCTGGTACGCCTGCTCGCGGAGGAGGGGCACGAGGTCGTCGCAGCGGTCGGCGACGCCGACGCGCTGCTCGCCGCCGTCGCCGCCGACCCGCCGGACGTGGTCGTCGTGGACGTCCGCATGCCGCCCACGCACACCGACGAAGGACTGCGCGCCGCGCTCGAACTCCGCAGGACCCGTCCGGACGTGGGTGTCCTCGTCCTGTCGCAGTACGTGGAGCGCCGGTTCGCCACCGAACTGCTCACCTCCAGCGCGAACGGCGTCGGCTACCTGCTGAAGGACCGCGTCGCGCAGGTGGACGAGTTCCTGGACGCCCTGGACCGCGTGCACGCGGGCGGCGCGGCGTTCGACCCGGAGGTCGTGCGGCGGCTGCTCGCGGGCGCCGACCGCGAACGCGCCGACCCCCTCTCCGGACTCACCCCGCGCGAGCGGGACGTCCTGGCCGCCATGGCCGAGGGCCTGACGAACGCGACGATCGCCGAACGCCTGCACGTCTCGCAGAGCGCCGTGGAGAAACACGCCAACGCGATCTTCGGCAAGCTCGGCCTGGGGGAGTCGTCCGGCTACAGCCGCCGCGTCCTGGCCGTCCTCCGCCACCTGGGCGCGTGACCTCCGCCGCACCCGGACCGCCCGCCGAACTGGCAGGCTGACCACCACGGAAACCGACCCCCACCGACGGAGGAGAACGGCATGACGGACAGGCTCGACTGGATCCCCGCGACGGAGCGTCCCGACCTGCTGGCCGAGCCCGTCGCGGCGGCCATCGCGGACGTCCAGGGCGCCAAGGTCGCCGAGATCGACCCCGAGCTGGCCGACACCGCCGCGTTCTGCGAGCGCTATGGCGTCGGGATGGAGGTCAGCGCGAACTGCGTGGTCGTCGCGGCCAAGCGTGGCGGCGAGGTGAGCTACGCGGCGTGCATGGTCCTCGCCACGGGCCGGGCAGACGTGAACGGCGTCGTCCGCAAGCACCTGGGCGCCCGCAAGGCGTCCTTCGCGCCGATGACGGAGGCGACGTCGCTGACCGGCATGGAGTACGGCGGCATCACCCCGGTCGGCCTGCCCGCGGACTGGCCGATCCTCGTGGACGCCGCGGTCGCCGAAGCCGGCGAGGTCGTGATCGGCGGGGGAGTGCGCGGGTCGAAGCTCCTCGTCCCGGGCAAGTCGCTGGCCGCGCTACCGGGCGCGGAGGTTCTCCCGTTGGCCCAGTAGGGAACGTTCCCGCGGCACCTAACGGCGGGTGCCGCGGAGGTTGTCGGCGACGCGGGCGAGGGCCGTCCCGAGGACGTCCAGCTCCTCCTCGGACAGCAGGTCGATCAGCCGGCGCCGGACGACGCCGCGATGCCCCGGACGCACCTGGGCGAGCCGCTCCTCGCCCTCGGCGGTGAGCCCCGCCCAGATCGCGCGGCGGTCGGTCGGGCAGGGCGTCCGGCGCACCAGCCCGCGCTGCTCGAGCTGGGTGACCTGGTAGGTCAGCCGGCTCTTGGAGATCATCGCGCGGCGGGCGAGGTCGGTCATGCGCAGCCGCCGCTCGTCCGCCTCGCGCAGCGTCACCAGGATCTCGAAGTCGGCGTGGGAGAGCTCGCCGTCCGCCTTGAGCTGCCGCTCGATCTCCTGGTCCAGCAGGTGCGACGCGGCGAGGAAGCCCGTCCAGGCGCGCAGCTCGGCGGGCGCGAGCGGATCGCCGTCACCGGCCGGCCCCGGATCGGCGTCGTCGGCGCGCGTGGAGTCCGCGTCACCGGACGAACCGGGGCGGTCGGAGCGGTCGGGGTCGAACATGAACCTCATTCTATTCGGTTCAGAATTGAATCATCTCTGCGGGAGTGTTAGTACAGTTTTGAACGATCTGTTCCCCCCGCCATGAACCACGCCCGGGCACTCCCGCCCGGGCGATCCCCGCGAAGGAGCTCCCGTGTACCTGTCCCGCAGATTCCCCGCGCTGTCCGACACAGGGCTGCTGCTCGGCCGCCTCGTGCTCGGCGTGGTGTTCATCGCGCACGGCTGGCAGAAGTTCCACAAGTACGGGCACGGCAACGTCACCAAGATGTTCGACGGCATGGGCATCCCGCTGCCGAGCCTGGCCGCGTTCTACGCGACGTGGGTCGAGCTGGCCGGCGGCGTCGCGCTGGTCGTCGGTGTCCTGGTCCCCCTCGTCGGCGTGCTGCTGTTCGCCGACATGGCGGGCGCCCTCTGGTACGCCCACACCGACCACGGCTTCTTCTCCGAGAAGGGCGGCTACGAGTACGTCCTGGTGCTCGGCGTCCTGTCCCTGCTCGTGGCCCTCGCCGGTCCGGGACGGCTGTCCCTGGACGCGCTGCTCGGCGGCGGCCTGAGGAGGGACGCCCTCCACACCGAACGCCGGGCCGTCGAGGTCTGACCCTTCCGAGGGGCGGAACCCGGCCGAAACGCCGTTCCCGAGTGAGTGCGGGCGCCCGGGGACGGCGCTGACCGGCGAAGGGCCCGGATCCGACCGGCGGGGGCCGGGTCCGGGCCCTTCTCATGTCTCCGTCCTGTCATCCCCTGTGCCGCATGTCGTGTCGTGCGAAGAATAGACAGGTAATGACACGTATGATGCGGTCATGTGATCATGTGACCCGCGTGACCGGCTTCCGGGCGGGTAGATCACAGGTGATCGCACGGATCACCGGAAGGGCAGGTCCTGGGTGTCGCGCGCTAGTGAGTTCGTCGTGGTGGCCAACCGCCTCCCCGTGGACCGGATCGTCGGCGAGGACGGCGAGCCGTCCTGGCGGCGCAGTCCCGGTGGGCTGGTCAGCGCCATCGCGCCGCTGATGCGCCGCCGGCACGGGACCTGGATCGGCTGGGCCGGCGCCCCCGACGAGCGGATCGAGCCGTTCACCGAGGACGGCATGTCGCTCGTCCCCGTCCAGCAGACCGCCGAGGACGTCGAGCTCTACTACGAGGGCTTCTCCAACGCGACCCTCTGGCCGCTCTACCACGACGTCATCGCCCCGCCCGTCTACGACCGGGCGATGTGGGACGCCTACGTCCGCGTCAACGAACGCTTCGCCACGGTGACCGCCGAGGTCGCCGGCAAGGGCGCGATGGTCTGGATTCAGGACTACCAGCTCCAGCTCGTGCCCGCGATGCTCCGCCGCCTCCGCCCCGACCTGCGCATCGGGTTCTTCCTTCACATTCCGTTCCCGCCGTTGGAGCTGTTCTGGCAGCTGCCGTGGCGCCGCCAGATCCTCGAAGGGCTGCTCGGCGCCGACCTGGTCGGCTTCCAGCTGCCCGGCGCGGCGCAGAACTTCGTCCGGCTGTGCCGCCGCCTGCTCGACGCCCGCACCTTCAAGCAGGACGTGTTCTGGGAGGGCCGCACCGTCCGCGCCCGCGCGTTCCCCATCTCGGTGGACGCCGAGGAACTGAGCCGCCTCACCGCCGAGCCGTCCGTCCGCCGCCGCGCCGCCGAGATCCGCGAGAGCTTCCGCGACGCGAAGCTGCTGCTCGGCGTCGACCGGCTCGACTACACCAAGGGCATCGCCCAGCGCCTGGAGGCGTTCGGCGAGCTGTTCCGCGACGGTGAGCTGCGTCCGGGCGAGGCCGCGTTCATCCAGATCGCCACGCCCAGCCGCGAACGCGTCGAGCAGTACCAGCTGCTCCGCGACCAGATCGAGCAGCAGGTCGGGCACATCAACGGCGAGCACGGCGAGCTCGGCACGCCGGTCATCCACTACCTGCACACGTCCTACGACCGGCCCGAGCTCGCCGCCCTCTTCCTCGCCGCGGACGTCATGGTCGTCACCCCGCTGCGGGACGGCATGAACCTGGTCGCCAAGGAGTACGTCGCCTGCCGTGAGGACCTCCACGGCGCCCTCGTCCTCAGCGAGTTCGCCGGCGCCGCCGCCGAGCTCAAGCGCGCCTACCAGGTCAACCCGTACGACATCGACGGCCTGAAGCAGTCCCTGCTGGACGCCCTGCGCGACTCCCCGGCCGAACAGGGCCGCCGCATGCGCGCGATGCGCCGCCGCGTCCTCGAGCACGACGTGGACCGCTGGGCCCGCGAGTTCCTCGCCGCGCTGGAGGAGCCGAGCCCGCCCGCCGCCATCGCGCGCGAAGCCGTCTGACGCGGCGACCGGTCCGCACGCGAAAGCACGACGGGCGTGCCGTCCGAGTGGAAGAGACGGCACGCCCGTCGCGGGCTTTCAGGCCCGCTGAGCGGGGCCCGCGGAGTCAGGACGCGAGGTTGAAGGCGGCCCAGACGGCCTTGCCTCCGGTGCTGAGCGGTGCCCAGCCCCACGCGTCGCTGACACCTGCGACGACGACGATTCCACGGCCGTCCTCGCTGAAGGTGTCCTCGGGCTGGGCCACGGCGGGCCTCCTGCCGCTCGGATCCGTCACGGTCACGACCAGCCGGCGCGGGTGACCGAGCAGCACCAGCTGTATCGGACGTGACTGAATCTGATTTACGGACGTCTCCACACCATGTCGGAGTGCGTTGGTGACCAGTTCGGAGACGGCCACCAGGACATCGGAGCCATCGCCGGGCATCCCCCACCCGGCGAGGGTCTCGCGCGTGAACGCACGGGCCGTGCGGGGCGCCGTGGGGTTGGCCGACAGGATCTTGCGCGCGGTGCGCGGGCTGCCCTCGTGCGGCGTCGGCCAGAGTCCGGCGAAACCGGACGAAGTGGGCGTATCGGTGTGACGGGAGAGCAAGGGGGTCGTGTCTCCGGCTGCGGCGCCGTCGGCGGTCGCGGGATCGGCGTAGGTGAACGGGAGCTCCAGGGGCCGCCGGCCCCGCTCGATGGAAGCCGCGAGGTCGTCGGCCTGGTCAACGAACATTGGCAACCCCAGGGGCGTGCGGACGGGACGGGTGCGAGCGTTCGCTATCTTGCTCCTCACGTCGTGCAGATGCAAGACCGTATGCAAGCACGGATGCAAGGCCATACGCACGACCAGATGCACGTGCATTTCGTATCATCGCTCTCGGGGCCGGTTCTGGAACCGGGGGTGGGGACAGGGCGGCCCGTCTTCCGGACGGGCCACGACCGCAGCAAGGGGGGCTCACGATGGACGGCGAGTCAGTGCCGACCGTCATGCGCGGACGGCTCGAGTGGCAGAAGAGCCGCCGTAGCAATCCGAACGGCAACTGCGTCGAACTGGCGGAACTGCCGACGGGGGACATCGCGGTCCGCAACTCCCGCTATCCCGAAGGACCGATCCTCGTGTACACGCGCGCGGAGATAGAGGCCTTCGTGGGCGGGGCCAAGGACGGGGATTTCGACCACATGCTGGTCTGAGCGCCGGGCCGCGTTCCGACCGCACGATCCGGGAAGCGGCCCGACGTCACCGGCCCGATCCGGCGTTCGCGGCCGGGCCGACCGCCATCGTTCGCCCCCGGCGTGCCCCGGTGCGCCGGAATCGGCCTCGTTCGAGGGCCAGAATGGGCCCCTTGCGGCGGCCCGAATCCGGGCCGTTTCGACAATCCGAAACCAGCCACCCGTCTCCGGGTGGACCGCTCCCGACCGCACGCCGATTCGAGGGTCCGCACCCGGGCGACGCGTGGGGGACCAACCGAATGACATTCCATTCGCGGTCCGGGGCGGGTACCGTGCGGTCCCATGCACCTGGGGCAGATCGCCGCTCAGACGCCCGACAAGCCCGCCGTGATCATGGCGGGGTCCGGCCGGGTCCTCACCTTCCGGGAGCTGGACGAGGAGTCCAACCGCCTGGCCCGGCTGCTCGCCGCCGCCGGCCTGCGTCCCGGCGACCACATCGCCTTCATGCTGGAGAACCACCCGCTGTTCCTCGCGATCGCGTGGGCGGCGCAGCGTTCCGGCCTCTACTACACCGCCGTCAGCTCCCGGCTCCAGCCCGACGAGCTCGCCTACATCGTCGACAACTGCGGGGCGAGGGCGTTCATCACCAGTGCCGCCCTCGCCGACCGCGTCGCCGCCGTTCCGTCCGAGCGGATCCCGAACGTCACGCTGAAACTGATGCTGGACGGCACCGCGCCCGGCTTCGACTCCTATGAGGAACGCGTGGCCGAGCAGCCGCCGACGCTGCTGCCCGACGAGGTCGAGGGCGCCGACATGCTCTACTCGTCCGGCACGACGGGACGTCCCAAAGGCGTCAGGACCCCGCTCACGCTCGCCCCGGCCGGCACCCCGTCCGGGCTGTACCAGCTGATCACGCTGCTGTTCCAGCCGGACGGCGACTCGGTGTACCTGTCGCCCGCACCGCTGTACCACGCGGCGCCTCTGCGCTACAGCCTCAACTTCCATCGCTGTGGTTCGACCGTCGTGGTGATGGAGAAGTTCGATCCGGAGGCCGCCCTCGCGGCGATCGAACGGTACGGCGTCACGCACAGCCAATGGGTGCCGACGATGTTCATCCGGATGCTGAAACTGCCCGACGAGGTGCGCACCCGGTACGACCTGTCGTCGCTGAAACACGCCGTCCACGCCGCGGCGCCCTGCCCGATTCCCGTGAAAGAGCGGATTCTCGACTGGTGGGGCCCGATCCTGCACGAGTACTACGCGGGGACGGAGGGCAACTGCTTCGTCTACGCGAGCCCGTCCGACTGGCTTGCGCACAAGGGCACCGTCGGCCGTCCGCTGCTGGGGCAGGTCCACGTGTGCGACGAGGACGGCAACGAACTCCCGGCCGGTCAGAACGGCACGCTCTACTTCGGTGACGGAGGTTCGTTCGAGTACCACGGGGACCCGGACAAGACCGCCGCGTCCCGCGACCCGCGGGGCCGCGGCTGGACGACCCTGGGCGATGTCGGCCATGTCGACGAGGACGGTTTCCTGTACCTCACCGACCGCCGCTCCTACATGATCATCAGTGGCGGGGTGAACATCTACCCGCAGGAGGCGGAGAACGTCCTCGCCGTCCATCCGGACGTGGCGGACGTCGCCGTCATCGGCGTCCCGGACGAGGAGATGGGCGAGGCGGTCAAGGCGGTCGTCCAGCCCGCCGAGCACGCGGAGGCCGGGGCCGAACTGGAGGCCGCGCTGGTCGCCTACTGTCGTGACCGCCTCGCCCACTACAAGTGCCCGCGGTCGATCGACTTCCGCGCCGAGCTGCCGCGTCATCCCACCGGCAAGCTGTACAAGCGCCTGCTGAGGGATGAGTACTGGAAGGGGCAGGCCCCGGCCGGGGCCTCCTGATCCGGTCGGGGTCAGGTGAGGTGGTCGCCGGTTCGGAGATCGTCCAGCAGGCTGGGATGGGTCGGCCGCCAGCCGAACCGCTCCCGGGTGATGGCGCTGGACGCCGGCTGGTCGACGGCGAAGACGCCGCCGAGGAACCCGTAGTCCTCGGCCGGGACGGACTTGGCCGGCAGGTCGAGCCGGTCGCCGATGATCTGGGCGATGGTGAGCATGGGGTCGCCTTCGTCGGCGACCGCGTGCGCCACGGTTCCCGGGTCGGCGTTCTCCAGGACGAGGCGGAACAGGCGGGCGGTGTCGCGCCGGTGCACCGCGGGCCAGCGCTGGGTCCCGTCGCCGACGTATCCGGAGACGCCCGTGCGGCGGGCCGCCGCGATGAGGATGCTGGCGAATCCGGACTGCTCGCCGCGGGCGTGGACCGACCGCGGCAGGCGCACGACGGCCGACCGGACGCCGTGGTCGGCCAGGCCGAGGACCGTCCGGGCGTTGCGGCCGCGGCCCCCGGCGGGTCCTTCGGTCGGCGCCGGGTCGTCCTCGGTCGAGGCGCGACCCGGGATGGCCGGGGTGCCGGAGGCGATGACGAACGGCTTGCCGCTGCCCTTGAGCGCGGCGCCGAACGTCTCGACGGTGGAGCCCTCCTCGGCGACGGCCTCGGCGAACCTGCTGAAGTCGTGGCCGAAGGCCAGGTGGATGACGCCGTCGCATTCGGCCGCGCCGGTGCGCAGGATGTCGGCGTCCTGGAGGTCGCCGCGGACGACGGTGGCCCCGGCCTTGGCGGCGACCTGGGCGGAACGGTCGGAGCGGGCCAGGCCGAGCACCTCGTGGCCGGCGGAGACGAGTTCGGGTACCACGGCGGAGCCGATTCCTCCGCCGGCGCCGGTGACGAAGACGCGCATGAGCATGCTCCCGGTGATGGGACAATGGTCTTATCACCGTAACAGGGTGATGGGACCTTTGTCCCATCACTTGTGGAGGCTTGGAGGAGCGGCATGGCTCGTTGGGAGGGTGACGCGCGCGTACGTCTCGTCGACGCCGCGTTGCACCTGTTCTCGGAACAGGGCTACGACAGGACGACCGTCGCCGAGATCGCCGAGCGCGCCGGGCTCACCAAGAGCACGTTCTTCCGCTATTTCCCGGACAAGAGGGAGGTCCTCGCCGCGGGGCAGGAGACGCTGTCGCGGCTGCTGTCCGAGGGCGTCGCCGCCGCGCCCGCGGGGGCCACTCCGCTCGACGCGGTCGGTTCCGGGCTCGAGCGCGCGGCCGGTGCGATGACCCCGGCCAATCGCGAGCTCGCCCCGAAGGTTCGGTCCGTCATCGCGTCCAGTGCCGAACTTCAGGAGCGTGACCAGCTCAAACAGGTCGGCATGGCGGCGGCGGTCGTGGACGCGTTGCGGGCCCGGGGGGTGCCGGATCCGATGGCCGGCCTGGCGGCCGAGATCGGGATGCTCGCCTTCAAGGACGCCTTCGCCACCTGGAGCGCATCGGACGGCGAGCGGGAACTCGGTGAGCTCGCGCGCGAAGCGTTGGACCGGCTTCGTGGTGCTCTCAGCGAGTTGGCCTGAGGCGTCGTTCGACGGTGTGTTCCGCTGTCGGGGCGGCCTCCGCCGGCGGTGAAATGGAGTGCGGTGAGGCGGCGGCGTGAGCATGATTCACACCATGTCCTATGAAATCCATGCACGACAGATCGAGATCGAGGTCGGCGGGACCGGGCGGATGACCGCCTACCTGGCCCGTCCGGACGACGCGGAGGCGCGTCCGGTGGTGCTCGTCGGGGCGGAGCTCTGGGGGCTGACGGAAGAGATCCGGGAGGTCGTCCGCAAGGTCGCCGAGCTGGGGTACGTCGCGATCGCCCCGGACGTCTATCACCGCTTCGGCGCCGAGGGCGCGACCGGGATGGCGGAGAACGACGAGAACCGGCAGCGCGGTTTCGCGATGATCGGGCAGCTCACGCGGGACGACGTCGCGACCGACCTGAGTGCGGCTCTCGCGTATGCGCGGGCGGAGGCGAACGGGGGACCGAAGGCGGGCGCGCTGGGCTTCAGCGTGGGCGGACACTTCGCCTTCTTCGCGGCGAACCGGTTGGGCCTCAACGCCGCGGCGATCTACTACCCGGGTTGGCTGGCGGTCGCCGGGACCGCGCTGAGCCGTCCCGAGCCGCTGCTGGAGCTCGTCTCGCAGGAGATCGGCGACGGCGGCGGCAGCCGGATGCTGCTGTTCTGGGCCGAGCTCGACCACGTCATCGACGCCGAGCAGCGGAAGCGCGTCGACGAGGAGCTCACGGCCGCCGGAGCCGAGTACGAGGCGATCGTGTACCCGGGCGCCAAGCACGCGTTCTTCTTCCCGGGCCGCGAGATGTACGACAAGGAGGCCGCCGAGGACTCGTGGGCGCGCATCCGGGATCTGTTCGCCGCCGAACTGGCCTGATCACATGGCCTGGACAGGGCTGACCGCACGGCCTGGATCGGGCTGACCGCACGGCCTGGTGCAGGGCTTGGTCGGACGGAGAAAGGGGGACGCCCTGGTGCCCGGCCCCTGCGAAGGGGCGGGCACCAGGGCGTCCGGGTGACGGGAGACCCGTCAGTGCATCGGCATCGGAGCTTCCACGTCCGTGGCCTCGGGCTTGCGGCGCGGCAGGAACAGCGCCGGAAGGAAGGCCAGGAGCAGCAGCGCCGCCGACCACCAGTAGGTGGTCTGGAACGCGTCCGCCATCTTGTGCGGGATCTGCGCCAGGACGTTCGGCGGGAGCTTCGCCAGCGCGGCGGCCTGCTGCGCCTGGTCGCCGCCCGACGGGAGGCCGCGGTCCTTCAGCTCGGACGCCAGCAGGACCGCGATGAACGCGGTGCCGACCGAGCCGGCGACCTGCTGGATGATGTTCAGCGCGGTGCTCGCCCGCGGAACCTCCGCGTGCTGCAGCGTCTGCATCGCGGCGGACATGGTCGGCATCATCGTCATGCCCATGCCCATGCCCATCACGAACAGCGCGCCGCCGAGGGCCCAGTACGAGGAGTCGACGGTCAGCTGGGTGGCGAACGCCGCAACGCCGACGATCACGGTGGTCAGGCCGACCAGCACGACCTTGCCCGGGCCGAGCTTGTCGGTCAGCTTGCCGCCGACCGGCATGGTGATCATCGCGCCGAAGCCCTGCGGGGCCAGCAGGAGGCCGGCGTGCAGCGCGTTCTGGTGGCGGATCGACTGGTAGTACAGCGGCAGGATCAGCATCGCGCCGAAGAACGCGCAGGCGAACAGCACCATCGTGCCGGCCGCCGCCGCCACCGAGCGGCGCTTGAACAGGCGCAGGTCGATCAGCGGGGAGGTGTTGCCCTTGCGCAGCGCGTGGAAGCCGAACGCCAGGACCAGGATCGCGCCGCCGATCGTGGTGGCCAGCACGTCCGGACGCGCGAAGTCGTTCTTCCCCGCGCCGGTCGCCAGACCGTAGATCAGCGCCGCGAGACCCGGCGACAGCAGGATCAGGCCGAGGAAGTCGAGCCTCTCGCCCGCGCCCGGCTCGTCCTTCTTCAGGATGCGGGCAGCGAGGTACACGGCCACGACACCGATCGGCACGTTGATGTAGAAGATCCAGCGCCAGGACACGTCGTCGACCAGGTAGCCGCCGAGGATCGGGCCGAGGATCGGGCCGAGCAGCATCGGGATGCCGACGATGCTCATCACCTGGCCGACCCGCTGCGGTCCGGCCGCCTGGGTCAGGATCGTCATGCCCGCGGGCATGATCATGCCGCCGCCGAGGCCCTGCAGGACGCGGAACGCGATCAGGGACGGCGCGTCCCACGCGGTGCCCGCGAGCGCGGAACCCGCGACGAACAGGATGATCGAGATGATGTAGAGCCGCTTGGTGCCGAACCGCGACGCGGCCCAGCCGGTGACCGGGATGACCGTGGCGAGCGCCAGCGTGTAGCCGGTCGCCACCCACTGGATCGTCCCCAGGTCGGTCTTGAAGCTTTCGGAGAGGTGTCGGAGTGCGACGTTGACGACGGTCACGTCCAGGATGGACATGATCGCGCCCAGGACGACGACCATGGCCACCGCGAGCACGCCTCGATCGAGACCTCCGCTCGAGGCGCCGGCCTCCGGGGGGCCGTCCGTCGTCTGGGGAGACGCGGGAGCGGTCAAGGAATCTTCCAATCGTTGGGGCCCGCGCGCACGGGCAGCGTGAACGGACACGGGGTGGTCCGGGATCGACCGCGCCAAAATAGTGCAGTCACTGACACTTTCGCGAACCATTAAACCCGGCCGGTTCCCGGAGTATTCCAGCGACCTACGACACTTCTGGCAGCTCTCCACGTCTGGGGACGTCCTGCCGCTCGCAGGTTGATGTGACCTTCGTAACACCGCACTCTCACCCTGCCGTGAGGGTGCCCGCATGCTCGCGGAGCGTGGCCGATCCGGCCCCACCTGAAACAACCGCCGCTCCCGCACCACTACCTGCTGATCGACGATCAGAGAGGAGCCCGGCCGATGAGGCGATGGGCCAGGGGTGCGGTTGCGCTCGCGGTGGTGGCGGCGGTGGCGCCGCCCGGTGGAGGGACGGCGGCGTTCGCCGGGGAGGCGGCGGATTCCGGCGGGCGGGACGCGGTCCTGACGCTGGTGACGGGCGACCGCGTGCACATGGTGACCGGATCGGACGGGAAGCGACTCGTCCGGGTGGAGGCGGGCGCGGGACGGGGGAAGATCGCCTTCTACCGGCAGGCCCGGGCGGGGGAGCTGTCGGTGATCCCGGCCGACGCGGCTCCGCTGATCACGGCGGGGCGACTGGACCCCGCGCTGTTCGAAGTCACCCGCCTGCTGAAGGACGGGTACGGGGACGCGGCCAGGAAGGACATCCCGCTGATCTTCGCCGGGACGTCCGGAGCGCGGGCCGCCGCCCCGGCGGGGACGGGCGACGCCCGACCGCTGGCGGCGCTGAACGGGACGGCGGTCACCGCCCGCAAGGATCGGGCGGCCTCCCTGTGGGCGTCCCTTACGGGCGGCGGACAAAAGATGGTCCCCGGCGTCGGCAAGGTCTGGCTGGACGGCAAGGTCCACGCGACGCTCGACAAGAGCGTCCCCCGGATCGGTGCGCCCGCGGCGTGGAAGGCCGGGTACACCGGCAAGGGCGTGACGGTGGGCATCCTGGACAGCGGCATCGACACGACCCATCCGGACCTGGCCGGTGCCGTGGCGGCGGAGCGCGACTTCACCGGTGGCGGGGACGTCCGTGACGGCAACGGGCACGGGACGCACGTCGCCTCGATCATCACCGGGGACGGTGTCGCCGACGCGAAGTACCGGGGCGTCGCGCCGGACGCCCGGCTGGTCGTGGGCAAGGTCCTCGACGCGGGCGGCTGGGGCAGCGTCTCGTCCCTGGTCGCGGGCATGGACTGGATCGCGCAGCAGCACGTCCGCGTGGTGAACATGAGCGTCGGCGCCTCCCTTCCCAGTGACGGGACCGATCCGCTCTCGGTGGCCGCGAACACGCTCACGGCCCGCACCGGCACGTTGTTCGTCGTCGCCGCCGGGAACGACGGTGCGGACCGGACGGTGCAGGCGCCCGGTCTCGCCGACGCGGCGCTGACCGTCGGGGCCGCCGACGGCGAGGACGCCGTCGCCGACTTCTCGAGCCGGGGGCCGCGCATCGGCGACGGCGCGATCAAACCCGACGTGATCGCTCCGGGTGTCGGCATCACCGCGGCGCGGGCGGCGGGCACCTCGCTGGGCGAGCCGGTGGACGAGCACTACACGAAGCTGGACGGCACCTCGATGGCCGCTCCGCACGTGGCGGGGGCCGTGGCCCTGCTGCTCCAGCAGCATCCCGGATGGACGCCTGCCCAGGTCAAGGCCGCGCTGATGGGCACGGCCAAGACGAAGGACGGCGTCTCGGCGTTCGCTCAGGGGACGGGCCGGATCGACGTGGGCCGGGCCGTGGCGTCCCGGGTCTTCGCCGATCAGGGCAGCGTCTCGTTCGACCTGACAGGGGCCACCCAGACCCGCCGTGTTCAGTTCCGCAACGAGGGCGACGCGCCGGTGCGGCTGGACCTGGCTCTGAAGATGACCGGTCCGGACGGTGGTGCCGCGCCGTCCGGGATGTTCGGCGTCAGCCCTGCCGCGCTGGATGTTCCCGCAGGTGGGACGGTTGAGGCCACGGTCTCTGCCGAGCCCGGAAAGGCCGGCCTGGGCCGGTACAGCGGCACGCTGACGGCCGCGCGTGGAGACGAGCAAGTGCTACACGTGGCCGTTGGCGGCGTCCGTGAAGCCCCGTCGCACCAGGTCCGACTGGCCGGGATCGACCGCAACGGAACCCCGGCCGGGACGACCTTGGAGACGCTGCCGTGGGTGTCCATGACCAACCTGACCACGGGTGAACCGGTCGATACCTACTACAGCGGCAACGGCGTGGTTGGGCGGGTGCCCGCCGGGAAGTACTCGCTGAACGCCATGGTTCCCACCGGGGACGAGGACATGGCGTTGTTCTCGTATCCCGAGGTGACCGTGGGCGACCGCGACGTGGCGATCATCGCCGACGCGCGCCGGGCCAAGCGGGTCGCGATTCGTGTGGACAGTCGGACGGCCGTGCGCGCGGGCGTCGACGAGATCGGCGTCACCCAGACGGTCGCCGGGGCGCAGGAGTCGTTCGGGGTGGGCGTCTCCGGCGCGACCGGCTTCTCCGCGATGCCCACCGAGAAGGTCGCCGGACGTCCTTTCGGCTTCTATCACGTGGAGAACCTGGTGGAGCCCGATGGTCCTCGGGCGTATCACCTGCAGCGCCTGGTCGACCAACGGATCCCGGAACGCCTGGACTACCGGGTCGGGGACGCTGAACTCGCGGCCGTCGACACGGTGTACCACGCCGACCGTCCGCTCACCCGGCAACGCACGACCATCGCGCAGGTGCCAGGTGTCCTCTTCGGGGCGGGCGACGGCGAGTACCCCGTCCAGATGCCAGGGCGGCGTACCGAGCTCTACACCCCGTCCCCCGATCTGCGTTGGATGCGCTTCCTGACCGGAGGAACGGACGAGGACGGTTTCTTCAGCTTGGGGACGGCGCCGTCCACCGACCGTCCGGGGCACACGGCCTACCACTGGAACGTCGCCGCGCTGGGCACGGTCGGCGGTGGGATCCGTAAGGCGAAGAACGGTCAGATGGCCTTCAACGCCTACCCCTTCGCGCCGGCCAACGCCCACAACGAACTGAGCGGCCCGATGACCGTGAAGACCGAAGTGTGGCGCAACGGTGAGCTGCTCGGTACGGAGGACTCCACCGGCCTCTGGGTGACCACGCCGCCCGGCGAGGGGCGCTACACCGTCCGCTCGACCGCTGATCGCAACGTGTCCTGGACTGGACTCGGCACTCATTCCGAGACCGAGTGGACGTTCCCCTACACCCCGACCATGGCGGCCATGGAGGAGCCGCCCCTGTTCGCGGTGCGCGCTGAGGGAGCCTTCGACCAGAACAACCGCGCCCCCTCCGGGACGGCGTTCGAGCTGGCTCTGCGCGTCACGGATGGGCGACTGGAGACGTCCGCCGCACCGCCGCGTCTGACCAGCGCCACCGTCGAGGCGTCCTACGACGACGGCAAGACCTGGCACCCCGCCAAGGTGACGCCGACCGGCGACGACCACTGGAAGGCGTCCCTGACCCACCCGTCCGGTTCGGGAGGTTACGTCTCGCTCCGCATCCAGGTGTCCAACGGCGAGGGAACCTCCCTCAAGCAAACGGTCATCCGCGCCTACGCCCTGGCCTGACGCGTGCGAGGGCGGCCGTGATCATGCACACGGTCGCCCTCACTTATGGCCAAGGGGATCTGCGTCCGTCAGAGCTTTGACAGGGGTACCCATCGTCTCAGCCGACGCCCCAGCTTCTTGCCGCCGATGACCTCCTGGCCTTCGGCGATGTAAACGGCCAGGGTGCGGTTCGATGCGAAAGGCGTCAGGTCGAGAGGCGGCCCGAGGTGACGACTCAGGTAGAGCTCGCGCAGGCGGGGGAGCGAGGCGAGCGGGGAGAGATCGCCGAGGTCGGGACAGCTTCGGAGCCAGAGGGTCTCGAGTCGATCGAGGCCGCGTGCCCAGCGAAAGTCGGCGACGCTCGTCTCCTCCAGGCTCAACATGGCCAGACCCTTGAGAGTGCCGAGGTGGTCGAAGTTCTCCAGGTGCTCACAACTGTCGAGCTCCAAGGAGTCCAGCGGTAGGTCCGCTAGGAAGTCCAGGTCTCTGAGCCAGGGGCAATCCATGAGCTGAAGGCTTTTCAGCTCTGGCGCCGCGGATATGGCGAACCGCGCCACCGACTCGTTCTGGACTCCGCTCAGCCCGAGGGTTCGAACCTTGTCGAGCGGAGGAAGCTGCGCGGGGTCCTGAAGCGCGTGCGCCTGCTGGAGGCACAGTTCACGCAGGTTGTCGTATTCATGCAGGGGCGAGTAGTCGCTGATGTTGGCGCAGTTCCAGAGGCGCAGGGCTTGGAGCGTCGGCATCCTCTCAAGGAAGTCGAGTGACGCCACAGGCACGTCGGACCCGAGGACGAAGTTCTCCAGCCTGGGCATGGGGAGGAGAAACTCCGGATTGGTCTTCTCGATCGACGGCCCATACAACAGCAGGTGAGTGAGCGTGCCGTTGTGATGTTGGAGGAGGTCGAGTTCGGAGCGGTCTCGCACGTAAGCGCTCAGTTTCCGGCGGGCCGGGAGGCTTCGGAGCGCGTGCAGCTGTTCCCGACCACGGACGTGGATCTGGAGGTCCGCAGCCAAACGCCGCACGACGTGATCCGCGAACTCCCAAGCGTCGAAGTAGCCCCAGGCGCGGGCGACCTCGTCTGCCACCTCCAGCCGCGTATCGCCGGCGTAGCGTCCCAGGACGGTCAGGGCCTTGGGGCCGTTGATCAGCCAGGCCGTTTTGATCGCCGCCTTGGCGAGTGTGAGTGACAGGGGCTCGACCGAGTCGGGGAGGGCCTCAAGGACGGCTTCGCCTGCTGTGGCCAGGGAGCGGGCGGCGGCTTCGTCTCTTGGGGGGACCAGGTCCTTCAGGGCCCTGTCGAAGGCTGGGCGTTGGTCGGGTGGGATGGACGGGAGGGTCTCCAGGCAGGCGATCAGGAGGAGTTTCAGGCGTCTGGCTTTGCGGGGTTCGGTGTCCATGCGGGCCAGGAGGCCGGTGACGAGGTCTCTGCGGAGGGGTTCGTTGGCGTGGCCTGCGGCCATGATGACGGTTTCGCGCCATTGGTCGCGGTGGGCCTCGCGGACGAGCAGGTCGATGTCACCGATGTCGGCCGCGTGCTGGGCGGTCAGGTACTCCTGGACGGTCCGGTGGACGAAGTCGATGCGCCCGGGGACGGGTTCGCGGAGGACGCCGCTGCGTTGGAGCAGGGCGTCCAGCACGTCGGGTGCGGTTGCTCCGACGTTGGGCATCGCGGCCAGGCGGTCGGCTATGAGGCGTTCGACCATGGGCTTGGGGAGCTCCACGCGGTTGCTGGTGGAAAGGCTCCAGGCCAGGTCGCGGAGGATGCGGATCTTTTGGTCTGTTTCCAGGGCGACGGTCTGGGCGCTGGTGACGCCTCGCTTGGCGTCGCGGGTTTCGAGGAGTAGGTCCAGCGCGGCCGAGTAGAGGCCCATGCGGTCGCGGGGGAGCGACTCGCGGTCGAGGTTCAGGGCGCAGAGCATGGCGGCCAGGAGGGGCGTGGACGCCAGGGTGCGCAGGTGCGGGGCCGCCTCGAAGCGGGCCAGGAGGCGGGACTCGTAGCCGGGGAGGCGTTCGGGTTCGCAGGGGAGATCCGCGCAGTCGCGAACAGCCGCGTGCCAGTGGCTGATGAGTTCGCGCAGGTCGGCGGGGCCGAGTTGTTCGAGGAAGGCGGTGCCGAAGCCTTCGGCCCGGAGCCAGTCCGCCGTTGCCGCTGCGGGGCGCGAGGTGACGATCACGCGGACGCCGGGGAAGTCGTTGGCAAGGCGGCCTACCCACTCGCGGACGGCTTGGCGCTGCGAGTTCGTGATCTCATCCACGCCGTCCACCAGGACGAGGGCTCGGCCGGACGTCAGGACGCGGTGGACCCAGCCACGCGGCATCAGTCCGGCGAGGTTGCCTGCCGTGTCGTCCAGGAACTCCTCGGGGGACGGGAGTTTGCCACCGGCGTGGCTGCGGAGCTTGATGAGGAAGGGGACGAGGCCGCGCCAGTCGGCGAGTTCGTCGGAGAAGGATCCGCGTGCGGCGGCTATGGCGAGCCAGCGGAGGAGGGTGCTTTTGCCGCCGCCCGCTTCCGCGCGCACGAGGAGGAGGCGGTGGTCCTTGAGGGCGGTCTCGATTCGGACGGTTCCGCCAGTGCGTTCCTCACGCCATTCGGAGCGCGGGACGGGTTCCTGCCTCTGCCGCGCCTTGTCGTGTTCCTGAGAGACGTTGAGGCTGATGTAGGCGACGCTGAGGCTCGTCCTGGGGCGGCTCATCCGTTCGAAGCGGACGCCGAACAATTCGAGGGTGTCGAGGCTTTCGCTGAGCGACGACAGGTAGCGGCGGGTGAACTCGTCGTCCTCGCCGATTCCCTCAGGGGCGGTCAGGGAACGGGCGGGCATACGGGCGAGGAGTGATTCGACCTGTTCGGCCAAGCCGGAGAGGCGGGACAACGTCTCGACGGAGGCGCGGGGTGCGAACTGGGGGAGGTGGGTGAGGACGCGCGCCAGGCAGTCGCAGCACTCGTCCAGCACGACTTCGTAGAGGCGTCCGCCTGCTTCGCCCAGTTGGAAGGACGCTTCGCGCGCGGGAAGGGTGCGGCGTAGTCGGCGGGCCAGTTTGACCGGGTCGGCGTCGTCGGCCATGAGGGCCGTGTCGGAGAGGTCGGCCTTGTCCAGAGTGAGGACGACCTGGGCCAGCACCGCTTCGCGGTCGTTGTCGGTGAGGCCGCGGTATTCGGCGCGGCAGAACTTCAGCAGGCGGTCGGCGACCGCGGTGGCGATGTCCTCGAACTGGGAGACGGCCTTGCGGCGTTTCAGCTCGTCCGCGTAGCCGACCCTGATCAGGTCGATCAGCTCGGCCGAGCGGTCGAGACGGGACGTCCGGCCGGAGAGCATGCGGCCGAGGACGAGTTTCGCTACGGATTTGCCGACGCCCACGGCGGCCAACTCGACGGACATTCGATCAGTATCGCCCGTCGAGTTGGGCCAGTGTGAGGTGTTCTGGGGTCAGAAGGAGGCGGGCAGGCCCAGGGCACGGGCGATCAGCATGCGCTGCACCTCGCTCGTCCCCTCGCCGACCTCCAGGATCTTCGCGTCGCGGTAGAAGCGGCCGACGGCGTACTCGTTCATGAAGCCGTAGCCGCCGAAGATCTGGGTGGCGTCGCGCGAGTTGTCCATCGCCGCGTTGGACGCCACGAGCTTGGCGATCGCGGCCTCCTTCTTGAACGGCTCGCCCTTGAGCAGCTTGGCCGCGGCCGCGTAGTAGGCGAGGCGGGCGGTGTGCGCGCGCATCTCCATGTCGGCGATCTTGAACTGGACCGCCTGGTACTTGCCGATCTCGCGGCCGAACGCCTCGCGCTCGCGGACGTAGCGCAGGCACTCGTCCACGCAGCCCTGGGCCAGGCCGACCGACAGCGCGGCGATGGCGATGCGGCCCTCGTCCAGGATGCGGAGGAACTGGGCGTAACCCCGGCCGCGCTCGCCGACGAGGTTTTCCGCCGGGACGCGCACGTCGTCGAACGACAGTTCGCGGGTGTCGGAGGCCGACCAGCCGACCTTGGAGTACTTGCGGCCGACGGTGAAGCCGGGCGTGCCGTTCGGGACGATGATCGTGGAGATCTCGTTCTCGCCGGTGAACGCCGTGACGGTCACGAACGCCGTGATGTCGGTGCCGGAGTTGGTGATGAACGCCTTGGAGCCGTTGATGACCCAGTGGTCACCGTCCAGGCGGGCGGTGGTGCGCATGCCGCCGGGGACGTCCGAGCCGCCGCCCGGCTCGGTCAGGCCGAACGCCGCGAGCCGCTCGGCCGTGACCAGCTTCGGCAGCCACTCCCGCTTCTGCTCCTCGGTGCCGAACCGGTAGATCGGCATCGCGCCGAGCGAGACGCCGGCCTCCAGCGTGATCGCGACGGACGAGTCGACGCGCGCGAGCTCCTCCAGGGCCAGGCAGAGCGTGAAGTAGTCGCCGCCCATGCCGCCGTACTCCTCCGGGAACGGCAGGCCGAACAGCCCCATCTTGCCCATCCCGTCGACGATCTCGTACGGGAACTCGCCGCGCTCGTACAGGTCGCCGATGACGGGGGCGACGGTCTGGCGGGCGAAGCGCTCGACGGTGCGGCGCAGCTCCTCCTGCTCGTCGGAGAGGGTGAAGTCGATCATCGTTACTCCTTGGGCGCGAGCGCCTGGACGACGCGGGACGGGGACGGGCGGCCGAGCCGGTCGGCCATCCAGAGACTCGTTTCGGCGAGTTTGCGCACGTCGACGCCGGTCTCGATGCCGAGGCCGTCGAGCATCCAGACCAGGTCCTCGGTGGCGAGGTTGCCGGTGGCCGACTCGGCGTACGGGCAGCCGCCGAGGCCGCCCGCCGACGCGTCCACGACGGTGACCCCGGCGCGCAGCGCGGCGAGCGTGTTCGACAGGGCCTGGCCGTAGGTGTCGTGGAAGTGGACGCCGATCCGGTCGAGCGGGATCCCGGCGCCGACGACCTCGCCGATCAGCGCGGTGACCTGGCCGGGCGTGCCGACGCCGATGGTGTCGCCGAGGCTCAGCGCGGAGCAGCCGAGGTCCATCATGCGGCGGGCGACGGACGCGACCTGGGCGAGCGGGACGTCGCCCTCCCAGGGGTCGCCGCACACCATGGACACGTAGGCGCGCACCCACAGGCCCTCGGCGCGGGCGCGCCGGACGACCGGCTCGAACATCGCCAGGGACTCGTCGATCGTGCGGTTCAGGTTGCGCCGGGCGAACGTCTCGGTCGCCGACCCGAAGATCGCGATCTCGGTGACGCCGTTGGCGAGCGCCCGGTCGAGCCCGCGCTCGTTCGGCACCAGCACCGGGTACCGGTTGAGCGGCGAGCGGGGCAGCACGCCGAGCAGCTCCTCGGCGTCGGCGAGCTGCGGGATCCACTTGGGATGGACGAACGAGGTGGTCTCGATCGTGGTCAGCCCGGCGTCCGCGAGCCGGGTGATGAACTCGGCCTTGACGTCGACCGGGACGATCACGCCCTCGTTCTGCAGCCCGTCGCGCGGGCCGACCTCGTACACGGTGACGCGCTCGGGAAGCCCGTCGAGCGGAACGCGCATCTGCCTCAGTCCTCCGACTCGATCACGGCCAGCACCTCGTCCAGGGCGACCTGGGACCCGGCGCGGACCGGCAGGGACGTCACCACTCCGGCACGCGGCGCGGTGACGGTGTGCTCCATCTTCATGGCCTCGACGACGACGAGCGGCTGGCCTTCCGCGACCTCGTCGCCTTCCGCGGCCTTCACGGCGAGGACCGTCCCGGGCATCGGGCTGCGCAGGACGCCGTCGCCGGTGACGGCGGTCGCGCCGGTGCTCTCGGCGCGTTCGTGTTCGGCCAGCGCCCAGGTCCGTCCGCCGCGTCCCAGCCACAGGGTGCTGTCATCGCGCGCGTACGAGAAACGGGTCGTCCGGCCGTTGTAGGTCAGAACCAGCTCGGAACCGGTGTGACGGAGGGATGCCCGTACGGGCTCGCCCCCGCCGACCGAGACCTGCGCGGAGGACGCACGGCCCTGGACGCGCACCTCGACCGGATCGGATCCGGCCGGGGTGATGAGCCACGGGGTCCAGGCCGGGCGTCCGGGACGCCAGCCGTCCGGGATGGCCCACGGATCCGGGTCGTCCGCCTCCAGGGCGAGCATCCGCTCCAGCGCGGCGGCGGCCAGGACCTCGTCCGGGACGTCGCGCAGGCCGGAGGTCAGCTCGTCCAGGGACCGCTCGACCAGGCCGGTGTCCAGATCGCCGGACGCGACGGACGGCTCCGCCAGCAGTTGCCGCAGGAACGCCACGTTCGTCCCGACGCCCAGCAGGTCGTACGAGCCGAGCGCCCGGTCGAGGCCGGTCAGCGCGGCGGCGCGGTCCGGCGCCCAGGCGATGACCTTGGACAGCATCGGGTCGAACGAGCCGCCGACGACCGTCCCGACCTCGATGCCGGAGTCGACGCGGGCGTCCGAGCCGGACGACAGCGCCAGGACGCGGCCGCCGGTCGGCAGGAAGCCGCGCGCCGGGTCCTCGGCGTACACGCGCGCCTCGACGGCGTGCCCGTTGAGCCCGACGTCCGGCTGGGTGAAGCCCAGTGGCTCGCCGGCGGCGGCGCGGAGCTGGAGTTCGACCAGGTCAAGGCCGGTGACCAGTTCGGTGACCGGGTGCTCGACCTGGAGCCGGGTGTTCATCTCCATGAAGTAGTACTCGTCCGGGCGGTCGGCCGGGACGATGTACTCGACCGTGCCCGCGCCGACGTAGCCGACCGAGCGGGCCGCCGCGACGGCGCTCTGGCCCATCCGCGCCCGGGCCTCGGGCGACAGCAGCGGCGACGGAGCCTCTTCGATGATCTTCTGGTGCCTCCGCTGCAGCGAGCACTCGCGTTCGCCCAGGTGGACGGCGTTCCCGTGCGCGTCGGCGAAGACCTGGATCTCGATGTGCCGGGGGTTCTCCACGAACCGCTCGGCGAGCAGCGTGTCGTCCCCGAAGGACGTGCGCGCCTCGCGCCGCGCGGACGCGATCGCCTCCGGCAGCTCCTCGGCCGTCCGGACGAGCCGCATGCCCTTGCCGCCGCCGCCGGCGGACGGCTTCAGCAGCACCGGCAGGCCGACCTCCAGAGCGGCGGCCTCCAGCTCCTCGTCCGACAGGCCCGGTTCGTTCCGTCCGGGGACGACCGGGACGCCCGCGGCCGCGACGGTCTGCTTCGCGCGGATCTTGTCGCCCATCGCGTCGATCGCCGACGCGGGCGGGCCCACGAAGACGATCCCGGCCTCCTCGCACGCGCGCGCGAAGGCGGTGTTCTCCGCGAGGAACCCGTAGCCCGGGTGGACCGCGGACGCCCCGCTCGCGCGCGCCGCGTCGAGCACGGCCTCGATGGACAGGTAGGACGGGATCTCGACGGCCTCGTCCGCGTAGGCCGTGTGGAAGGTGTCGCCCGCCGTGTGGACCGCGACCGTGCGCAGCCCGAGCCGCCGCGCGGTGCGGAACACCCGGACGGCGATCTCGCCCCGGTTGGCGACCAGAACGCTTTCGAACATCAAGTCCCTCACATCCGGAAGACGCCGTAGCCGACCGGCTCCAGCGGCGCGTTCGCCGCGGCCGACAGCGCGAGACCCAGCACCCGGCGCGTGTCGCGCGGGTCGATGACGCCGTCGTCCCACAGCCGGGCCGTGGAGTAGTACGGGTTGCCCTGGTCCTCGTACTGCTCGCGGATCGGCGCCTTGAACTCCTCTTCGTCCTCGGCCGACCAGGCGTCGCCGAGCTGGTCGCGCCGGACGGTCGCCAGCACGCTCGCGGCCTGCTCGCCGCCCATCACCGAGATCCGGGCGTTCGGCCACATCCAGAGGAAGCGGGGGGAGTAGGCCCGTCCGCACATCGCGTAGTTGCCCGCGCCGAACGAGCCGCCGATGACGACGGTGAACTTCGGCACGCGCGCGCACGAGACGGCCGTGACCATCTTCGCGCCGTGCTTGGCGATGCCGCCCGCCTCGTACTCGCGGCCGACCATGAACCCGGTGATGTTCTGCAGGAACACCAGCGGGATGCTGCGCTGGTCGCACAGCTCGATGAAGTGCGCGCCCTTCTGCGCCGACTCGGCGAACAGGATGCCGTTGTTGGCGATGATCCCGACCGGGTGCCCGTGGATGTGGGCGAACCCGGTGACCAGGGTCGTCCCGAACTCCTTCTTGAACTCCTGGAACCGGGAGCCGTCCACGACGCGGGCGATGACCTCGCGCACGTCGTAGGGGGTGCGGGCGTCCGGCGGGACGACGCCGTACAGCTCGCCGGTGGAGAACAGCGGCTCGGCCGGTTCGGCGCCCGTCCAAGGGCGCGCCTCGCGCGGGCCGAGCGTGCCGACGATGTTCCGGACGATCGACAGCGCGTGCGCGTCGTTCTCGGCGAGGTGGTCGGTCACGCCGGAGATCCGCGAGTGCAGCTCGCCGCCGCCCAGCTCCTCGGCCGTGACGACCTCGCCGGTCGCCGCCTTCACCAGCGGCGGGCCGCCGAGGAAGATCGTCCCCTGGTTCCGGACGATCACCGCCTCGTCGCTCATCGCCGGGACGTACGCGCCGCCCGCCGTGCAGGACCCGAGCACCGCCGCGATCTGCGGGATGCCGCGCCCGGACATGGTCGCCTGGTTGTAGAAGATGCGGCCGAAGTGCTCGCGGTCGGGGAAGACCTCGTCCTGCTTCGGCAGGAACGCGCCGCCCGAGTCGACCAGGTAGACGCACGGGAGGCGGTTGTGGAGGGCGACCTCCTGCGCGCGCAGGTGCTTCTTGACCGTCATCGGGTAGTAGGTGCCGCCCTTGACGGTCGCGTCGTTCGCGACGACCACGCACTCGCGCCCGGAGATCCGCCCGACGCCGGTGATGATGCCCGCGCCCGGCGCGTCGTCCCCGTACATGCCGGTCGCGGCGAGCGGCGACAGCTCCAGGAACGGCGAGCCCGGGTCGAGCAGCGTGTCCACCCGGTCGCGGGGCAGCAGCTTGCCGCGCTTGACGTGCCGCTCGCGGGCCCGCTCCGGCCCTCCGCGCGCGGTGGCGTCCAGCCGGTCGCGCAGCTCGGCGGCCAGGGCCTCGTTGTGCGCGGTGTTGGCCTTGAAGGCCTCGCCCGCCGGATCGGCGCGCGTGCCCAGCACAGGCCCGGATCCGGTTCCGCTCCCGCTCACCCGGTCATCACCCGCCCTCGTCGACAGTTAATGAGTATTAACAAGTGCGATGTTAACGCTCATTAACAAGATTCGTCTACACTCCCATCATGACCGACGCGCGCCAGGCCAGCCCCCGCAGGGCCGAGATCCTCGCGGCGGCCGCCGACCTGTTCGCGCGGCGCGGCTTCCACGGCACGTCCATCGGCGACCTCGGCGGCGCCCTGGGCCTCACCGGGCCCGCCCTCTACCGGCACTTCCGGGGCAAGGAGGCCGTCCTCGCCGAGATGCTCGTCGACATCAGCGAGCGCCTGCGCGACGAGGGGGTCCGCCGGGCCGCCGCGTCCGACCCGTCCGCGGCCCTGGACGCCCTGCTCGACTGGCACATCTCCTTCGCGCTCGACAATCCGGCGCTGATCACCGTGCACGAGCGCGAACTCGACAACGTGCCCGAGCCGCAGCGCCACCAGGTCCGGCGCGTCCAGCGCGCCTACGTCGAAGAATGGGTCGCCGTGCTGCGCCGCCTGCGTCCGGACGAGCCGGAGACGCGCATCCGCGCCGCCGTCCACGCCTGCTTCGGCCTGCTCAACTCCACCCCGTACAGCGCGGCCGGGCTCGACCGTCCCGCCATGGCCGGGCTGCTGCACGCCATGGCCCGCGCCGCCCTCTGCTGCTAGACGGGCCGTCAGCACGAGGACGGACGGCCCTTGAGCGCCTCGGCGACGTCGTGGGCGAACGTGTCCGCGTCGGCGGCCGTCCCGTCGAAGATCTTGTTCGAGCACTCGCGGAACGCCGCGGAGAAGGTCGGGTAGTGCTCGGTCTCCGGACGCGGCTGGGCACGTCCGAGCGCCGTCACGACGGCCTGGCCGAGCTCGGTGAGCTGCTGCTGGTTCGGCAGGTCCGGATCACCGGGCGCAGGCGGAAGGCCCATCAGACTCGAACACGACCGTGCCTGGACGTCGGAGGGCGAACGCTTGGCGGGCGTCAGGCCGAGCGCCGAATACCGCGCGGGCGCGAAGCCGCCGCAGGAGAACAGCTGGCGCTGGGCGGCCGTCCCAGAGAGGAAGCGCACCAGGTCGGCACTGGGGCCAGGGCTGGGGGAATGGGCCGAGACCGCGAGATTCTGGCCGCCGAGCACGGTGTGCCCGGGAAGCGGCGCGACATGGAACAACAGCCGGTCGTCGCTCGCGCGCATACGCGGCTCCGTGGCAAGGGACGAGAACGCGTAGGGCCAGTTCCGCATCAGCTTGTCGCCCGAGGCGAACGCGTTGATGGCGTCCTGCTCCTGGTACTGGCGTGACGCCTTGAGGGACTCCTGGACCTTCGTCCTGAGACGGCGGATCGCGGGGAAGACGCGAGAACTGAGGGCCTTCTCGTCCGCGCGCGCGTTGCCGGTGAGGACGTCCGCGGCGCCGTCGTTCCACACGTCCTCCAGGACGTTGACGGTCAGGCCCTCATAGTCGGCGAGCTGCGCGTCGTACCCCTGGTCGAGGAGGGCGGACCAGGACGCGGGCGGTGTCGTGCCGTCGCGGTAGTAGAGGAGGCCGACGTCCAGGTTGAACGGCACGGCGTACTGGGCGCCGTTCCAGCGGCCGGTGCGCAGCGCGGCCGGGATGAAGTCGGCGGTGTCGGACAGGCCGTGGAGCTCCTTGAGGTATCCGGCCTCGGCGAACTGCGCCGTCCACGTGTTGTCCATGATCAGCACGTCGTAGGCGCAGCCGTCCGACTGCTCGACCGCGGCGAGCTGGCTGTGCTGCAGGTCGGTCGAGTCCGACACCTCAACGAGCCGCGCGTGCCGGTGCGGGCGTCCGTCCGGGTAGGACGAGGCGTTCCACTGCTTGATCAGCGCCCGCCGCTGCGCCTTGAGGCTCACGTCCGTCCCGCCCGCGACGACCAGGTCGCCGCGCCCGCAGTCGGCGGCGACCGCGTGGTACGGCGCGCTCGGATGGATCTGCGACACCAGACCCGCCGCCAGGACGGCCAACGCCCCCACCGAGGCGCACAGCAGTACGGCTCGCCGTGAGAAGTGCGTGCCGTGGTGTCGTCCCTCGTGCGTGCGCGGTGCCGGAGGCGGGGGCACGTCTGGGATCCGCCGTTCGGATCCGGCAGCGTTCTTCTGGTCTCCAGGGCTCAGGTCGGGGTCGCCTGCGCTCTTCTGCTCGGGACCGTCGGGGTTTCGCTGTTCGGGCTCGGATGCTTTGGGTTCGGGTGCTTCGGGCTTGGGTGTTTCGGGCTGGGACGCGTCCGGAGGGTCGCCGTCACGGGACGGGGACCGGGCGGGGCGGTTGCGGTCGTCGTCTTCGGTGGTCATCGCAGTCCCGAGAGGAATTGGGCGGCCTGCTCCTGTTCCGGGGCGCCGGTCAGGGCGACGCACCGGCCACGGCCAGGGCCCATCGCGGACGTGAGCTGCTTGATGTGCGCGGTGTCGCAGCCCGCCGGACCGGTGAGGACGACCGTGAGGCGCACGTTCGGATTGGCCGAGCGGAACGGACCGGCCAGCCAGGACGCCGTCCCGGCGGGATTGCTGCCCGTGCTCTCGCCGTCCGTCACGAGGACCAGGTCCTCCCGGCCGCTGGTCAGGCTCGCTCCGGACAGCGCGGCGCGGAACGCCATGTCACCGCCGGTCGTGGTGATCGCCTGGAGCTGGTTCGCGACCGCGTCCTTCTGGTCGGACTGCGCTTCCCGGGCCTGGACGTTCCCGAACGTGTTCGGGCTGCGTGGATCGGCGGACGAGGAGAACACCTGAAGCCCGAGGCGGTCGGAGCCCTGGAGCTGTTCGGTGAGGCTCTGCAGGAACGTCACCGCGCGATTGAGGCGGGTGCCTCCCGAGGCCGGTCCCGTCGGGGCCGCGCGGGCCGTCGGAGCCGACCCGGCCGTCGGAGCCGACCCGGCCGCCTGGTCCATCGAGCCCGAGACGTCCAGCATCAAGGCCGCCGCGACCTTCGGACGCGCGGCCGCGAGCCGGTCCAGCGCGGTCTGCACCGGGGGCGTGCCGTTCAGCCGGACGCCCGGCGGCACCGCGCGCTCGCCCACCATGCCCTGGAGCCGCGACAGGTAGAAGTGCGAGGAGTCGCCCTCCGGCGGCGCGGGGAACGCGCCGTTGCCGTCCCGGAGCCCCTGCTCGGTCAGCGGATGCGCCGTCAGCCAGGACCGCAGGTCGCCGATCGCGTCGCTGCGTGCGCGCGTGTCCTGCCCGCGCCAGGTCAGCTGGACGAAGGGGTAGTCCATGGTCGGCAGGTCGACCGCGTAGTACGGGTGCAGCCGCCAGTGTCCGGCCGGGTCGGTCGTCGGTTCGGCCGGGCCGCAGCGGTCGCCGAGGGCGCGTCCGGCGTCGTAGTCGGCGAGCGCCTGCTCGGGGACGGCCACCGCGACGTCCGACGGCGGCTCGGCGCCCTGCAAGGCCTGCGCCCGGAACCGGCACAGCAGCGTCACCGCGTCGGGCGCGACGAGGTCGGGCGGGCTCGCGAACTTCTCGTCCGCGGCCGGGGACGTCCCGGGCTGCGCGTCGTACAGCGTGGGCGTGACCTCCAGCGCGGTCGACGACGTGTCCGGAACCGGACGGGCGATCCCGCGCAGCTTCACGCCGGACTGCGCGATCTGGGTCAGCAGCGCGCCCGTGCTCGCCTTGAGCGGCGCGCTGTAGGGGCTCGAGACCGCCGCGTCCGCCTTGGTGAACAGCGCGAGCACCATCGGCGAGGTGCCGAGCGAACGGTTCAGCTGCCGGAAGCGCGGATCCCCGCCGGCGCCGACGCCCGTGCTGGCTCCGGCCTGGCCTCCGCCCGAGGCCGGGAGGCCGCCGATGCCCGGCCGGCCGCCGTTGGTGTCGGTCTGGCCGCTGTGCGGGACGAAGTCGAGTTCGGCGCTGGTCGCCGGGATCCACACGTCCGGCTGCGGGCCGAGAAGCTGCTGGTCGTCACCCGTGTCGTTGCGTCGCCAGAGCCGGCTGAACGCGTCGTAGAGCGAGACCGGGCCCGGCTCCGGGACGACCGTGACCGTGTACCGGCGGCATCCGCCGTCGGTGCGGTCGGCGACGAACTCCGACGCGGCCGCGCGCAGCGGCGTCAGCATCTCCGGAGCGGTCAGCACGCGCACCTCCAGCGGCTGCCCGCACGGCTGGGCCGCGTCCCGCAGCGCCAGCACGCCCAGGACCGCGAGCAGCACGAGCACCATCGCCGCCGCCCCCGCGAGCAGGCACGCCAGCCCCTTCGCCGCCCACGCCAGCGACGTCGTCGCACCCGCGAGGACGTTGTGGACCACATCCGGACGCGACCGCCAGACCAGCACCGACACGGCGGCCAGCACCGCGAGCGTGACGATCGAGTTGAGCCAGAGGTACCCGTGGAAGAGGGTCACCAGCAGGCCGACCAGGATGGACGAGCACAGCTCGAACGCCATCACCTCGGTGAGCCGCCGCAGGGGCGTGCGGCCCTCTTCCGTCGCCGGCGGGCCGTGCTCGCCGGGGGGCTGGGTGCTCTCGGTCTCCGGACCGTTCATCCTGGCCTCGTCGTCGCGTGCCGTCCTCGCGGCACGTGCTGCCGGTGACCGCGGGGCGCGGATGCGTCGGACCGGTCACCACGCCCGATCCGTCACCGCGCCGTCAGTCACCGCTTGCTGTCGCGGAATCGCTCCCAGCGTAGTGAGCCCGATGGGGTCGTGGACCGAAAACCCGCGACCATGATCGGCCGTTTGTCACGGCCTGGCCGGTTCAGGCCGCCGCGCCGCGCGGAAGTCCGGAGCCGGACCTCCGCGCGGGCTCGTTGAGAGCGGCCGAGGGTCAGCGGGCGGCCTCGCGGCGGGCTTCGAGGAGGCGGGTGTAGTCGTGCGCGCCGGTCAGGACGGCCCGGTGAACGGCCCGGGCGATGCGCGCGCCCCAGACCGAGCGCGGCCCGGCGAACGGCTCCGCCTCGCTCGTGCCGCTGAGGTAGGACGTGCCCTCGCCCTTGGGCGCGGGCACGTCCACGCCGCCGGGGGCGGGGACGCCAACGCCGCTCGGGTCGGGCGCGGCCACGCAGATCGCGTCGGACGCGGTGCCGGTGCCCTCGTATCCGGCTTTGAGCAGCGCCTGGGACTTGGCCTCGGTCGCCGTCATCACCGCGTTGACCAGCGCCGCGTCCGTCAGCGGGACGGGCACGGACACCACGATGTTGATCGTCCCCGGTCGCAGGACGGCGCCGTCCAGCCGGATCGGGGCGAGTTCGGGGTCGTCCGCGTCGGCGGGGGCCGCGGCCCAGGTCGGCACGCGCAGGCCGACGGTCGCGGACACCTCCACACCGCCGTCCTCGGCACGCTGCGTCCGCTCGACGGACGCGGCCGTGAGCATCCCGACGCCCGGCCCTTCGAGCCCGTACCCGGCGGCGAGTTCGAGAAGGTGGTCGATCGGGTCCATGCGCGAGTACCCGCCCGCGACCTGCGCGTTCAGCACCCAGTGCGCGGACGTGATGCCGCCGCCGAGCATGGCCGACGAGATCATCCGGCGGCCTGGGCCGGGGCGCCAGACCGTGGACGCCAGGCGTGCGCCGTCCTCCTCACGCCAGTGCAGGTCGACTCTCACCCGGCGGCTCCCTCGGCAGGACGGTTCGGACGTTCCGGACGCAGCCCCTCGGGACGCGGATCCCCCGGACGCGGATCCGCCTCCCGCGGGTCCTCCGGACGCGGACGTTCGAGCGCCAGCAACGGGCGCCCCTCCGCATCATGGGCCACGCTGACGTGCGCGTCGAAATGGGCCGCGATCGTCTCGCGCGTCAGGACGTCCGCGGGCGGGCCGGACGCGGCGACGCGACCGTCCGAAAGCAGCACCAGGCGTTCCGCGTACTGCGCCGCTAGCGTCAGGTCGTGGATCGTCGAGACGACGGTCAGGCCGTCCGCGAGGCGCAGCCGGTCGACCAGCTCCATGACCTGCTGCTGGTGGCCGATGTCGAGCGCGGTGGTCGGCTCGTCCAGGAGCAGGACGGGCGTCTGCTGGGCCAGCGCCCGCGCCAGGACGACCCGCTGCCGCTCGCCGCCCGACAGCTGGTCGAGCGTCCGCGCCGCCAGCCCGGCGAGGTCGAGTCGCTCGAGCACCTCGGCGGTCACCGAGCGGTCGTGCGCGCTCTCACGTCCGAAATGCGGGATGTAGGGGGAGCGCCCGAGCAGGGCGTAGTCGAACACCGTCATCGCGGGCGGCAGTTGGGGGCTTTGCGGGGCGTAGGCGACCAGCCGTGCCCGCTGCCGGGGACGCATCGACCGCAGGTCCCGTCCGGACACCTCGACCGAGCCGTGACCATCGCGCAGGCCCAGCACGGCCCGCAGCAGTGTCGACTTCCCGGCGCCGTTCGGGCCGATCACCGCCGTCCAGGAACCGCCCGCGACCTCCATGGAGACCGACCGCAGGACCCGCCGTCCGCCCAGCTCGACGTCCAGGTCGCGCACCGAGACCGTCATACGTCCACCTGCCTGCGGGTCGCGCGGAGGACGAGCACGAAGAAGGGGCCGCCGACGAACGCGGTGACCACGCCGAGCGGCAGTTCGGCGGGTGCGACGACCGTCCGCGCGACCAGGTCGGCGAGTTCCAGGAAGGCGCCGCCGACCAGCAGTGACAGCGGCAGGACGATCCGGTAGGACCCGCCCGCCATCCGCCGCACCAGGTGCGGGACGACGATCCCGACGAACGCGATCAGGCCGCTCACGGCGACCGCGCAAGCGGTGGCGAGCGACGCGGCGAGCAGAACCAGGAGCCGCACTCGCGCCGCTGACATCCCGAGCGTCGTGGCCTCCTCGTCGCCCACGGCGAGGACGTCGAGCAACCGGCCGTGAGTGAGCAGGACGATGACCGCCATCAGCGCGTACGGCGCGACCATCCGCAGCTGGCCCCAGTCGGCCGTGCCCACGCCCCCGAGGATCCACGCGAAGATCCGCTGGAGCTGCTGCGAGTTCGCCTGCTGCAGGAACGTCTGGACGGCCGACAGGAAGTTCGCCACCGCGACCCCCGCGAGGACGAGCGTGCCCGTCCCGCCTCCGGGGCCGCCGCGCGACGCCACCCGGCCCAGGCCGTAGGCCATCAGCACGCCGGTGATGGCGCCCGTGAACGCCGCGACGGGCACGGCGAAACCGGGCGCCCCGGGCAGCGCGACGATCGCGAGCGTCGCCCCGACCCCGGCGCCGGCTGCCGCGCCCAGCAGGTAGGGGTCGGCGAGCGGGTTGCGGAACACGCCCTGGTATCCGGCGCCCGCGATCGCGAGCAGCCCGCCGACCAGCGCCGCCATCAGGACGCGCGGGAGCCGCAGCTGGAAGAGCACGTTGTGCTCGACCGTGCTGAGCCCCGAGTCGACGTGGACGAACGGGATCGTGTCGGCGAGCGCCTTCAGGACCCCGGACACGGGCAGGTCGGCCGCCCCGACCAGCAGCGCGCCCGCCATCGTCGCCAGGAGCCCGGCGACCGCGACCGCGAGCTGGACGGGCCGGAGCCGCGCCCGCTGCTCACGGCGGACGCGGGGAACGAGCCCGCGCGACCGTGAGCGCGGGCCGGCGGACGTCACGTCGAGGCCGCTGTCACGTGGTGACGCAGCCAGGCCGGTGCCGCTGAGCAGCGGCGCCGGGCGGCCGGTGCCGCGCCGGGGAGCTTCGAGGCCGGTGCCGCGGGACGGCGGGCCGGGGTCGAAGCCGGTGCCGGCACGCGGCACCTCGGGGCCGAGGTCACTTGGAGGCCGACGCCTTCTGCACGGCGGCGGCGATGGACTTGACGAACTCGGGCAGCCTCGGGCCCCAGCGGGACGCGATGTCGTCGTCGAGCGCGACCGTGTTCTGCTTCTTCACGGCGCTCAGGTCCGACCAGCCGGGACGCTTCCCGACGGCCACCGGCGACTGGCCGCAGCACTTGGTGTCGGCGAGGAAGATCATGTTGGGGTCGCGCTTCAGCAGGTACTCCTGCGACAGCTGCGGATAGCCGCCGGACGCCTTGTCCGCGCCGTCGGCGATGTTCTCCAGCCCGAACAGCCCGTACACCTGGCCGATGAAGGTCTTCGAGGTCACCGTGTGGAGCTGGTCGTCGAGCTCGTGGTAGTAGCTCAGCTTGTTCCCGCCGGTGGCCTTGCCGGCGCTCGCCACCGTCTTCTGGATCTCGTCGCGCATCTGGCCGGTCAGCTTGGTCGCCTCGGCGGTGTGCCCGGTGGCCTTGCCGAGGTCCTGGATCTCGTCGTACACCTGGTCCAGCTTGGTCGCGGCGGGCTCCAGCAGGACCGGGACCTTCACCTTGGCCAGCGCGTCGACGATGCCGTCCATGTCGTCGGACAGGACGACCAGGTCGGGCTTGGCCGCGATGATCGCCTCGGCGTTCGGCTTGAAGCCGCTGAGCTTGGAACGCGGCGCGTCCGCCGGGTAGTCGGACAGCTCGTCCACGGCGGTCACCTGCTTGCCCGCGCCGATCGCGAACAGCGTCTCGGTGTGCGTGGGGGAGAGCGACACGATGTGCTGCGGCGTCGACGGGATGGTGACGCTGCCGTTGGCCGCCTGGACGACCACCGGTCCGCCGCCGGAGGCCTTGCCCTTGTCCTTGGCCGAGTCGCCGGAACCGCCGCAGGCGGACGCCAGCGCCATGACGCCGATCACGAGGGACGCGCCGAGCGCGCGCACGGGTCTCACAGCCTGCCTCCAGGGGGCGAGGGGCGGCACGCGGCCCGCGGGGACGGACCGGCCCTACCGCGGGGTCGAAGTCGTCGGCGTGCGGCAAGGCGACCTGGCTCGACCTCGGGGGAGGCCATCACAGTTGCGGGACAGCGCCGGGATCTCACCGGACTTCGCTCAGCGCACGCTGATCTGCAACGTTATCAGCAGGCGGACGATCCGGGACACGCCCGGCGCTTGACGGAGTGAGTACTCACTCCGTAGCGTGGAGGTGGTTCGGATCCTCACCTTGGGAGATGCGCCGTGACCATCAGGCTCAACCACACGATCGTTCCCGCCGCCGACAACGAGGCCGCCGCGCGCTACCTCGCCGACGTGCTCGGCCTGGAGTACGGCGGCCTCCATCCCGTCGCCAGGCACTTCGCACAGCTCCGGATCAACGACGAGCTGACGCTCGACTACATGACCATCCCGGACGCGCCCGGCCACCACCTGGCCTTCGACGTCGACACCGCCACCTTCGAGACGGCCGTGGCCTACCTGCGCGCGCACGATCTGCCGCATGGCGCCGGCCCTGGCACCCACACGAACGGCCAGGTGGACGAGCATCGCCCCGGGGGCGGCCGAGGCGTCTACTTCGCCGACCCGTCCGGCAACCTCTACGAACTCATCACCACGGCCTGACCCGGATTCAGCAGGGGGCGCACGCGCGCGCAGAACGCCTCGACGGCGGCCGGATCGGGTTGCTCGTTCTTGGCGAACATCGCCCTTTGCAGAGCCGGGCCGAACGCGTCGAACCGCTCCATGTCCGTCCTGCGGACGGGCTGCACCACGAAGTGGATGTGGCCCGGCTCCCCGCGCGCGTGCGACCACAGGCACACGTACACCTGCTCCGGCCGGACGAGTTCGGTGACCGCGGCCGAAACCCGGCGGAGCAGTGGCCCGAGCGCTGCGCTTTCCTCGTCGTCCAGGTCGGCGACGTGCAGGACGTGGCGCAGCGGCTTGACGACGAGCGTTCCGACGCCCAACGGGCCGACGGCATGTTCGACCACCCACCCGGCATGCTCGGCGACGCGTCCACCGGGAAGGGGGCGCCTGCCGGACGCCAGATCACAGGCCAGGCATCCCTCGTGCGCGTGCGCCCTGCTCACGGCTCGCGGACGGGGTCGGAGGCCACCCGGTCGCGAGCCTCGCTGAAGAAGTCGTGGATGGCCGTCGCGCCGGGCAGCAGCCGCAGCGGACGCGCCGACCCGAAGGGCGCGTTCCAGAACGTTCCGACCCGCGTTCGCCAGGGCCCCGCATAGGCGTAGGGCTCGGACAGGTAGCCGTCTCCGGGGGAGACGCCGTAGTTGACCTCGTCCACGGTGACGGCGATGTCGAAGTGCTCGGGCCACAGGATCGGCCGATCTCCCGGCGCGAGCCTCTGCAGTGCCTCCAGGCCCCAGGCGAAGGCGCGCTCGATGATGGCGGCCTCGCCCACCTCCAATCCGATGGTGTCGTCAGGGTCGAGCCCGCTGCCCTCCTTGTAGACGCCCTCGGGGCGCCCGACCTCCACGTCCGCGGCCGAGGCCACTTCGCGGAACGTCAGCCCGTTCATCGGCACCGCTCGCTCGCCCACGAGGAGCTCCGTCCCGCGCACGCGCAGGAAGGGCCGGGCCACCGTGCCGAAACCCGCGTCCGTCACGGACAGCTCAATCGATCCGCTCGTCCGGAACTGCGGTCCCGCGAGAACCATCTCGGCGACGCCGTGCAGTGCGCGTCGCGTAGTTTCCGCCATCATTCCCGTCATCTCTCCGCCGTCCTCTGCCCGTGGCTCCGCAAGTCCATGTCCATGGCTCCGCCCTGCGGACCGGGTCCAACCTCACGCCCTGGCTATTGGCAACCGCCCGGATACAACGCTAAGGCCCAGGCACCTCGACCACTCGGTCATTGATGTGTTCACCATAGAAAGCCACCTGCCCGGCCATGATTTCTCGCATGGTCGCGCCCCTGGGCACCCCGTAGACGACCCCTGGAAAGTCCATCTGTTGTTGAATTTCCCAAATGTCGCTATGGCGATCTGGCGAGAAGATCCGCGCCGGCACGCCGACCGCCACCCAGTGACCCCTAGGCCCGCGCACGAGGGCGTTCTCCATCACCACGACGTCGGAGCCCAGAGTCACCTCGCCGTCCTCGGCGCTGAGCACCGCGCCATGCAGCACCTGGGCGTTCTCCCCGAGCGTGACCGCTCCGCACAACACCGCGGTCGGTGCGACGTACGCCGATGCGGGGACGACAGGACGGCGGCCCTGATGCTCGATCAGCATGCGAATCCTCCCTGACGTTCGGGTTATCCACAGTTGCGCGGGTGACTTTCGATCGGGGCCCGGGTGCCGTGACGATGGATGGCATGACCGCTCTGACCTGGACGAGAACGTCCGACCACACGATCCGTCCGCTCCTCGACGGCCGGCCCAGCCGGCTCTCCGATGTCCTTCCCGCCGGAGCCGTGATCGCACGCGGCACGGCCGCCTGGCTCTGGGGACTGGACGTCCTGGCCCACGGCATCCGCCGGGACGAATGGGAACTCGACCTCATCCTGCCGCCGGAGACCGCGCCGCCCGATGCCGAGCCCGACCCCCGCTGGGTGCCGCTGCCGTCGGGACACATGACCACACGTGGGGACGTCCGGCTGACCACGCTCACACGCACCGCCCTGGACTGCGCGCGCTGGCTGCCCCGCCTGGACGCCGTCGCCGCCGTGGATCAGTTTCTCCGGGCCGGCGTCCGGGAGCCCGAGATGCGGGCGATGGCTCGCGATCTGCCCGGCTACCACGGCGTCCGGCGGCTGTCCGAGGTCCTCCGCCTCAGCGACCGGGGCGCGGCCTCTCCCGGTGAGAGCCGGATCCGCGTCCTGATGATCCGCGCGGGCTTCCCCCGTCCGCGCACGCAGATCCCCGTTCCAGGCCCGCACGGCGAACGGCTCTACATCGACCTCGGCTACGAGCAGTGGCGCGTGGGCATCGAGTACGACGGCGAGCGCCATCACACCGGCCGACACGCCCGCGCCCACGACGACCACCGCCGCCGCTGGCTCCGCAGCCGGGGCTGGCAGATCATCCCCGTCACCAAGGACGTCGTGCCGCGCCCCGGGCCCTATCTCGAAGCGCTCCTCACCGCGCTTCTCGACCACGGCTGGCAGCCGGACGACAACACCATGGACCGCCTGGCCACCCACCTGGCCCGCCTCCGCAACGGCACCTCCCGCCGCGCCCAGGCAGCCCACCTGTCCGAGCCGCCGTCCGTCCCGAGCATGAAGCCGCCGTCAGTTCCGAGCCTGGAGCCGCCGAACGACATGAGTCTGGAGCCGCCGTCGCTGTCCATCCCGGGCCTGAAACCGCCGTCCAGGGAGTCAACGTCATGAAGGACCGTCCCCTGACCGGTGCCGTCGTGCCCACACCACTCAAAATTCTCCACAAGCGGTGAAACGCAGGGAACGGGCGGGGTTCGCGCCAACCGCCTTCGCGGGCAACCCGGGAAGGGGTAGGGGAGGGGCTCTGGGAAGGGTGACAACTCCTGGCGATCAGATCGCGGGCGCCGCGACGGGCAGGCGAAGAGCGCGGTAGGCGATGAGGCCGATGGGAACGGGAGCCCAGTAGGTGATGGCGCGAAAGAGGAGCACGGCCTGGAGAGCCGGAGTGGTGGGGGTGTCGAGCGCCGCCAGCGCGGTCAGCAAGGCGGCCTCGGTGGTTCCCATGCTGCCGGGGAGGGGGATCGCCGCGCCCGCGGCTGCTCCCAGGAGGTAGGCGGTGAGCAGGGGGAGCGTGTCCTCGGCGCTGGCCATCGTGCCGGGCACGGCCTGGACGCTCAGCGCGAACGCCACGGCCAGGACCAGGGTGGTGCCGGCCGAGCAGAAGAGCGTGAGGGCCAGGTCGACCGGACGGCGACACAGGTCGCTCAGGCCCGTCAGGGTCCGGACGACGGCAGGCGAGCGGACGGCGCGACGCCCCCAGCGAAGCGCGACCGGCAGCAGAACCAACACGACCGGAACCAGCAGAAGTGCGAACGGCCAAAGGAGGTGCGGGTTGAGATGATCGCCGCCACCCAGCGCGAGGACGCCCGCAATGAGCAGGAGGTCGGCGGGGGCGCCGGCGGCTTGAAGGACGGCGACGGCCACGAGCGCGCCCGCCAGAGGCATGCCGCGAGTCACCAGGTAGCGGGTGTTCACAGCGGCGCCGCCGAGCCCGCCTGGAGTGACCCGGTTGGCGGCGGCCGCGGTGAACTGGGCCAGGAGCGTCCGGTGCAGGGGGAGCGCCGTCCCGGCCGCGCCCCTCAGTGCGACCGCGGCGAAGACGTAGTGCAGAACCGAGAGCACCGCGAGAGGAGGGAGGAATTCCCAGCGCGCGTCGCCGAGTGCCACGAACGCGTTGAGGGCATGGCTGACGCCCTGGGTGAGAACCAGTGCGGTGATGATCCCGGCCAGGGGCACGAGCGCGAGCGCTATCCGGATCCAGCGGGACTGGTCGACGGCCGTCCGCACCCGAAGGAACAGCGCGATCGTCGCGCCGGGCCTGGGGGCGGCGTCACCGGCCGGGGCGGGGATCCCGGTGGGCGTCGCGGACGCGGCGCCGGCGGCGATGTTCTCCACACTGGTGTTGTCGGCGATTTCGGTGACATTCATGCGGCGACTGGATTCACTTTGGGAAAACGGTGGCCACAGAATGGGAATGATCGCCGGAGGGTGCCGCTATGCGGCGGGTTGATACCGGTCTTCGCGTGTTTGTGCGCCGATGTAGCGGAGCATCCGCCGCAGGGCGCGGTGGTTGAGGCCGCTCGGGACCATCCGGTACCCCTGCCGGTGGGCGAGCGCGAGCGCGCCGAACCGCGCCTGGTCGAGTGGCGTCCAGGGGATGTCGAAGCGGTCGCGGACGAGCGTCGGCAGGCAGCCGAAGGTGATGAGGCGCAGCGGACGCTCGGCGACGAACCGTCCGGCACGCTCGAGCCTCGCCCCGCCGACCGGCATCAGCGTGACCGTGTCCGATCCGTACTGCGCGATCTCCAGCGCGCGCGCCGCGGCGGGCGTGAGCTCGAGGCGCTCGGCGCAGACGCGCCAGAACTTCGCCCGGAAGGCGGCGTGGTCGGGCGGTACGGGACGCATGCTCACCCCGTACCGCGAATACCAGGCGACGGTCTCGGCATAGAGGCGCTCGCGGCACTCGGCCGTGAGGGTCTCCGGGTGGAACATCTCGACCGACCTGAAGATCTCCCAGGTGAACGTCGCGTGCGCCCACCAGAAGGTCTCGGGCTCGAGCGCGTGGTACCGCCGGTTCCGCTCGTCCACGCCGCCGATGGCGCGGTGCAGGTCCCGGATGCCCCGGGCGCGCTCCGGACCGTCCGGCGCGAGGATCGTCGCCCAGATCTGCGGCACCGACCGGTGGATGCGGTCGAACGGCGCGTCGAAGAACGCCGAGTGCTCCGACACGCCCGCACCGATACCGGGATGCATGAGCTGCATCAGCCCGGCCGCCGCACCCGGCAACAGCGACCGCAGGTCACCGGCGTAGTGCCGCAGCAAGGACGGGGTCTCGGCGCCTCCGTTCCCGAACGGGCTCGCCATCGCACCTCCCGGTAACCATCCACTTATCAGACTGGAGCCCCTTGAGACGAAAGTCAATATTTGTCTCACCCCCACCCCGACCTGCCACCAGCCCACCCCCCATCCCCCGACGCCCGACGCCCGACGTCCGGTGCCCGGTGCCTGGCGTCCGAGGGCCGACGCTCGACGCTCGACGCTCGGCGTCCGGTGCCCGGTGCCCGGTGCCCGGCGTCCGGTGCCCGGCGCCCGAGGGCCGACGCTCGACTTCCGGCACTCGGCGTCTGAGGTTCGGCGTCTGAGGGGGGACGTCCGAAGCTCGGCGCTCGATGTTGCGGTTTCGAGGCTCAGCGCTCGGCGTTCGAGGCCTGGACTTTGGGGCCGGGTTCGAAGCTTGGCGGCTGGCGCTTGGTGTTCGACGCTGGCAGTGGGATGACGTCTGGCGCGGAGCGACTTCGGCGGTCGCGGGCCAGGTCGGCGCGGCCGGGTTGGCTGTTGGTGGTGTGGCTGGCTACCAGGGCCAGGCGGCTTCTTCGCAGGTGACGATGGCGCAGGGCCGGATCTCGGATCTGGCGTTGCGAAGGTAGGCGACACCGCGTTCCGCGACCTGTGCGAGTCGGAGGCGATCGAGGCCGAGGATGCCGGGTGGGGTCCGGAGTTCCTGGCGGAGCGGGCGCAGCGAGTCGGTAGTCCTGCCGTTCGACAAGTCGCTGCTGTTCCCCCCGGTTGGGGGTGGGGTGTCGCGCTGCCGTGCTGGCGGACGTCGGCCAGTGCCGTCCGGAGGAGCGGGGCGCGGTTCGGGTGCTGGGGATGGTGCTCGGATGGCGGGGCGTGCCGTCCGGCGAGGGGGTGGGGACCGGACGGCACGCGCTCGGGGGGGGGTGTTCGGAGGTGCGAGTGCTCACTCGGCCTGCTAGGTACCAAGGCTGTCTGATCGGCAGCTCGGCGGTTCCCGCTAGGAGGCTGGTTTGTAGATGGCTACGGCGCAGGCGCTGCCTAGGCCGATGTTGTGTTGGAGGGCGACGCGGGCGTTCTCGACTTGGCGGGCGTCGGCTTTGCCTCGGAGTTGCCAGGTGAGTTCGGCGCACTGGGCTAGGCCGGTGGCGCCCAAGGGGTGGCCCTTGGAGATGAGGCCGCCGGATGGGTTGACGACCCAGCGGCCGCCGTAGGTGGTGTCGGCGGCGTCGACGAGTTTGTGGCCTTCGCCGGTCGGGGCCATGCCGAGGGCCTCGTAGGTGATGAGTTCGTTGGCGCTGAAGCAGTCGTGGAGTTCGATGACGTCGACGTCCTCGATGGCGACCTCGGCTTCGGTCAGGGCCCGGGCGGCCGCGCGTTGGGTGCAGCCGAAGCCGACGACCTCGATGGACGAGTTGTCCTCGAAGGAGTCGGCCGTGTCGGTGGCAATGTGATGTCCGGCGATCTCGACGGCCTGGTCCCAGAGGTCGTGCTCGTCCACGAAGCGCTCGGAGGCGATGACGGCGGCGGCCGCGCCGTCTGAGGTGGGGGAGCACTGGAGCCTGGTGAGCGGGTCGAAGATCATCGGCGCGTTCTTCACGTCGTCCAGGGAGTACTCGGTCTGGAACTGCGCGTACGGGTTGTTCGCCGAGTGCTTGTGGTTCTTCCAGCCGATCCACGCGTAGTGCTCGGGCGTGGAACCGTACTTCTCCATGTGCTCGCGTCCGGCGTTGCCGAACATCTGGGGCATGGGCGCCTTGTCCATCTCCCAGGGGCGTCCCGCGGTCATGGAGCGCAGGTGATGGTCGATGATCGTCACGGACGAACTGCCCACGCCCGCGCCCAGCGATCCCTTCTGCATCTTCTCCATGCCGAGGGCCAGGACGCAGTCGGCGAGCCCGCCGCGCACCGACTGCCGCGCCAGGTACAGCGCGCTCGAGCCGGTGGCGCACGCGTTGGAGACGGTCATGACAGGAATTCCGGTCATGCCCACTTCGTACAGGGCGCGTTGGCCCATCGCCCCGTACACCGACCCCGCGTAGGCCTGCTCGACCAGGCCGTAGGCGACGCCCGCGTCGGCGAGCGCCTTGGTCACGGCCTCCTTGGCCATGTCCGGGTACTCCCAGTCGCGGGAACCGGGCTTCTCGAACTTGGTCATGCCCACGCCGACGACGAAGCTGCGGTTGGCCATCGGGCTCGCCTCCAGATGCCGAATCGGGTTCGGGAACACGATAACCCGAACGACCAATCGAGCGCTCGCTTGGGTCTAGGGGCCCTTCGTGGATCCGCGCGTTGCCCACGTCGACGGCCGAGGGTGTGCGGACGGCGAAGGGGGCGCGAGGTGGTGGCCGTTCGCGGGTTGGCGGTGGTGCTGACCCGCGAACGGTGGGGTGGGGTCAGGTGTTCATGGACTCGCGGAGGGCGGTGGTGAAGGCGGTGACGTCGGCTTCGGTGGTGTCGAAGGCGCACATCCAGCGGACCTCGTCAGAGGGGTCGCCGTGGTAGAAGAACTGTTCGCGCAGGAGTTCGGCGGGCTTTTCGGGGAGCCGCGCGAAGACGGCGTTCGCGTCGACGGGGCGGACGATCTCGACCCCCGGGACGTCCCGCACCTGGTCGGCGAGGAGCCGTGCCATCGCGTTCGCATGACGGGCGTTGCGCTGCCACAGGTCGCCGTCGAGGAGCGCGACGAACTGGGCCGAGAGGAATCGCATCTTCGACGCGAGCTGCATGCTCGACTTGCGCAGGTAGTCCGGGCCGCGCACCGCGTCCTGGTTCAGGACGACGACCATCTCGCCGAGCATCATGCCGTTCTTGGTGCCGCCGAACGACAGGACGTCCACGCCCACGTCGGTGGTGATCGCGCGGAGCGGGACGTCCAGGGACGCGGCCGCGTTCGCGAGGCGGGCGCCGTCCATGTGCAGGAACATGCCGCGCTCGTGCGCGCACGAAGCGAGTGCGGCGATCTCGTCCGGTGTGTAGACGGTGCCGACCTCGGTGACCTGGGTGATGGACACGACGGCGGGCTGGGAGTGCTGCACGTTCCCGAAGCCCGTCGCGCGGCGGGCGACCGCCTCCGGCGTCAGCTTCCCGTCCTCGGCGGGCACCGGCACCAGCTTCAGGCCGCCGACATGCTCGGCCGCGCCGCACTCGTCCTGGTTGATGTGCGCGGACTCGGCGCAGATCACCGAGCTCCACCGTTCGCACATCGCCTGCAGGCCGACGACGTTCGCTCCGGTTCCGTTGAAGACCGGGAACGCGGTGGCGTGCGGGCCGAAGTGGCGTCCGACGACACGGTCGAGGCGCTCGGTCCACGCGTCCGATCCGTAGGCGACCTGGTAGCCGGTGTTGGCCTCGGCGAGCGCGGCCATCACCTCCGGGTGGACGCCCGCGTGGTTGTCGCTGCCGAAGCCGTGGTGGACGTCAGAAGAGCTCAAGGCGGGATCCGTTCACTTCGGAGGCAGGCCGGTTCCAGAGGCCGCAGACGGTCTCGGCGAGGTCGTCCACCGTCGTGAGACCCGGCTTGGCCTCACCGACCAGCGCCTTCACGACGAGGATCGTGGCGGCGCCGCCGCCCGCGGAAGCGGCCTCGTTCGCGGACGTGAAGGAGGCGGCCATCGCGAGGGTCCAGGTCTCGGCCGCGGCCTTGGCCGCGCCGTAGGCCGCCGAGCGCGCGTCGGGGCGGCGGGCGGCGGGCTGGGACACCATCGCGAAGCGTCCGGCGGGCGCGTCGCGCAGCGCGTCGTGGAAGGCGAGCGTGGTGTGCTGGAGCGTCCGGACGACCTGGTCGTGCAGGAACGTCCAGTCCGCGAGGTCGGTCCCCTCGAAGGACGGCGCGCCGCGCCAGCCGCCGACCAGGTGGATCAGCCCGTCCACGCGTCCGTGCCCGGAGATCACGTCGTCGGCGAAGCGGCGGGTCGCGTCCGGATCGAGCAGGTCGACGGCCGTGGGGACGACCTGCGGGGAGTCCCATGGGTGGACGCTGCGTCCGGCGGCGATGACGAGCGCGCCGTCCTTGGCGAGCCGCTCGGTCACGGCACGGCCCGCGGCGCCGTTCGCCCCGGTCACGACGATCACTCGGCCGTCAGCACTGGAGGTTTCGGTCATGACCGCATTCTGCCCGTCCGGCGGACCGCCTGACGGATCCCGGGTCGTGCGGACGGACGCGCCGGAACCCCGGGGTCAGCTGGCGGCGGGCATCTCGGAGAGGTGGGCGACGTCGTTGTAGACGACCGGGGTGAGGCGGTCGCCGCCGCGCCGCCAGCGGGTCATCGAGGCGTTGGCGATCGAGTCCTTCTCGATCTCCAGGACCTCCTGCTCGGTGAGGCCCTCCACCAGGTAGCGCGTGGTCACGACGATCGCGTCGTGCGCGACGACCAGGACGCGCTCGCCCGCCGCCTCCTGGTCGAGATCGCGGTAGAAGGAGCGGAGCCGCAGTGCCAGGTCGGCCCAGGACTCGCCGGCGGGCGGCCGGTAGTAGAACTTGCCGAGCTTGAGCTTGCGCTCGAACTCCTCGGGGTGGCGCCGCCGGATGCCCGCGCCGGTCAGGCCCTCGAGGATGCCCTGGTCCCGGTCGCGCAGCCGCTCGTCGATCTGGACGGGCAGGTCGAACGGCGTCTCGTCCAGGGCGATGCGGGCGGTGTCGAGCGCGCGCTTGAACGGGGACGAGTAGACCAGCGTGGGGCGCTCGTCGGCGGGACGGGCGGCGAGCCAGCGTCCGAGGTTGGCGGCCTGGGCGCGTCCGAGGTCGGACAGGGGCACGTCCGCGTCGCGCTCGGCGACGCCGCTCTCCTCGAGCCCGTGCGCGTGCGCGTCGCGCCAGGCGATGTTGGCGGTGCTCTCACCGTGCCGGGTCAGGTTCAGCCATTCCAGCGCCTTCACAGGCGCCATGATTCCACGTCCGATCCGTCCGTCTCGACCCCGGTTCCGCGCCGTTCCGCGCGCCGCCTCCTTCCACCGACGTCCGGACGCGCCGCGCCGGGACCTCCGGAACGGCTCGCGGCCGGGATGTTCTACAGCGCGTAGTACCCTTGGCCCCCTATGACGAACGCCCTGGCCACCGTGATCATCGTGGTGTCGCTGCTCGCCGCCGCCTACAGCCTGTGGAGCGCCTGGCGGGACAAGGCGATGGGCGTGCCGCACCTGGTCGCCCTCGGGGTGCTGGAAGTGCTCCTCATCACACAGGCGGTGGTGGGGTTCGTGAAGGTGTCGGGCGGCGAGGGCCCGCACAGTTCGGCGACCTTCGTGGGCTACCTGCTGGCCATCCTGCTGATCCCGCCCGCGGGCGCGGGCTGGGGGCTGCTCGAACGGTCCCGGTACGGGCCCGGCGTCATCGTCGTGGCCTGCCTGGCCGTCGCCATCATGATCGTACGTATGCAGCAGCTGTGGCAGGGGACCAATGTCTGACCGTGCGGAAGCGACCACGCGGAGCGGCCCCGGGCGGCTGCTCGTCGCCGTCTACGCGCTGTTCGCGCTGGCGGCCGGCGCGCGCGCCGGGGTCCAGATCGGCACCAAGTTCTCCGAGGCCCCGGTCGCCTACCTGCTGTCGGCCGTCGCCGCGGTCATCTACGTCCTGGCGACGGTGGCGCTCGCGCTCGGCGGGCGGACGTCGCGGCGGGTCGCCGTCGCCGCGTGCTCGGTGGAGCTGCTCGGCGTGCTCGTCGTCGGAACGCTGAGCCTCGCCGACGCGTCCGCGTTCCCGGACGCGACCGTCTGGTCCGGCTTCGGCCGCGGCTACGGATACGTACCGCTCGTCCTGCCGATCGTCGGGCTCGTCTGGCTGTGGCGCACCTCCCGGACGGACGGCCAGGCCTCCGCTCCCACCGCCGCCAAGGACACGGCCCCCGACACCGGGTCCACCTCCGCCTGACCCGAACGCACCAGGTCCGCGTGCATCAGCTCCATGTGCACCCGGTCCGCGTGCGTCAGTCTCATGTTCGCCTGGTTCGCGTTCGCGTGACCTGCGTTCGTCCGCCGGACGGGGTGCCACGTGTGGCGTGTGGGCGGTGTGCGGGGCGGCCCGACCCGGGAGGTCGTCCGGATCGAAGCGGTCGCCCCGCACACCGCGAACCCCCTCCCCGGGGTCCTCGCCGGCGCCGCTCGGACGGGGTCCGGCGGCGTCCGGACGGCGGTGACTCACGCGTTCCTCACGCGGCGGTCATCGGGCTGCGGCCGACGGGCAGCGCGTGCACGGTGGCGCGGGCCAGCTTCTCGACCTGCTCGTGGGAGTACTCGGCGGTGGGGTGTTTGCGGATCCAGCGGAGCATGCGGAACGGCGTGGCGAACACGACGCCGTCGGCTTCGAACGGTGAGCGGGCGAGGCGTCCGCCGTGCACGATCAGCAGCGGCCGGACGACGACCTTCTCGCCGGTCTCCTCGGTGAGCAGCCGCTCGATGGTCTCGGCGGAGCCGTTCAGTGTGGCCATCAGCTTGGTCATCGTGCGGCCGTCGACGAAGACCTTGCCGCCGTAGGGGGCGATCTCGGTCTCCGGGTGCCACGCCTCGTTGTGGATCAGCCAGATCCCGCCCGGGCCGACCAGGACCTCGTCGGCCTGCTCGTGGTCCGGGACGGTCCGCGCGTGCAGCACACGGTGGCCGCGCCGTTCCAGGGTGTACCGGAGCAGCCGGTCGGTGCGCTGGTCGCCGCGCAGTCCGCGCCGCCACACGCTCGAGGCGTTGTATCCGCGCCAGTGGAAGTAGAAGTCCAGAAGTGAAACCACGGCGGCCATCACGATGCCGAACACGGCGTTCACGAGGGCCCCGCACAGAATGAGCGTCAGCGCCGCGAATATGATGCGGTTCCGAAGCCTGGTCTTTCGTCCGCGTTCCCAAAGCTCCGCGTACACGGCCTGTGGCGTTCCGCCAGTGAACGCCGTCCTGTCGCGTAGATAGATGGAGCTGCCGCCCATCGCCCGTCCCTCCCTCGCACCTGCGGTGACGACTCCGATTATGGAGATACCCGCGAGATTGGGACAGCCCGTCATGGGGTGACGGAACTGAGGCCGAAACGCTACCGAAGCGCAAGAGATATTGCTATGGGGGAGTTCCGCCGAAGGTTCTCCTGTGTGCTCTTGACCTTGGGTTTAGAACGTTCTACGCCGGAATGGCGAAATGCTCGGTGAAACTATCGCCGCAAGGGTCGGTTCCGGTTTCGCGGTCGTGATCTTGCTCACAGTAGGCGCACGGTGCCCGGTTCGCGGCGCTCCGTAGGGCCCGCCACACTGGACGGATGCACGCCGACCGCCGCGCCGCCCTCGCCGGACTGCCCGTCCGGACCGTCGTCCCCGCCCTCCGACGGGCGCTCGGCGAGCGGGGCGTCGCCGTGCTCGCGGCCCCGCCCGGCACCGGCAAGACGACCTACGTTCCGCTCGCGCTCGCCGGGCTCCTCGACGGCCCTGAGCAGGCCGGACGCGTCGTCGTTCTCGAGCCGCGCCGCCTCGCCGCCCGTGCCGCCGCGCGCCGCATGGCCTGGCTGCTGGGGGAGAGGGTCGGCGAACGCGTCGGGGTGACCGTCCGGGGTGAGCGGCGGCCCGGCTCGGCCGTCGAGGTCCTGACGACCGGCGTGCTGCTCCAGTGGCTGCAGAACGACCCCGAGCTGGAAGGGGTCGGCACGGTCATCCTGGACGAGTGCCACGAGCGGCACCTGGACGCGGACACGACGCTCGCGTTCCTCCTGGACGTCCGCGCGACGCTCCGCCCCGACCTGCGGATCGTCGTCGCGTCCGCGACCGCGGACACGGGCCCCTGGGCGGACCTGCTCGGCCGTGAGGACGACGCCCCCGCGCCCGTCGTCGAGGCCGAAGCCGTCCTGCATCCCGTTGAGGTCGTGTGGGCGCCGCCGGAGCGTCCCGTCCGGCCGCCGCACGGGATGCGCGTCGACCCGGCGCTGCTCGCGCACGTCGCCGAGACCGTCCGGCGGGCGCTGGCCGAACGCGACGGCGACGTGCTCTGCTTCCTGCCGGGCGTCGGCGAGATCGCGCGGGTCTCCGGGATGCTCGGCGGGGTCGCCGCGGACGTCCTCCAGGTGCACGGGCAGGCCCCGGCGGCCGTGCAGGACGCCGTGCTCGCCCCTGCGGACGGACGGCGGCGCGTGGTGCTGGCGACGTCGGTGGCCGAGTCGAGCCTGACCGTCCCCGGGGTCCGGATCGTGGTGGACGCCGGGCTGGCCCGCGAGCCGCGCACCGACCACGCGCGCGGACTCGGCGCGCTGACCACCGTCCGGGTGTCGCGCGCCGCCGCCGACCAGCGCGCCGGACGCGCCGGACGCGAGGCCCCCGGTGCCGTCTACCGCTGCTGGACGCAGGCCGAGCACGACCGGCTGGCGGCCCGTCCGCGTCCGGAGATCGAACTCGCCGACCTCACCGCGTTCGCGCTGCACGCGGCGAGCTGGGGCGATCCGTCCGCGGCCGGGCTGGCGCTGCTCGACCCGCCGCCCGAAGCGGCGATGTCGGCGGCCCGCGCGACGCTCGTCGCACTCGGCGCGACCGACGGCGACGGCCGGGTGACCGATCGCGGAGAGCGGCTCGCGGGGCTCGGCGTCCATCCGCGGCTGGCCCGCGCCCTGCTGGACGGGGCGTCCGCCGTGGGCGCGCGGACGGCCGCGCAGGTCGTGGCGCTGCTGTCCGAGCCTCCGCCGCCCGGCGCGTCCGACGACCTGACCGCCGTCTGGCGGCGGCTGCGGCGCGAGGGCCCGCCCGCCGACGCGCACGCCGCCCGGTGGCGTGACGAGTTCCGCCGTCTGGAGCGCGCGATCCCGGCGACGAACGCCCGGGGAGGCGGGGACGACGCGTCCGCCGGGCTCGTGGTGGCGCTCGCGTTCCCGGAGCGGGTGGCCCGGCGGCGGGGCGGCGGGTACCTGATGGCGTCGGGGACCGGGGCCGATCTGGCGGACGGCTCGGCGCTGACCGGCGCGCGGGCGGAGTGGCTGGCGGTCGCGGTGGCGGACCGTCCGACCGGGGCGGCGTCGGCGCGCGTCCGCCAGGCCGTCGTGATCGACGAGGACGTCGCCCGCCGCGCCGCCGCGCCGATGCTCCACTCGGGCGAGGAGGTGGCCTGGCGGGACGGCGACGTCGTCGCGCGCCGGGTCGAGCGGCTCGGCGCGATCGAGCTGTCGGCGCGTCCGCTCCGCGACCCCGACTCCGAGCTGGTGCGCGGCGCGCTGCAGGACGGCCTGCGCGCCCAGGGCTCCGCCTTGCTCCGCTGGACCGAGGCGGCGAACGCCCTGCGCGAGCGGCTCGCCTTCCTCCACCGCGAGCTGGGCGAACCCTGGCCCGCCATGGACGACGCCGCGCTGGCCGAGCACGCCGGAAGGTGGATCGACGCGTCCGGGGCGCGTCGCCGCGCCGACCTGGCGAAGATCGACGTGACGTCGGCGCTGCGCGGACTCCTGCCATGGGAGTGCGCCGCACGGCTGGACGAGTTCGCTCCCGAACGCGTCGAGGTGCCGTCCGGCTCGCGCGTGCGCGTGGACTACTCGGGCGAGCACCCGGTACTGGCCGTCAAGCTGCAGGAACTGTTCGGCTGGGACGCCACGCCCCGCATCGCGGGCGGCCGTGTCCCGCTGGTCGTGCACCTGCTCTCGCCCGCCGGACGCCCCGCCGCCGTGACGTCCGACCTCGCCTCGTTCTGGCAGGAGGGGTACAAGGCCGTCCGCGCCGAGCTGCGCGGCCGCTACCCGCGTCACCCCTGGCCGGACGATCCGACCCAGGCGACCGCGACCCGCCGCGCCAATCCCCGCCGCTAAGACGTCTCAAAGCCGCCTGCCCCACTGCGCGACCCACCGGCTGAGACACGCCCTGGTCGGCGTCAGCCCTCGGCCTGGTCTCGGCGGGTGGTGATCAGGGCCTCGATGCCGTCCAGGATGCGGGCGAGGCCGAACTCGAAGGCGTGCTCGGGCCCGACGGCCCCGTCGTACACCTCGGCCGCCGCCGGGCCGACACGGTCGCCGAGGGGGTAGCGGCCCGGGGGGACGTGCTCCTCCAGGAACGGCGCGGTCGCCTCCCACCACTCCCGGTCGGTCAGGCCGGTGCGGCGCTCGGCCCGCGCGCGGTTCACCGAGATTCGCGCGGTGCTCTCGGCGAGGGCGTTGATCAGGGTGACTGCCGAGTCCATCTCCAGGTCGGTCAGGCCGATGCCTTCGATGGCGCGCAGCTCGTCCTCGTACTTGTCGAGCAGGTGGGGGCCGAGCGGCGGACGCGCCGTCGCGACCTGGAGCAGCCACGGATGCGCGTGGTAGAGCCGCCAGTTCTCGCGCGCGACGTGGGCGACCCGGTCGCGCCACCCCGCCGCTCCATCCCCCGCCGCCCGGCCGCCGGGAGCCTTGTCGCCGGGCGGGACGATCTCGCCCATCGCCCGGTCGAGCATGGCGTCCAGCAGCTCGGCCTTGCCGGGCACATAGGTGTAGACCGACATGGGGGAGACGCCGAGGTCGTCGGCGATCCGGCGGATCGACACCGCCTCCAGGCCGTCCGCGTCGGCGATCTCGATCGCCCGGCCGACGAGCCGCTCGGGCGTCAGCTTCGGACGCGGCCCGCGGCGCGGCCTCTCCCGCACGCCCCAGAGCAGCTCCAGGCTGCGGCGCGGGTCGCCGGCGCCGGTGTACTCGGTCGTCACGTCCCCATCCTCGCAGAGATCGCCGGAGGTTCCCGAAAAACTTTGTACAGCGTACGGAAATCTGTGGCAGTCTTAACTCTGTACGACGTACAGAGTTGGAGGCCGAATGACGACCGCTGTGGTGGCCAAGTCCCTGAGCAAGCGCTATGGCGACACCGCCGCCCTGGACGGGCTGTACCTGGCCGTCCGCACCGGGACCGTGCACGGGTTGCTCGGGCCGAACGGCGCGGGCAAGTCGACGACCGTCCGGATCCTCGCCACGCTCGCCCGCCCCGACGGCGGCCGGGCCGAGGTCGACGGGCACGACGTGGTCCGCGACGCCGCCCGCGTCCGCGCCCGGATCGGGCTGGTAGGGCAGCACACCGCCGTGGACGAGGTGCTGACCGGACGCCGCAACCTCGTGATGTTCGGGCGGCTCGCCCACCTGACCAGCCGCGCCGCGCGCCGCCGCGCGGACGAGCTGCTGGAGTCCTTCGGCCTCGCGGACGCCGCCGACCGCCCCGCCGGGACCTACTCCGGCGGGATGCGCCGCCGCCTCGACCTCGCCGCCGGAATGCTGCTCGCTCCCGCCGTCCTCTTCCTGGACGAGCCGACCACCGGGCTCGACCCGCGCGCCCGAGCGGAGGTCTGGCGGGCCGTCCGCGACCTGGCGGACCGCGGCACCACCGTCCTGCTGACCACGCAGTACCTGGAGGAGGCCGACCGGCTCGCCGACGACATCTCGGTGATCGACCGCGGCCGGGTGATCGCGTCCGGCACCCCGGAGGGGCTGAAGGCCGAGCTCGGAGGCGACCGCTTGGACGTGGTGATCGCCGACCCCGGGGACCTGGCCGCCGCGTCCGCCGCCGTCGAGCGGGTCACCGGCTTCCGGCCCGAGGCCGACGAGGACGCGCTGCGGGTGTCGTCGCCGGTCGCCGACCGGGTCGGCGCGCTGTCCGGGACGCTCCGCGCCCTGGACGACGTGCACGTCACCGTCGCCGACATCGCCGTCCGCCGCCCGACCCTCGACGAGGTCTTCCTCCGCCTCACCGACCGCCCCGAGAAGCCGATCATGAAGGAGACCGCCCGATGAGCGCCGCGACGCTGCGCTGGACCGTGCTGGACGCCTGGACGATGACCGTCCGCGAGCTGGAGCGCCGGGTGCGGCGCCCGGGCGCGCTGATCGCCGCCCTCGCCTTCCCGATCATGGTCGTGCTGATGATGGGCTACCTGTTCGGCGGCCAGATGGACGCGCCGGGCGGGAACTACCGCGAGTTCATCATGCCGGGGATGTTCGCGCTGACCATGGCGTTCGGCCTGGAGGGCACGTTCACCGCGATCGCCGCCGACGCGTCCCGCGGGATCACCGACCGGTTCCGCGCGCTGCCGCTGTCGGCGTCCGCGCCGGTCGCCGGGCGCTGCGCGGCCGACCTGGTGGACGCCGTGCTCGGCCTCGCGGTGATGGCGCTCTGCGGCCTGGCGATCGGCTGGCGCTGGCACGACGGGGCCGTCCGGGCGCTGGCGGCGTTCGGGCTGCTGCTCCTGCTGCGCGCCTCGCTGGTGTGGGCGGGCGTCTGGCTCGGCCTGATCGCCAAGGGCCCGGAGTCGGTGATGGTCATCCAGGTGCTGGTCTGGCCGGTCGGCTTCCTGTCGAGCGCGATGGTCGACCCGTCCACGATGCCGGGCTGGCTGGGCGCGATCGCCGAGTGGAACCCGCTGTCGACGACGGTCACCGCGTGCCGCGACCTGTTCGGCCAGCCGGGCTGGGAGGCCCACTCCTGGCCCGGACGGCACGCGCTCGCGCTGGCCCTCGCGTGGCCGCTGGTGATCACGGCGGTCTCGCTGCCGCTGGCCGTCCGCCGCTACCGGCGGCTCAGCTAGGGCGGCAGGGGCCGCTAGGGGAGGAGTGAGACCCGGTGCCGGGCGAGGGCGAGTGCCGGGTAGCACTCGTCCGGCACCGTCTGCGCGCCGCCGAGGACGGCGCGCAGGCGCTCGCCCACGGCGGCGGGCGAGAACGGCTGGACGGTGCACAGTTCGGCCTGCATGGCCTGGCGGGCCGCGGTCATCAGCGCCGGGACGTCCCCGACCGGGACGATCTCGGTCGGCGTGTCCCCGTAGCCCAGCCGGACGGCGATCGCGTGCAGGTCGCGGCCGTCCGGGTAGCGGAACTCGCAGACGATCCGGTCGCCGTCGAGCGGGCCCTCCTGGATCAGCCAGACCTGGCCGGGCGCGACCGCGCCGAGGTCCCGCGCCCAGGACGGTTCGTCCGCGTCCATCCCGTCCGCGGCCTTCGCGGCGATCTTGCGGACCTCAGCCGGGCCGATCGCGGCGAGCCCGCGCAGGAACGTCCGCGCGCCCGGGGTTCCCGCGGCGCGGAGGGACGTGACCAGGTCGCCCAGCGCGGCCCGGCGGCCCTCGGCGTGCGGGGCGGCGGCCTCCAGCGTGCCGAGCTGCGCCGACACCCACACCTCGGCGGGCAGGGCGGCGGGCAGCGCGGGCAGCTCGCCGGCGGCCCGCACGAACACCTCGTACACCTCGCGCAGGCCGGGCAGCAGCAGTCGGGGTCCCTGGACGGGTCGGGTCGCGGTCACGGCCCCAGCGTACGGTCCGCGCTCTACCGGTCGGTAACCCGGCCAGGCGGGGACCCTTGCCTTTTGGATAGGTCTTACTGACTTCATGGCTCCGACCGGCGCTTTGTAGCGTCCAAACCGGCAACGGAGGCATCAGAAGAGAGCGGAGGCGCCACCTATCCCTGACGTCACAGAGCGCTCCTCCACAGAAGGCGACACTCACTCCAGCGTGGAGCGATTGTGGGCGACCGCCCCACGCGCACGGAGGAACGAAGGCGGGATGGGCGTGAATCTGGAGGAAGTCCTGGTCTACCGACTGTTGCTCGCGGTGGACATCCAGGGCTACAGCAGGCTCGACGCGCGCCGGCAGCTGGCCGCGCAGCACGACCTGGCCGACGTGCTGGACAAGGCGGCGGCCGCCGCCGGGCTGAGCCGGTCCGACTGGACCGAGCAGGTCGGCGGGGACGGCGAGCTGGCCCTGCTGCCCGCCGGGACCGCCCCGGCCGTGGTGGCGGGCGATCTCGTGATCGGCTTCGAGTCCGCGCTGCGGGAGGTGAACACCGCCCGCGACGGCGCCGGGCCGCTCGACAGCGAGCGCGGCGGAGGGCGGCTGCGGGTCCGGCTCGCGCTGCACCACGGCACGCTGACCCCCGGCCCGTTCGGCCCCGCCGGAGACGCTCCGGTCGTGGTCCAGCGGCTGCTCGACTCGACACCGCTGCGCCGCCTGCTGGACGACCCGCGCCGCGACCTGGCCGTGGTGGTCTCGGACGCGATGTTCGACGACGTGGTGCGCTCGGGCTTCTGCGCTCTGCCCCAGTCGGCGTTCGAGGCCGTCCGGATCACCGCCAAGGGCGCGGTGTTCCACGGGCACCTGCTGACCCGCCCGCCGGAGCCGCGCGTCCGGCCGCTCCGGGAGCGTCCGGTCCGCGCGGCCGAGGGCGACCCGCCCGTCCGGCTGACGGACCTGACGCTGCTCACCGGGGTCGGCGGACGCGGCGACGGCCTCAACTGACAGCCTGGAGGGGACGTCCCGGAAAGTGCCCGCCCCGCGCCGGGAAGCGCGGGGCGGGCCCGGGGGTTGTCGCAGGAGACCATCGGAGCGAGGACGGCGGAGGCCGACATGGCGGACGAGACGGGGCTGCGGAAGCTGCTCGGGGAGCGCAGTCTGGGCGCCCTGGTGACGCTCAAGAAGGACGGGCGGCCCCAGCTGTCCAACATCGTCTTCCAGTACGACCCGGACCGGGACCTGGTCCGGATCTCGGTCACCGACGACCGGGCCAAGACCCGCAACCTGCGCCGCGACCCGCGTGCGAGCCTGCACGTGAGCAGCGAGGACGGCTGGTCCTGGACGGTCGCCGAGGGCACCGCCGAGCTGTCGGAGGTCGCCGCGGACGTCCACGACGCCACCGTCGAGGAGCTGGTCGACCTGTACCGCTCCATCCGGGGCGAGCACCCGGACTGGGACGAGTACCGCCGGGTGATGGTCGAGGAGCGGAGGGTCGTCGTGCGGCTGCCCGTCGAGCACGTCTACGGGCAGCCGCTCCGCTGAAGGTTCGCCGGACGGCGTCTACTCGGAGAGCAGGGCGGCGAGCACCCTGCTGTCGCCCCGCTGCCAGACCGTCCCGACCTCGCCGAAGCCCGCCTCGTTCAGCACCCGGACGTGCGTGGACAGCAGGTGCGACTCCGAGCCGTGGTGCGCGGCGGCCGAGTCGTCGCGGGCGGTCTTCAGCGGCCCGAGGTCGGGGTCGACCGCGGCGGCGTCCCACCAGTCGCCCCAGTCCTCGGGCGGGGTGTCGCCGAAGCGGCGCGCCTTCTCCCGGAGCTGGATCGCGCGGTCCAGTTTCGACAGGCCGGGAGCCCGGTCCTCAACACCGAAGTTGTCGCCGTTCAGGAAGAGCGCGCCCGGACGCAGAACGGTCGCCAGCTCGCCGTAGGTGACGGTGAGCTCGTCCTCGGTGATCCAGTGCAGCGCGGTGGTGCTGACCGCCGCGTCCGCCGGACGGTCCAGGCCGAGCGCCTTCGTCCAGCCGGGGACGCGCAGGTCGGCGTCGACGAAACGGAGGTTCGCGCGCCCGGAATGGACGGACCGGCCGAGCGTGAGCAGCAGCGGGTCGGTGTCCACGGCGACGACCGTGGCGTCCGGCAGGCGGTCGAGCAGGCGGGCCGCCAGCGAGCCGGGGCCGCAGCCGAGGTCCAGCACCAGCGGGTCCGGGCGGCCCGCGGCCTCCAGGGCGTCGATCAGGGTGGTGAAGCGTTCCTCGCGGTCCGGCAGGTAACCCTCCTGCTGCCGGTCCCAGCGGGTGATCCAACGGTCGGCGACGGTCGGGGTGAGCGTGCTCATGAACCCTCCTGTAACTGCCGTGTAGGCTTTCGGTGGTCACATCGTGCCCCGAGAGGATGTAACTGGTCAAGTGGAATTCAACAGTCACTCAGATCGGGTCGTCACCGCGGCGGTCGAGCTGGTCAACTCCCTCACCCCCGGCGAGCGGCGCGGACGTCCCTACACGCCCCCGTCCGACCTGGGCGAACGCTCCGCCGCCGCGCTCGCGATCTGGGGTGAGGACACCGAGGACGCGCGCTTCACCGAGGCGCAGCTGGACGAGCTTGCCGTCGTCGCCGCCCGGTTGCGCGAGGTCTTCGAGGCCGTCGCGGACGGCGACGTGGACGGCGCGGCCGAGCGCGTCAACCGGTTGCTGGAGGACACGCAGGCCCGTCCGCGGCTCGCCCGGCATGACGGCGAGCCCTGGCATTTGCACTTCCACGGCGCCGACGACGGGCTGACCGCCGAGTACGGCGGCCCCTGCGCGACCGGCCTCGCGGTCGTCCTCGGCGGCGAGCTGTACGACCGGCTCGGGGTCTGCACCGCGCCCGCGTGCGACCGCGTCTACGTCGACACCTCGCGCAATGGCACCCGCCGCTACTGCTCGACGGCGTGCCAGAACCGGGTGAAGACCGCCGCGTTCCGCGCCCGCCAACCCCGTCCGTAACCGGCCAGCTCCTCATCGCCTGCCCCACCGTCCCGCCGTGTCACGCTGGCGGCCCGGGCGGCACGACGGTGGGAGGGCCGGATGTGCGGAGACCGCACTGACGCTGTGGACGTGCCCGAGACGGTTCGGCGCGCGTTGGCGGAGTACCGGGCGCTGCTCGCGGCCCACGGCCCCACCTGGGGCGAGGACCCGATCCACTACGTCCGGCAGCTGGACGTCGCGCCGTTCGTCCCGGACGAGCGGGACTACTTCGTCGCCTGGTTCCTGAAGGCGGTCGAATGCGCCGAGGGATCGACCGGCCCGCACATCGAGGCCGCGCTGAACAGCGTCGACATGCACGAGATCCTGCGGGACGTCCTGGGCGGCGAACTGCCCGACAACCTGGCCGCGCTGCGCCTCACATCCGGCGGCGCGCACGTCGAGGCCCACCCGCGTCCGGTCTTCGCCGCAGGGACCCGGCACGCGACCACGCTGCTGCTCGACTCGTCCCGCGACGAGGCCGTCCGCGTCGAGATCGACAGCGTCGTCTACGACCTCAAGCCCTTCGGCGCGAGCCTCGTGCCGATCGCGAGCGACAGCAAGGTCGTCGTGGACGACGTGTCCGTCCCGCTCGACGTCGTCACCCGCGAGGTCGCGGTGGCGCGGCTCCGCGTGCGCGCGGGCCTGCCCTGCCGCTGGACGGTCGTCGGCGACGACGGCCACGGCTGGTATCCGCCGGACGCGCCCGACCGGCACGACGCGCACGCCCAGCCCTACTTCCACGGCGACGATCTCGTCCTGGACGTCCCCGCCGAACCCCTCACCGTCCGGGTCACGCGCGGCGCGGAGTACGAGATCGTCGAGACCCGCGTCCACCCCGCCCCGGACGAGGAACTGACCGTCGACCTGACCCCGCCCCGCCGCTACGACGCTCCCGCGCGCGGCTGGTACGGCGGCGACATGCACGTCCATATGAACTGGGCCGGAAACAGCGTCGGCACGCCCGAGCAGGCCGCCGCGATCCAGCAGGGCGAGGACCTGCATGTCCTCAACCTCGTCGCCGGGAACGTCTCGTCCGTCCGCGTCTACGACCGTGAGGCGCTGGACCACTGGGCCGGGGCCGACGCCCCCTGGTCCACCCCTGGCCACATCGCCCGCTTCGGCGTCGAATACCGCAACGACCTGCTCGGACACCTCTACGCGTTCGGCATGGACCGTCCGCCCGAGCTGTTCCACACGGGCTTCCTCGGCTCCGACGACTGGCCGCCGAACGCCGAGGGCGTCAGGCGGCTCACCGAGCTCGGCGCGATCGTCGGCTACAGCCATCCGTTCCACCTCGCGGTCAGCGAGGACGGCGATCCCAGTGAGGCGCTCTCCGACGGACGCAACTGCTCGGCCCGCGAGATCGTCGCCGACGCCGCACTCGGCCTCGTGCACAGCCTGGACGTCCTGAACCACTCCGACGTCCACGCGACCGCGCGCGTCTACCGGCGGCTGGTCGGCGCCGGGAACCGCCTCGCCGTCACCGCCGGGAGCGACACGCAGATCTCGTTCACCCGTCGCGGCAACCAGTCCAGCCCGCCCGGCTGGGAACGCGTCTACGCCCGCGTCGACGGTGTCCTGACCGCCGCGTCGTTCGCGGACGCGATCCGGCGCGGACGCACCTTCGCGACCACCGGCCCCTGGCTCGAACTCGAGGTCGACGGCCACGGCCCCGGCGACACCCTCGATCTTCCGGCGCCCGGCGGGACGGTCACGGCCACGGTCCGCGTGGTCGGCGAGGAGGTCGAGTCCGTCCAGCTGCTCACCGCGGACGGCGTCGTCGCCGAGGGCCCGCCGGACGAGCTGACCGTCCGGCTCGACATCGCCGAGCCGACCTACCTGATCGCCGTGGCGTCCGGCCCGGAGCACATCCGGTCGATGCACCGCTCCGGCGTCTACGCCCAGACCAGCGCGGTCCACGTGCACGTCGCCGGGCGCCACGTCGCGCGCGAGGACGACGTCCGCTGGTGCCTGGGCTTCCTCGACGGCTTCGAGCACATGATCCGCGACCGCGCGCGGCTCAGCGACGACGGGCAGCTCGCCGACCACATCGACCTCATCGAGGCCGCGCGGGCTGTCTACCGCGCCCGGCTGGGCTGAGAACGCCCGTGGAAATGGGCGCGGGACGGAGGCACCCCGCAGTTCCTCCGTCCCGCGCGTTCAAGGGGCCCCGGCTCAGGTGAGGTCGGGGCCGTAGACCTCCCAGAGCTCGCCGGCGAAGAACCGGCCGAACTCCATCAGCGCCGTCGTGCCGTGCGGCCCGCCGGTGCGGAAGGTGGTGAGCTGCCGCGCGAAGTCGGTCAGCTGGATGTGCAGCACGCCCGCGCCGACGACCTCGGCGTCCGGCTCGTCCTCCGGCCGCACGTGCCCGGCGAGCAGGCGCGTGTAGAGCGTGGACGTGTCCGGCCAGATCCGGGTCGGCGGGCCGTGCAGGACGTTCTTCTCACCGGTCAGGGTGAGGTCGCGGCCCCGGTCGTCGGTGAAGAACAGCCGGTACCGCATCACCCGGCGCTGCGCCTCGCCGGTCGGCGCGAACAGGTTGAACCAGCCCTGCGTGACCGGACGCCGCCCGCCGCATCCGGCGGCCTCGATCCAGCCTTCCGCGGTCGCCTCGTGCTCGCGCTCGGAGAGGAACCGGTGCACGTCGTCGGTGCTGATGGTCAGCCGGAACGCGACAGGCTCCCGGCCCTCGTGCACCTCGCCCGCGCGCGGTTCCGGGGTGCCGAAGGTGACGTGGCCCTTCATCTGCTCGGTGAAGGACAGCGACGTACGCCCCGCCGCGTGCTGGGACCGGTCCCCGGGTCCCGTCCGCGGCCCCGGCTCCGGGGTGTACGCACTGCCGCTCACCGCCCCGTGCTGCGGGCCCGCCGAAGGGATGGGCCCGGCCCCCGCGCTTCTGGAGGCGGCCCCCACGCCTGCCCCGACGCTCGCGCCCACACCGGCGACGATGGTGGCCGCGGGCGCGCTCGCGGCCTTCGTCTCGGACTTCGTGGAGGACGCGCTGGTGGTGGACATGCTGCTCTCCAACAGGTGGGTGCTCATGCGGTCGGCGAACGCCGCGATCGTCAGCGAGGGGTTCGGGCCGACCGGCCCCGGCATGACCGAACCGTCCGCGATGTGCAGTCCGGGATGGCCGTAGACCTCGCCGTAGGGGTCGCACACGCCCACGCCCTCGTGCGCGCCCATCGGCACACCGCCCAGCGGATGGACGGTGATGATCCGCTTGCGGAACCACATCGGGTTGTCGGCGTACTCGGCGCCCAGGACGTCGGCGATGCTCTGCATCGTCTTGCGGACGCGCTCGAAGTAGGCCTCGCTGGTCTTGGTCGTCCAGTCGGCGTAGAGCCGGCCGTGCTTGTCGAGGTCGAGGCGGCCGTCGGGGATGTCGCGGCCCATGCCGAGCAGCGGCAGCGAGCTGACCGTCAGCGAGCCGTCGCCGACGAGCCTGCTGAGCTCGGCCGACAGGTGCGTGTCCGGGACGTCCTTGAAGAAGTCCAGGAACCGCTCGGCCAGGAACTTCACGATCCGCTCGATCTGGCCGGGGACGTCGAGCCCCTGGACGGCCCAGTCGACGAAGCCGGGGTAGCCGCCGTCCTGGATGTAGGCGCCGCGGCCCGCGCCGGGCACGCCGTCCACGTCGTCCGGCAGCCGGATCGCGCTGGTGATGACCGGGCCGCGCGCGGCGTCCAGCGGACGCACCCGGTTGCGGTCCTTGGCCTTGAGCAGGAACGTCAGCAGGTCGCCGTTGCCGCTGAACCGGGTGCCGAGCGCGTCGGTCAGCCCCGGCAGCGCCGCGCGCGAGCGCAGCAGGATGCGCGCGGTCCCGTACGTCCCGGCCGACAGGATCAGCCGGTCGCAGCCGATCGTCTTCAGCGCCCGCTTGTGCGCCTTCGACTCCATGTCGTGGACGATGTAGTCGACCTCGTACCCGCCGCCCGGACGCGGCCGGATCGCCTTCACCTCGTGCCCGGTGCGGATGTCCGCGCCGTGGTGCGCGGCGGCCGAGATGTAGGTGTGGTCGAGGGTGTTCTTCGACCCGTCGTTGCAGCCGATGTCGCACTCGCCGCACAGGTTGCAGGTGCGCCGTGGGACGCCGTGGATGTTGCCGAAGGACGGCTCGGCGATCGGCAGGCCGACCGCGGGCTCCCCGCCCGCCTCGGCGGCGAACCGGACCGCGAGCGGCGGCAGCGTCACGTCCAGGCCCAACTCGGCGGCCGCGTCCTGCATGGCGTGCGCCTTGGGCGTGTTGTCGAACGGCGCGCGGTCCAGGGGGAAGGGCGTCGGCTCGAGCATCTTCTCGACGGCGTCGTAGTGCGGGTCGAGGTCGGCGCGGGAGATCGGCCACGACTCGTAGGAGCCGTCCGGCATCTCCTCGTGCACGAACCAGCGCTCGTCCTTGCGGAGCAGCACGTTGGCGTAGATCAGCGAACCGCCGCCGAGGCCGGACGACACGACCGAGTCGCAGCCGTCGAAGCGCCACACGTCGAACATGCCGTACAGGCCCGCGCGGGGTTCCCAGAACGCCCGGCCCATCTCGGCGGGAGAGCGGGGGAAGGCGCCGGGCGGGTAGGGGCGGCCGCGCTCCATCAGCACCACCGACCGCCCGGCCTCGGCCAGCCGGTACGCGCTGACCGACCCGCCGAATCCCGAGCCGACGACGACCGCGTCGACCTGCTCCATGCTGTTGCTCCTGCTCTTTCTCACTGTCGGACGCGACGGCGCCCCGGCCCGGCCAGGCGGCCTAGGCGGAGTGCCGCTTGAGGAAGTCGACGACGCGGGGGAACACGTCGAGGTGCGAGTTCTTGCCGATGAGGGGGTCGAGATGGCCGTAGCCGGGCAGCACCGCCAGTTCGTGGCGGCCGGGCGCGGCCTTCTCGAGGATCTTGTGGAAGTGCACGTTGGAGTCGGTGAAGACCCGGTTCCTCTCCGGCGCGAGGAGCAGCAGCGGCGTGGTCACCTCGGCCGCGCTCGCCAGGTAGTCCTTGGGCAGCGCCGCGTACTTCGGGTCCTTCGGCGCGAACTTCACCGCGCGCCCGGCCCCGACCATCCTGCGGACGTGCCGGTAGTAGTGCAGCCCGGACGCGCAGCAGATGTCGGCGACGCGCTCGTGCGTGACGGGCAGCAGGTTCTCGTGCTCGTACATCGCGGGCTTGCCCGCGCCCCACTGGAAGCTCTGCATGTGGCAGGCGCGCTGGTCGCACTCACCGTGGAACAGCGACACCAGCCGTGACAGCATCCAGCCGCGGGTGAACGCCGGGGCCTCGCCGAACCGCGGGTCGATGTACGGCAGCCCGGCCACGTACTCCAGGAACGTCGGGCCGAACGACAGCTTCAGCTTGGAGAACGCCGGCACCCGCGGCGTGAGCGAGACGCTGTTGCAGGTCAGGGTGGTGATGTCGGTGACGGTCCCGGCGAACAGGGCCATCGTGAACGACACCGAGCCGAGGCAGTGCGCGATGACGTGCAGCCGCCGGTCGCCGATCTCGCGGCGGATCACCTCGATCGCCGCCGGGAAGTCGTACAGCGCGATGTCGTCGAGGGTGTACCGGTGGGTCTCGGTGTCGTAGGGGAACCGGCCGCTCATCCGGAAGTCCAGCGCCCACACGTCGGTGAACCCGGCGTCCAGCAGGTGGGTGGTGAGGTTCTGGTGCTCCGGCATGATGAACACGTCGCTGGCGGAGGTGAGGCCGTGCACCAGCAGCACGACGTCGTCGCACTCGGCGCGCTCGAACCTGGTGAGCTCCAGGCCGAGGCCGTCCTCGGTCGCGAACGGGAACACCGTGACGTCGGCGTCCTTGACGCCCGCCAGTGTCCGCCGCGGAATCGTCGTCTGTGTCATCCCCGCCTCCCCGCCTCCGTATTCACCCGCAAGAATGATGCTGCCGGGCACTGACCGGCGGCATCGTGGGAAACCCTGACTTGTCCCGGAAGCCCGGACCCGGTGGCACTGACATGCCTGTGCGCACCGCATCCACCGCGCCCCGGTGTGTGCTGAACTCGTCCTTCATGGGACGACGGCGTCGCGCGTCCGGTTGGGACGTCCGGCGGCCCGGATGTCCGGCCCGACGTCCGAAACCGTTCCCGAAACGACGTTCGCCCTAGTATCCGGCTAATTCAGGACAGGCGTCGCGGCGGGGTCAGTCCCGGCCGGAATCGCCGCGGTTGAGAGCGCTGACGACGCCGACCCGGGACGAGACGCCGAGCTTGGTGAAGATGTGCGACAGATGCGTCTCCACCGTCCGGACGCTGACGAACAGGCGCTCGGCGATCTGCGAGTTGGTGTAGCCCTCGGAGACCAGCGACGCCACCTCGTACTCGCGCTTGGACAGCCCGCTCGGCCCGGAGCCGCGGCCGCCGGGCGCGGGCACCCGCACCCCGGCGCGGCGCTGCTCGCGGGCCGCCTGACCGTGCAGCGTCCGCGCCCCGCACGCCTGGAACGTGTCGGCGGCGATGCGCAACTGCTCGCGGGCGGCCTTGCGGTCCCCGGCCTCGGCGTAGGCGGTTCCGGCGCGCAGCCGGGCGCGTCCGGCGTCGATGCGCTCACCGGCCGCCTCCAGCGCCTCCGCGGCGGTGATCGCGGTGCGGGCGGCCTCGGCGGGTTCGGTGCTCAGCAGGGCGTGCGCGCGGGCGAGGTCCGCGAGCGCGTTGTTGGAGTCCACGCCGTCCAGCCGCATGTGCTGGGCTCGCTCGGCCCACTGGAGCGCGGCGTCCCGCCGGCCCCGGCCCGCCTCGACCTGCGCGAGCGTCTCCGCGCAGGACAGCAGCGTGCGCTGGTCGAGCGTGGGGGTGTCGAATCCGTTGGCGGCCGTCATGACCGCCTGGACGCCCTCGTCCTGGCGGCCGAGGCCGAACAGCGCCATCGCGCGCGCGTAGTGGGCCATCGACCCCCACCACTCGCCGGCGCCCGCGCCGGTCGCGATGGCCTCGTCGGCGTGCCGCAGCGCGGCCTCCTCGCTGCCCGACCAGGTCGCGACCAGGCTCTGCTGGGTCAGCGCGAACACGATCTGCTGCCCGGACGCGACCAGCCGCGCCTCCTCCACCGCGTCCTCGGCGGCGGACGCGGCCTGTGCCAGGTCCCCGAGCGTTCCGTAGGAGCGCGCCAGTCCGGCGAGCAGGTTGGGGACCACGTACAACTGGCCGGTGTCACGGGCGACGTCGAGCGCCCGCTCGAAGTGCCGCGCGGCGTTGCGGAACCGGCCGAGCATCGACTCGGCCCAGCACAGCCAGGCGATCGCGTCCATCCAGTCGGCCAGGTGCTCGTTCGGAGCGGTGTGCAGCAGCCGGTCGGCGACCTCGGCGTAGCGCAGCGCGTCGGCGACGCGTCCACCGGCGAACGCGGGCATCGGGCGCAGCGCCGCGACCGCGACCCTCAGGCTCGGCTCCCAGTCGTCGGAGTCGTCCGGCATCAGGTCCAGGACGGCCTGCGCGGCGCGGAACTCCAGCCGCATCGTGCGCTCGGCGACCAGCCGCATCCGCAGCGGGATCGCGGCGGGGGAGCGCGGGTCGGGCATGTTCCGCAGCTCGTCCAGCAGCAGCGACCGGGCCTCGTGCGGACGGTCCAGCTGGCGCTCCATCAGCGCGGCGAGCCGGGCCGCCTTCGCGCGCCGGCCGTAGTCGTCGGAGGGCAGCAGCCGCAGCAGCGTGCGCGCGGTCTCGCGGCCCTCGGTGAGCGCGCCGCCGACCGACTGCACCTGCGCGAGCTCCATCAGCAGGTCGATCCGGGACGGCAGGCCCTCGCCGCCGGGCGCGTTCTCCGGCATCAGCCGCAGCGCCGCCTTCAGCCAGTGCGCGGCGGTGACCGGAGCCTGCGTCGCGTACGCGCGTCCGGCCTCCACGAGCGTGGCGATCGCCGGCCGGTCCCCGACGCGTCCGGAGCGTTCGACGTGCCGGGCGCGGACCGCGGCGACCGCTCCGATCTCGGCCAGGTAGGTCGCGATGCGGGCGTGCGCGGCCAGACGCCAGCCCGCCGCCGCCGAACCGTACGCCGCGTGCCGGACGAGCGGGTGCCGGAACCGGAACCGTCCCGCGCCCGGACGGACGATGTCGCGGGCGACCAGCTCGTCCAGCGCCGACAGCGAGACCGGGTCGGAGACCTCGGCGGCGACGGCCGCGAGCGCCGGGGCGAACTCGTCCGCGGCGACCGCCGCGCCCTGCGCCACGCGGAGCGCGTCGGGGGACAGGCCGCTCAGCTCCATCTGCAGCGCCGCGCGGACGGCCGGCGGCAGGCCGCCCTCCTGCGGCCCCTCGGCGAGCGGCTCCTCGCTGCGGGCGAGCGCCTCGAGGTAGAACGGGTTGCCGCCGCTGGCCTCGAACAGCTCGCGGCAGCGCGTCGAGGTGACCTTCGGGCCGAGCAGCTGCGCGACCTCGTCCTCGGTCAGCGGACGGACCCGGACGCGGTGCCCGCACGCGCCCTGCACCGACGCCTCGACGAGCGCCGCGAGCCGCGCCGACGCCTGCGCCGGACGGAAGGCCACCGCGATCATCACGCGGGCGCGCGGCGGATGCCGGACGAGGTAGTCGAGCAGTTCGATCGTCGCCTCGTCCGCCCAGTGCACGTCGTCCAGGATGAGGACGAGGCCGTCCTCGGCGGCGAGCTGCTCGAGCAGCCGGCGCACCGCGCGGTACAGCTGGTAGCGGGCGACGGGGGTGTTGCCGGTGATGGTCGGCATCGTGCCGTGCACGACGGCGGCGAGCGCGGGGAAGACCGGCAGCAGGAGCTTCACGGTCGCGGGACCGAGCTCGGGGAGGTGCTCCTCGAGGTGGTCGTCGAGCGCGTCCACGACCGCGCCGAACGGCATCTCCTGCTCGAACTCGGCGGCCCGTCCGGACGACACGGCGAGCTTGCGCGCGACCGCGCCCGCGGTCAGTTCGCCGAGCAGTCGCGTCTTGCCGGCGCCGGGCTCTCCCGCGAGCGCGACGAACCGGAACACACCGGCGGCGGCCTCGTCGAGGCTCTCGTCGAGGACCTGGAGGACGTCGCCCCGTCCGACCAGCGGAACCTGGCCGGGACGCACGTCATCGCGCTCGTTCGGACCGCGCCCCGTCGCCGGGCCGCCCGGACTGTGCCCGGCCGGGCGCGGACGGTCCGCGCGCTGCTGGTCCGTACGACCATCCATGTCCACACCCCACCAGAGACAGGCGGTCGATACGCCGTGTTGGTACTCTTGTCGCGAATGCGTCGATCGCGGGGGCCACTCTACCGAGTGGACGGTCGGTTCGAGTGATCAGCTCCCCCTCGATCGCCACAGTGCTATCAACCGTCCTCAGGACACGGGTGTCAACCGTCTGAAGTGGACCGTGCCTTAGTCGTCATCTTCTTCCGTCCGGTTCCGACAGGGTTCACCCGGACGCGGCGTCCGTCCTCGGACGCGCGATGACCAGCGCCGACCTGGCGGGCACGAGGGTGACGTTCTTGAGCCGCCGTTTCTCGTCCTCCGGACGCGCCGCCGTCAGCGTCACCCGGCGCAGAACCTCGGCGAGCACCACGCGCATCTCCAGAAGTGCGAGCTGCGCGCCCGCGCAGTAGCGCCGTCCGCCGCCGAACGGAATCCACGCGCGGTTCGCGCGCGCGACCGCCTCGGGGGACGACACGCCCGCGATGAACCGTTCAGGCCGGAACCGCTCCGGGGATGGGAACGCCTCCGGGTCGCTCAGCACCAGCGGGATCGACGCGGACAGGTACCAGCCCGCCGGGATCTCGTAGCCGCCGATCTTCGCCGTGTCGTCCAGCAGTCTCGGCGCGCCGAGCACGACCGGCCGCGCGCGCAGCCCCTCCTTGACGACCGCGTCCAGATAGGACGTCTCACCGCGTCCGGCGGACGACCCGGACGTGAGCTCGGCGACGAGCGATCCCATCGCGCGCGGCGTCCGGACGAGTCGTTCGAACGTCCACGCCAGCGACGTCGCGGTCGTCTCGTGCCCGGCGGCGAGCAGCGTCATCAACTCGTCGCGGATCTCGCGTCCGGTGAGGGGCGCGCCGTCCTCGTCGCGCGCGGCGACCAGTTGCGACAGGACGTCGGGGGCCCCGGCCGTCGCGTCCGGTTCGGCGCGGCGGCGGGCGATCTCGTCGTAGAGGATCGCGTCCACCTCGTCCCGCGCGCGGGCGTACTGCGTGGTGGGCAGCGCGCCCGCGCGCAGCAGCAGCGGCGAGGAGAGCGCGCGCTCGCGGACGTTCGGCGGGATGCGGACGAGCGCCGCCGACCCCGCGACCCGCATCAGCCGGGGCAGCAGCGTGCGCAGCGCGCCGAGGCGCCGCGCGTCCTCGATGCCGAACACGACGCGCATGATGACCTCGAGGGTGATCCGCTCCATCGCGGGACGCAGCGGCATGGCGACGCCGACCGGCCAGCGCCCGGCCTCGGCCGCGGCGATCTCGGCGATCCGGTCCGACCAGGCGGCGACCGCGCGGCCGTGCAGCGGCGGGCTGACCAGGCGGCGGTGCCGCCACCACGGCTCGCCGTCCAGGCAGAGCAGCGACTCCTCGCCGACGATCGGCCCGATGAACGCCCGCCGCATCTCGCCCGCGCGGCCCGGCCCGCCGTCGGTGGCGAAGACCTCCTCGGCGAGTTCGGCGTTCGCGACGCAGACCTCGGGCGGGAGCCCCGGGTACCGCAGGGTGAAGATCGGGCCGAACCGGCGGCGGCCCGCCTCGTAGAAGCCCAGCGGGTCGGCCATGAGCCGGGCGACCTGGACCGCCGGGGGCATGCGGAAACCGGGAGGCAGGGGTGCGGAGGGCACGCTGGAGTGCGCGGCGGAGGGCATGGCGGGGCTCCTGTACGGGGTGGCGATCCCCCGATCGTGCCCGGGCCCCGGGGTCGTCACATCGTGGGAAACCCCGACATCTTTTCGGGCCCCGCTTTCGGGGCATGGTCGAGGGATCGGATACAACCGAGACCCATGTCCGTGCGCACCGATCCGCGGACGGGATCCGCGCATGCGTTTTGTATCTATAAGGGGGGAATGTGACCGTACCCAACGTGCGGCTCAACAATGGCGTCGAGATGCCGCAGCTCGGCTTCGGGGTCTGGCAGGTCGCCGACGACGAGGCGGAGAAGGCCGTCGGCGTCGCCCTGGAGAACGGCTACCGGAGCATCGACACGGCCAGCGCCTACGGGAACGAGGCGGGCACCGGACGCGCCCTGCGCGGTTCCGGGATCGGCCGCGACGACCTGTTCGTCACCACCAAGCTGTTCAACTCCGACCACGGCTACGACTCCACGCTGCGCGCCTTCGACGCCAGCATGGAGCGGCTCGGCCTGGACGTCCTGGACCTGTACCTGATCCACTGGCCGGTGCCGTCGCACGACAAGTACGTGGACACCTGGCGGGCGTTCGAGAAGCTCTACAACGACGGCCGCATCCGCGCGATCGGCGTCTCCAACTTCACCGTCGGCACGCTGGAGCGGCTGTTCTTCGAGACCGAGGTCAAGCCGGTCCTGAACCAGGTGGAGCTGCACCCGAACTTCCAGCAGGCGGAGCTGCGCGCGTTCCACGACGAGCACGACATCCGCACCGAGGCGTGGAGCCCGCTCGGCCAGGGCAAGGGCCTGCTGGACGACCCGGACCTCGCCCGCATCGCCGAGGCGCACGGCAAGACCCCGGCGCAGGTCGTGCTGCGCTGGCACGTCCAGATCGGCAACGTCGTCATTCCGAAGTCGGTCACGCCGTCCCGGATCGCCGAGAACATCGACGTGTTCGACTTCCAGCTGAGCGACGCCGACATGGCCGCGATCGCGGGGCTGGACTCCGGCGGGCGCATCGGCCCCGACCCGGCCACCTTCGACTGGATGGGCTGACCAGGGGCTCCTTCAAGGGCTTCATGGGTTTCACGGGCTGAACCGGCGGGCTCGTTCACCTGCCGGGCGATCAAGGTTGTCCGGGACGTCACCGCCGGGTTCCCGGTCGGGACACCGTCGGGTCGGTACGTTCCGGGCACACCTCACCCCCATGAAAGGGAGCCCGACAGATGATCCGTCGAGCCCGAGCCCTCGCGGCGGCCGCGGCCGTCCTGGTGCCGGTCGCCGCCCTCGCGGCCACCACCCTGCCCGCAGTCTCGCCCTCGGCCGCCACCTCCGCGCAGGCAGAGCCCGCCCTGACCGCCGCCCGCGGGCCGCTGATCATCGGCCACCGGGGCGCGTCCGGGTACCGTCCCGAGCACACGGAGGGCTCCTACGAGCTGGCCGTGCGGATGGGCGCGGACTTCATCGAGCCCGACCTGGTCGCCACCAAGGACGGCCGGCTCGTCGTCCGGCACGAGAACGAGATCGGCGGGACGACCGACGTCGCGTCCCACCCGGAGTTCGCGGGCCGCAAGACGACCAAGACCGTCGACGGCACGAAGATCACCGGCTGGTTCACCGAGGACTTCACGCTCGCCGAGCTGAAGACGCTGCGCGCGGTCGAGCGGCTGCCCGAACTCCGGCAGCGCAACACCCTCTACAACGGCCGCTACCAGGTGCTGACCCTCCAGGAGGTCATCGACCTGGCCAAGCGGTTCACGCGCGAGTACCACCGCAAGATCGGGATCGTCCCGGAGACCAAGCACCCGACCTACTTCCGCTCGATCGGGCTGCCGCTGGAGAACACCGTCGCCGCCACGATCAAGCGGAACGGCTTCGACCAGGGCGGGCGGACGGTCGTCCAGTCCTTCGAGCCGTCCAGCCTGCGGATCCTGCACAAGGCGCTGCCGCACGTGACCGTCCTGCAGTGCATGTCGGCCAGCGGCTCGCCCTATGACACGGTCGCGACCGGCCAGGGGCCGACGTTCGCGGAGATGGCCAGGCCCGAGGGCCTGAAGACCGTCCGGACCTACGCCGACTGGATCGGCCCGGAGAAGTCCATGGTCGTCCCGCCGAAGGCGGACGGCTCGCTCGGCACCCCCGGACCGCTGGTCAGGGACGCGCACCAGGCCGACCTCAAGGTCGTCCCCTACACCTTCCGGAACGAGAACAACTTCCTGCCGACCGACCTGCGCAACGGGACCAACCCCGGCGACTACGGGCGGATCTTCCAGGAGTACGACACGTACTTCAAGGCGGGCATCGACGGGATGTTCACCGACAACTCCGACACCGCCTACCGCGCCCGCCAGGACTTCCTGGGCGAGCGCTCCTGATCCACCGGCTCAGCCGGCCCCGGGGTCCCGCCACATCAGCCACACCGGCGGGGCCCCGTTCCCCGGGAGCCGCAGCTCCTTGGTCACCTTGAACCCGAACTTCTCGTAGTACGGGACGTTGCTCTCCTTGGACGACTCCAGATAAGCGGCCGCCCGGGACTCGTCGCACCGGTCGAGCCGCGAGCGGAGGAGGACCGTCCCGAGACCGTTGCCCTGCGCCTGAGGATCAGTGCCGATCATCGACAGGTACCAATGCGGTTCCTTCGGATGTTGGCCTTCGACACGTCCCAGGGCCCGCAGGGCGGCCGGCAGGCGCGTCCCGAACGCGCGCACGAGCGGGACGGCCTGACGCGCCTGCGCCGAGAGCGGCGTCCGCCACGCGCCGGGCGGATCCCACAGCGCGGCCGCCTCGATGTCGTGGAAACGTCCGGTGTGCTCGCTCGCGCCATGCCCCAGATGGACCTCCCGGAGCAGGATCGCGAACGCCGCCCGGAGCCGCCGCGGCCGGGACGCCTCGTCCGGCAGTATCCAGCTCCACACCGGGTCGTCGTCGAACGCGCGCGCGAGGACCGCCGCCACCCGATCGACGTCGGCGGCCGCCGCCACCCGCGCCGAGGGCGCCGCGTCCGGAGCCGCCGGTGATTCAGAACCCGCCATGGAGGACCTCCCGAGGGGATCCGCCGATCATCGATCGCCCGGCGCCCCAGGGTCAACCCCCCGACTCGATGGCCCTGAGTACCGGATCGGTAGCGTGGAGTACATGGAAGTCTGGACGGGCCCGGACGGCCTGCGCGTCACGGCCGTCCCGTTGGACGGCGCGCACCGCGCCTGGGCCGACTTCGCGGGCGTCCCCGCCGACGCCACCTCGGCCTTCCTGGTCACCCGCGAGGGGCGGCCGGTCGGCCGAGGCTGGTACGCGACCACCGAGGATCTGGCCGGCCTCGTCGACCTGGCCTCCCTCACGCCTGCCTGAGCGTCCGCCGGCCGCCCTCACGTGGGGCCGGCGTCCGCCCGGCACTGATCATGCCCGTGTGAGCGCCTGGGCGGCCCGTGCCGCCGCGCCGATGACGTCCGGGATGCCGCCCGTCAGGAACGGACGGCCGCCGCGCAGATCGCCGACGACGTGGACGCGCGGGTCGGACGGCAGGATCCCGCCGTCCGGATGCCGTGCCGCGAGCCCCTGGCCCAGCAGCGTGCCGACCAGCTCGGCGGCGGCCCGCGGGACGGACCCGGGCGGCGGGTTCACGGCGTTCACGACCACGTCCGCATGGCGCGTCCCGCCGCCGGTCTCGATCACGAAGCCCCCGTCCGCGGAAGGCACGGCCCGGACGGCCCGGACGTCCGCCAGCGAGTCCAGCTGCCCGGAGTCGTAGAGCGCCAGCATCCGCACGGCGTTCACCGGGACCATCGGGGACGCCAGCGACACCGCCAGCCGCCCGTGCCGCCGCAGCGTCGCCCGGTCCGCCTCGGACAGCAACGGCCAGGCGGTCGCCATGACGCCGTGGCAGGCGTCCTGGACCAGCCGTCGCGCCTGCGAGCGGGTGCCCACCGTCTCGATCTGGCGGCGCAGCCGGACGGCCGGGGCCTCGGTGGCGGCGGCGCGCAGGTCGGCCTCCAGGGCGGCGATGTCCTCGCCGAGGCCGTCCAGCTCGGCGCGCAGCAGGTCGTGGAGGCTCGCGAGCGTCACGTCCGCGCCGAGCGCCTCGACCGCCTGCACGGTGAGGTGCTCGGGCCGGTAGTCGTCCGGGCGCTGCCAGACGTGCGGGAGCATCCCGCCGCGTGACACCAGCGAGATCGGGCCGTCGTGGCCGCGCGCGGCGAGCGACACGGCCACGTCCACGGCGGTCAGCCTGCTGCCGATGATCGCGACGGACGCCTCCGGGCGCACGTCCGCCAGCGTGCGGGCCAGCGGATAGGGGTCGGTGACGTACCCGGGCGTCCCGTCCAGGCCGTAGAGGTCGGCCGGGGTGCCGGAGCCGACGCAGAGCACGAGCCGGTCGGCCTCGTGCTCGCGGCCGTCCTCGGTGCGGATCCGCAGGTCGCGGGTCACGGCGACGACCCGTGACGGCACCAGGCGGACGTTCCCGGCGGCCATCGCCTTCCCGGCCGTCTCCTCCAGGTACTCGCCGTAGAGGGCGCGCGGAACGAGCGGAGCGCCCAGCAGGGGGTCGAAATAGGCCGCGCCGCGCTCGCCCAGCCAGGAGGAGTAGTGCTCCCGGTCGCCGTGCCGCACCGACATGATCGCTGGAGGGACGTTCACGAGCACGCTGTCCAGGTCGGGCGCGTAGGGCCGTCCCCGCCAGGGGTGCGGGGACGGGTCGAACACCACGACATCGGGCACGGCGCCGTCCGCGCCTGATCGCGCGAGGGTGTCGATCAGGCCGACGGCGGCGGGGCCCGCTCCGATGATCGCGATTCGCATGGGTCGTTCCTCTCGGGGGTCGTTCGGCGGGCCCGGGTCTCGCGACCGGCGCGACCGGCGCGGGCGGGGCGCCATGCCCCGTTCGCGGCGCTCGCCCGGACGGCACCCCCTCAGGCGGGGGGTGACCGGGGTCCGTACCGGACAGAGTGATCATCATGCCGTCCGACCGGAGCTCCACCGTCCCCGACGTGGCGGAACGCACTGCGCAGGGGCGAGCCGGTCTCCCGGATGCTCGCCGGGCACTGCTGGCCACGGGCCGGGAACGTTGCCGGAAGGTTGACCTGAGCGCCTCCTGATCTCCGTGCGTTTTGCGGGAATGAGGGTGATGGTGTAATCGTTTACACGAGCGATGTAAACGATTACATCACCGGTTCCCGAGAGGGGGTGCGGACATGGCCGTCCAGAGCAAGGCCAGCGTCAAGGACGTGGCGAAGCTGGCGGGCGTGTCGGTCGCCACGGTCTCGCGCGTGCTCAACGACAGCGCGACCGTGTCGGAACAGAACCGTGCCCGCGTGCTGGCGGCGGTCGAGCGGCTCGGGTACCGGCGCAACGCGGTCGCGCGCTCGCTGCGCACCGACGCGACCGGCACGATCGGGCTGGTCATCGGCGACATCCTGAACCCGTTCTTCACCGAGCTGGCGCGCGCCGTCGAGGACGAGGCGCGCATGGCCGGGTACGCGGTCGTGATCGGCAACGCCGACGAGCGCCCGGGCCGTCAGGACGACTACGTCCGGACCCTGCTGGAGCGCCGCGTCGACGGCCTGCTGCTGTGCCCCACCGCCGAGCTGACGCCGCTGGTCCGCGACACCGTCGAGTCCGGCACCCCGGTCGTGTTCCTGGACCGCACGCTGCACGGCCTCGACGTCCCGACCTTCCGGGTGGACGGCGCGGACGCGATCGACGAGCTCGTCGGGCACCTGCTCGCGCTCGGCCGCCGGCGGCCCGCGTTCGTGTCCGGCCCGGCGATCCTGTCCACCGGCCAGGAGCGGACCGACGCGTTCTCGTGCGCCCTGGCCCGCCGCGGCCTGCCGGTGCGGCCCGAGTACCTGGAGGAGGGCGACTTCCAGGCGGCCAGCGGCCGCGCCGCCCTCGCCCGGCTGCTCGACCTTCCCGAACCCCCCGACGCCGTGGTCGCCGGGGACAACCTGATGGCCCTCGGCGCGCTGGACGAGATCCACGCGCGCGGGCTGTCCATCCCGGGGGACATCGCGCTCGCCTCGTACGACGACGTCCCCTGGTTCATCCACCTCGACCCGCCGCTGACCGCGATCGCCCAGCCCGTCCAGGAGCTCGGCAGGCGCGCCGTGCGCGCGCTCACCGAGCGCGTGGCCGGGCGTGAGGTCGAGACGGTGACGCTGCGGGCGCGACTGGTCGTCCGGGGGTCCTGCGGGGAGCCGCAGGAACACCCGCGGTACGGAAGGCACAACGAAGGGAGCGTTCCGGCATGAGCACCGGGAGATCCGGAGAGATCCTGCGCGTGCGGGGGTTGCGCAAGGGCTTCCCGGGCGTGCAGGCGCTGGACGGGGTCGACTTCGACCTCAGTCCGGGCGAGGTGCATGTGCTGCTCGGCGAGAACGGCGCCGGGAAGAGCACGCTGATCAAGACGCTGTCCGGGGCGCACCGTCCGGACGAGGGCACGATCGAGGTGGACGGGAAGCCCGTCGAGATCCGCTCGGCGCAGGACGCCGCGGCGCTCGGCATCGCGACCATCTACCAGGAGTTCAACCTCGTCCCCGAGCTGACCGTCGCCGAGAACCTGTTCCTCGGCCGCCAGCCGCGCCGGTTCGGCCTGGTCGACAAGCGGGCGATGAACGCGCAGGCGCGCGAGCTGCTGGCCCGCGTCGGCGTGGACGTCGACCCGGGCACCCGGATGGGCGACCTCGGCATCGCCCGCGCGCAGATGGTCGAGATCGCCAAGGCGCTCGGCCTGGACGCGCGGATCCTGATCATGGACGAGCCGACCGCCGTGCTGACCACCGGCGAGGTGGACCGGCTGTTCGAGATCGTCTCCGGGCTGCGCGAGCAGGGCGTCGCGGTCGTGTTCATCACCCACCACCTGGAGGAGATCCCCCGCATCGGGGACCGGGTGACGGTGCTGCGCGACGGCCGCTCGGTCGGGCGGGTTCCGGCGGACACGCCGGAGCGCGAGCTGGTCCGGCTGATGGTCGGCCGCTCGATCGAGCAGCAGTACCCCCGCGAGCGGAACGAGCCCGGCGAGGTCCTGCTGCAGGTCCGCGGGCTCGGCCGCGAGGGCGCGTTCGAGGACGTGTCGTTCGAGGTCCGGGCGGGCGAGGTCGTCGGTCTCGCCGGCCTGGTCGGCGCGGGCCGCACCGAGGTCGCGCGGGCGCTGTTCGGCGCGGACCGCTACGACACCGGCGAGGTGATCGTGGACGGCAAGCGCCTGGCGCCGGGTTCGGTGCACGCGGCGCGGGAGGCGGGGCTCGGCCTCGTCCCCGAGGACCGCAAGGGCCAGGGCCTGGTGCTCGGCGCGGACGTCGGCGAGAACCTCGGCCTGGTCACGCTCGGCTCGGTCAGCCGCGGCGGTGTCGTGGACCGTTCCAAACAGCGGGTCGAGGCCGCCGGAATGGCGGACCGGCTCGGCGTGCGGATGCACGGCCTCGGCCAGGAGGTCCGCACGCTGTCGGGCGGCAACCAGCAGAAGGTCGTGATCGGCAAGTGGCTGCTCGCCGACGCCCGGGTGCTCGTCCTGGACGAGCCGACCCGCGGTGTCGACGTCGGCGCGAAGGTCGAGATCTACCAGCTGGTCAACCGGCTCACCGCGGCCGGACGGGCCGTGCTGATGATCTCCAGCGACCTGCCCGAGGTGCTGGGGATGAGCGACCGGGTCCTGGTCATGTCACGCGGCCGGATCGCCGGCGAGCTGGCGTCCGGCGAGGCCACCCAGGACGCGGTCATGGAACTCGCCGTGGCGAGCACCCCTGAGAACTCCCAGAAGGACCCGCAATCATGAGCACCACCACACCGCGCGAGACGCGGCAGAGCAACGGAACGAGCATCGCACGCCGGTTCCTCGGGGAGAACGGGGCGCTGGCCGGACTGGTCGCCCTGGTGATCGTCCTGGCGCTGATGTCCAGTGACTTCCTCACCGTCACCAACCTGCTGAACGTCGGCGTGCAGGCGGCCGTGACCGCCATCCTGGCGTTCGGCGTCACCTTCGTCATCGTCACCGGCGGCATCGACCTGTCGGTGGGCGCGGTCGCCGCGCTGTCGGCGGTCGTGCTCGCCTGGACGGCCACCAACCACGGCGTGCCGTGGCCGATAGCCCTGGTCCTGGCCGTCCTCGTCGGCATCGCCGCCGGACTGGTCAACGGCCTGCTCATCACCTACGGGCAGCTGCCGCCGTTCATCGCGACCCTCGCGATGCTCGGCGTGGCGCGCGGCCTGGCGCTGGTGATCTCCGACGGCAGCCCGATCCCGCTGCCGGGCGCGGTCACCCACCTCGGCGACACCATCGGCAAGTACCTGCCGGTGCCCGTCCTGGTCATGCTGGCGATGGGCGGGATCACCGCCCTCGTCCTGGCCCGCACGTACTCGGGCCGCGCGATGTACGCCATCGGCGGCAACGAGGAGGCCGCCCGGCTGTCCGGCATCCGGGTCGACCGGCAGAAGCTCGCCACCTACGCCCTGTCCGGCGCGTTCGCGGCCGTCGCGGGCGTCGTCCTGGCCTCCCGGCTCGCCTCGGCGCAGCCGCAGGCCGCCAACGGCTACGAGCTGGACGCCATCGCCGCCGTCGTCATCGGCGGCGCGAGCCTCGCGGGCGGCAAGGGCCGCGCGTTCGGCACCCTGGTCGGCGCGCTGATCCTCGCCGTCCTGCGCAACGGCCTGAACCTGCTGTCGGTGTCGGCCTTCTGGCAGCAGGTCGTGATCGGCGTCGTGATCGCCCTCGCCGTCCTGCTGGACACCGTCCGGCGCAAGGGGCTGCGGCTGTCGTCCCGCAAGGCGTGGGCCGGCGCGGCCGTCGCCCTCGCGGCGATCGTCGCGATCGCGGTCGGCGTCGCGTCCACCGGCGACAAGTCCGGCGGATCGGGCGGCGTCGCGGGCGGCGCGCACAAGAACATCAAGATCGGCCTGTCGGTCTCCACGCTGAACAACCCGTTCTTCGTCCAGTTCCGGGACGGAGCGCAGGAGGAGGCGAAGAGGCAGGGTGTCACCCTGACCGTCCAGGACGCCCAGAACGACGCGTCCCAGCAGGTCAACCAGGTGCAGAACTACAGCAGTCAGGGCATGAAGGCGATCGTGATCAACCCGGTCGACTCCGACGCCGCCGCTCCCGCGGTCCAGGCCGCCAACCGGGCCGGCATTCCGGTGGTCGCCGCCGACCGCACCGTGAACAAGGCGCAGCTGGCCCAGTTCGTGGCGTCCGACAACGTCGCGGGCGGCAGGGACGCGGCCAAGACCCTCGCCGACTCGCTCGGCGGGCAGGGCAAGATCGTGATCATCCAGGGCCAGCCGGGCACCTCGGCATCCCGCGAGCGCGGCCAGGGCTTCGAGGAGGGCATCAAGCGGTTCCCCGGCATCCAGGTCGTCGCCAAGCAGCCCGCCGACTTCGACCGGACCAAGGGCCTGGACGTCATGACCAACCTGCTCCAGTCGAACCCCGACGTGAGCGGCGTGTTCGCCGAGAACGACGAGATGGCGCTCGGCGCGATCAAGGCGCTCGGGAACAAGGCCGGCTCGAAGGTCAAGGTCGTCGGCTTCGACGGCACGCCGGACGGCGTCAAGGCGGTCAAGTCCGGCACGCTCTACGCGACCGTCGCCCAGCAGCCCCGGCTGCTCGGCCAGATGGCGGTGCAGAGCGCGATCAAGGCGGCCCAAGGTGAGAAGATCGACTCGACGAACGCCGTGCCGGTGAAGGTCGCGACCCGCGAGAACGCCGACCAGTTCACGAACTGACACGGCGGCTGAGAAGGGGGAGAAGCGGATGTCGCACGAGGTGGTCGTGGTGGGATCGGTGAACGCCGACCTGATCGTCCGGGTCGACCGGCGGCCCGGACCGGGGGAGACGGTCCTCGGGTCCGACCTCGCCACGCTGCCCGGCGGCAAGGGCGCCAACCAGGCCGTCGCCGCCGGACGGCTCGGCGGCCGGGTCGGCATCCTGGCCCGCACCGGCGACGACGGCAACGGCGCGCTCCTGCGCGAGGCGCTCGGCGCGGCCGGGGTGGACCTGTCGCACCTGCTGGTCGCCGAGGGGCCGTCCGGGGTCGCGCTGATCACGGTCGGCCCGGACGGCGACAACAGCATCATCGTGTCGCCCGGCGCGAACGGCCGGCTCACCAAGCACGACGTCCTGTCCGCCCGGGAGCTGATCGAGGGCGCGACGGTCGTGTCGCTGCAACTGGAGATCCCGCAGCCGACCGTCGCGGCGGCCGCCCGCACAGCGGTGGACGCCGGGGCGCGCGTGGTGCTGAACCTGTCGCCCGCCGCGTCCGTCCCGTCCGACCTGCTCGAGCTCTGCGACCCGCTGGTGGTCAACGAGCACGAGGCGGCGTCCCTGCTGCCCGACCACGACGCGTCCGACGACCCGGCCACGCTGGCGACCTGCCTGCTGGACCTGGGGCCGAGGTCGGTCGTGATCACCCTCGGCGAGGACGGCGCGCTCGTCGCCACCCGCGACGGCGTCCGGTCCGTCGAGTCGCCGAAGGTCGTGCCGGTCGACACCACCGGCGCCGGGGACGCGTTCACCGCGGCCCTCTGCCTGCGGCTCGCGCGCGGCGACGACCTGGAGTCGGCGGCGCGGTTCGCGGTCCGGGTGGGCGCGGCGGCGGTGCGGGGGGAGGGCGCGCAGTCGTCCTACCCGGCCGAGGGTGACGAACTGCCCGTCTGATCGACGCTCTTCTTCCGATGGACGGCTCGGGCTTTGGCCCGGGCCGTCCTTCTCGTTCTCAGGCCGTCGTGCGGTTCCGGAGCTCGGTGAGGGTGCCCGCCACGTCCCGGACGTCCGCGCCCAGGTCGAAGCGGCTGAGCATGATCAGGTCGTCCTCGGTCTCGATCTCCAGCAGCATCGTCTTGCTGAACAGCCGCCTCCGCTCGTCCACCCGGACGGCGGTGACCTCGGGCCACTTCAGCCGCTCCCGCGTCGCGTAGCCGCGCACGGCGGTCAGCCCGTCCGCGTCGGCCTCGAGCCGGACCGGGGCGATCAGGTCGCGCACCGCGAGCGCGGCCGCTCCGACCGCCGCCACCCCCGCGAGCAGCACGAACTGCGGGTCGTCCAGCGAGAGCACCGCCAGGGCGGCGAGCGCGACGGTCGCCGCGATCTTCACGACGGTCTGCGCGGGCGGCACCCGCCAGCGGGCCCCGGGTTGCGTGTCCTCACTCACGTCCGCCACGGTATCCGTAGCGGCGATCCCCTCCGCCGCGGGGACGGAGTCATGGGCATGAAGTTCCTCATTCGCGATCGCGTGTTCGGGATCGGCGAGGATTTCTGGGTCGAGGACGAGAGCGGCGAGAAGGTCTTCCTCGTCGACGGCAAGGCCCTGCGCATCCGGCAGACGTTCGAGCTGAAGACCCGCGAGGGCGAGGTCGTGGCGGTCATCCGCAAGAAGCTGATGAGCGTGCACGACAAGATGGTCATCGAGCGCGGCGGCGACAAGGTCGCGACCGTGCACAAGAAGCACTTCACGCTGTTCCGGGACCAGCTCAAGGTCGACCACGAGGGCGGCGGCGAGTGGACGGTCCGCGGGGACCTGCTCGACAAGGAGTACGGGATCGAGGGCGAGGAGGGCCCGGTGGCCCTCATCTCGCGCAAGTGGTTCCGGGTCCGCGACACCTACGCGGTGGACATCGTGGACGGATACGACGTCCCGCTCGCGCTCGCCGTGGCGGTCTGCGTGGACGCCCTCACCGAGGAGAATCACGACGACTGACCGGTAACGGGCCTCTGATTGGGTATCGGGCCTCCCGCCCCTATAGCGTTCGCATCATGCGACTCGGTGTGCTGGACGTCGGGTCCAACACGGTGCATCTGCTCGTGGTGGACGCCCATAGGGGGGCCCGACCTTTGCCCGCCTTCTCCCACAAGGAGGAGATGCGCCTGGCCGCCCACCTCGTCGGCGACCGGCTGACCGAGGAGGGCGAGGCGCGGCTGGCCGCGTTCGTCCGGGACGCGCTGCGCATCGCCGAGGACAAGGGCGTGGAGGACCTGGTCGCGTTCGCGACCTCCGCCGTCCGCGAGGCGGGCAACGGCGCCGAGGTGCTGGCCCGGCTGCGCGCCTCGACCGGGGTGGACATCCAGGTGCTGCCCGGCCCGGAGGAGGCGCGGCTGACCTTCCTCGCGGTGCGCCGCTGGTTCGGCTGGTCGTCCGGGCGGCTGCTGGTGATGGACATCGGCGGCGGCTCGCTCGAGCTCGCGACCGGCATCGACGAGAACCCGGACGTCGCGATCTCGCTGCCGCTCGGCGTCGGCCGGCTCACCCGCGACTGGTTCGAGTCCGACCCGCCGTCCGCCGAGCGGGTGCGCGAGCTGCGCCGGCACGTCCGGGCCGAGATCGCCCGCCACGTCGGGGAGATCTCTCGCTACGGCAAGCCGGACCACGCGGTCGCCACGTCCAAGACGTTCCGCCAGCTCGCACGGATCACCGGTTCCCCGCCGTCCTCGGACGGCCCGCTCGTGCGCCGCGAGCTGAAGCACTCCGGCCTCACCGCCTGGGTGGACAAGCTCGCCCGGATGCCGGCCGCCGAGCGTGCCGCGTTGCCCGGCGTGTCCGAGCGGCGCGCGCCGCTGCTGCCCGCCGGGGCGGTCGTCGCCGACGCCGCGATGGACCTGTTCGGGCTGCGCGTCCTCGAGGTGTGCCCGTGGGCGCTGCGCGAGGGCGTCATCCTGCGCCGCCTCGACATGATCACCGGCTGACCACGACGCCGACCGTCGCGCGGGCCGGCCTTGGCGCCGGTCGTCGGGCGGGCCGGTCCGGACGCCGGCCGACCCCGGCGCTGGCCGCATGCGGACGTCGTGAACCCGGCCACCTGCGCGCTTGTGGCCAGCGACTTTACTGTCCCTTGAATTAACGCGATATGTCTTGCTCGTCCTGAAGGGTCGAGTTGCACTGGGAGCGGGCGGCCACGCTTGCGAGGGGTGCGATGACGGGCGTGAACAGGATCTCCGCGCTGCCGTGCGGGCGCTGGAGCAAGTGGGCGGTCCTCGTCGTCTGGGTCGTGATCGTCATGGTCGCGGCGCCGATGGCCGGGAAGCTCGTCCACGTGCAGAAGAACGACGCCTCGTCGTGGCTGCCGAAGAAGGCCGAGTCCACTGAGGCGTACAACCTGTCCAAGCCGTTCGTGCCGTCCGACGAGTACCCGGCGGTGATCGTCTACGAGCGGGCGGACGGCGCGGTCACGGCGGCCGACCGGGCCAAGGCCGCCGCCGACGCGGTCGCGCTGAAGGCGGTCACCGGCAAGTCGAAGGGCGAGGCGCCGCGGGGCATCGTGGCGTCCGTGCAGGGACCGGTGGTGTCCAAGGACGGCCGGGCGCTGCAGACGATCGTCAACGTCAAGGTCGGGTCGTCCGGCTGGGACCTGCTCGGCAAGGGCGTGAAGGACTTCCGCAAGATCACCCAGAACGGGAACCCGTCCGGACTGTCCTCGCACGTCACGGGGCCGGCCGGGTACGGCGGCGACTTCGGCAACGTGTTCAGCGGCTTCGACAAGACGCTGCTGCTGATCACCGCCGCGATCGTGATCCTCATCCTGCTGTTCACCTACCGCAGCCCGCTGCTGTGGATGCTGCCGCTGATCTGCGTGTTCTTCGCCCTGGAGGCGGCGCAGGGGGTGGTGTACCTGCTCGCCAAGCACGCCGGGCTGACCGTGAACGGGCAGGCGGCGTTCATCCTGACCGTGCTGGTGTTCGGCGCGGGCACCGACTACGCGCTGCTGCTCATCGCCCGCTACCGCGAGGAGCTGCGGCGGCACCGGGACCGGCACGAGGCGATGGCCATCGCGCTGCACCGCGCCGGGCCCGCGATCGTCGCGAGCGGGACCACGGTCGCGATCAGCATGCTGGTGCTCCTGGTCGCCGAGCTGAACTCGACCAAGAGCATGGGCCCGGTGATGGCGATCGGCGTGGCCGTCGCGCTGCTCGCCGAGGTCACGCTGCTGCCCGCGATCCTCGTCGTGCTCGGCCGCTGGGTCTTCTGGCCGCGCCGACCCGGCTACGGCACCACCGAGCCCGCCGAGCACGGCCTGTGGGCGCGGACGGGGACGCGGATCGCGGCGCGTCCGCGCTTCACCTGGCTCGGGACCGCGGTCGTCCTGGGGGTGCTGTCCGCGGGGCTGGTCAGCCTGCACACCGGCCCGGTCGCCAACAAGGACGCCTTCAGCTCCGGAAAGCCCGACTCGGTCACCGGTGAGGAGGTGCTGACCAGGCACTTCCCGGCCGGCACCGGCACGCCGATCGTGATCGTCTCCAACGCGGCCCAGCAGCCGCAGGTGCAGGCCGCGGCGTCGGGGGTGCCGGGCATCGTCGGCGTTCACCAGGTCGGGCCGGGAAGGGGCGGCATCGCGTACATGGAGGGCACGCTGACCGCCCCGTCCGACAGCGGAGCCGCGTTCCAGACCGTCAAGGACGCGCGGACGACCGTCCACCGGGTTCCCGGCGCGTCGGCGAAGGTCGGAGGCGGGTCGGCGTTCACGCTGGACGTCAACACCGCGTCCCGGCACGACCAGTGGCTCGTCATCCCGATCGTCCTGGGCGTCGTGGTCATCATCCTTGGGCTGTTGCTGCGGGCGGTCGTCGCACCGGTGGTGCTGGTGCTGACCGTGGTGCTGTCCTACACGGCGGCGCTCGGAGTGAGTGCCGTGATGTTCAAGCATGTCTTCGGGTTCGCCGGGGTGGACCAGTCGTTCCCGCTATGGACGTTCGTCTTCCTCGTCGCCCTCGGCACGGACTACAACATCTTCCTCATGACGCGCGTGCACGAGGAGGCCAAACGGCACGGCACGCGGCGCGGCGCGCTCATCGGCCTCGCCGCGACCGGCGGTGTGATCACCTCGGCGGGCGCCGTCCTCGCCGGGACGTTCGCCGCGCTCGGCTCGCTGCCGCTGGTGTTCGTGACCGCGCTCGGCTTCACCGTCGCGTTCGGCGTCCTGCTGGACACCTTCGTCGTCCGGTCGGTGCTGGTCACCGCGCTCAACCTGGACGTGGGCGCGCGCATGTGGTGGCCGAGCCGCCTCGCGCGGGACCCGGCGGTCACCAGCCCGGGTGGGCCAGAGACGTCCCCTGCGGACTGACCCGCCGGTCGCCCGAGCCGTCCGGGCGCACCGCCCAGATCACGGGCGTGGCGTACTGCCCCCGCGTGTAGGCGATCCAGGAGCCGTCACGGGACCACACCGGGTCCATCTCGTGCTCGGACGAGCCCGTGAGGCGATGCGCGCCGGACCCGTCGGCCCCCATGATCCAGATCTCGCCGTGCGGGTAGGCGCCGCGGGTGAACGCGATGCGCGTGCCGTCCGGGGACCACGAGGGGTCCTTGGCGAAGACGTTGTCCCTGGTCAGCCGGATGCTGGGCCGGTCGGGATGCTGCGGGTCGAGAAGGTGGATCTGGTTCTGCCCGGATCCGGAGTCGAAGTACAGGAGCTTGCCGGACGGTCCCCACGACGGGTCGTCCTTGTCCGCGCCGTCGCTGGTGAGCCGGGTGGTCTTCGCATCGGCGACGGTGACGACGTAGAGCTGGTTGAACCCCGTGTCGTCCTTGGCGAAGTAGGCGATCCGGGTGCCGTCGGGCGACCAGGCCGTCCGCCCGCCGCCGATCTTGTCGACGAGCTTGGCCGCGTTCGAGCCGTCGGTGTCGGCCGTCCAGAGCTGGTTGACGCCGCCGACCCTCCTCGTGAAGGCGAACTTGCGGAGGCCGGGCGCGTAGGCGGGCAGTATGTCGCAGCTCCCGGACGTCACGGCCGACGGCGCCGCGCCGGTGTTCGCCGAGAAGCGGGCGATGTGGGCATGGCAGCTCTGCGGCCAGCCGGGCGCGGTGTCCTGGCGGACGAGCATCGTCTCGCTCGGGAACGCGGCGGCGGACGTGCCCGTGGTGGAGTGCGAGTGGTCGTGCTTCGAGCCGGAGAGCAGGTAGGCGGTGCCGCCTCCGGCCGCGACGACCGCCGCGACGGCGAGCGCCACGAAGAGGGGGAGGCGGCGGCGTTTCCCCATGGTGCGCGTAGGACGGTGCCCAGGATCCGGCCCTGGGCCGGGGGGTGGATGGGGAGCGGGTGCGGGGACGGCGTGGTGTCCCTGCGCGAAGACCTGATTCGTTTCGGTGGGAGGGTGCGTTCGCCCGTTCTGCACCACGTCGGTCGGGGGATGCGTCGCGGCGCCGGCGTCCGGTCGCGGCGGCTGGGGGAGCGGTGGTCGGAGGGGTTCCTCCCATTCCTGGTTCAGCGTGGTCGACACGTCGTCCTCGGACGCGCCGCCGACCAGGCCGAGCAGCAGGTCCTGCGCGGTCGGACGGCTCTTCGGGTCCTTGGCGAGCGCCCGCCGGACCAGCCCGGCCAGCGGCTCGCCGCCGATCGCGGACAGGTCGGGCTCGGCGTGCAGCGACCGCGCGATCATCACCTCGAACGATCCGCTGCCGAACGGGTTCTGCCCGCTGGAGGCGTAGGCGACCAGGCAGCCCCAGGCGAACACGTCCACCGCCGTGGTCACCGGCTGGCCGGCGACCTGTTCGGGCGCGATGTAGCCGGCCGTCCCGACGACCTGGCCGGTGCGGGTGTGGGAGACCGCGACGTCCAGCGCGCGGGCGATCCCGAAGTCGATGACGCGCGGGCCGGTCAGCGACAGCAGCACGTTGCTCGGCTTGAGGTCGCGGTGCACGAGCCCGGCGCGGTGGATCGCGACCAGCGCCAAGGCCACGCCCGCCGCCACGCCGTGCAGCATGCCGGGGCTGAGGGGCCCCTGCCGCCTCATGTGCTGTTCCAGCGACGGGCCCTCGATGTACTCGGTGACCAGGTAGGCCAGGCCGAGGTCGCGGCCGTGCTCGTACACCTGCGCGGTGCAGAACGAGGCGACCCGCTCGGCGTTCACGGCCTCGTCGTGGAAGCGCGCGAGGAACGCCGGGTCGCCCGCCAGATCAGGCCGGACGACCTTGACCGCGACGCGGCGGCCGTCGCCGTCGGCGCGGCCGAGGTAGACCGCGCCCATCCCGCCTTCGCCGATCTTGGACTCGATCCGGTACGCGCCGACGCGCACCGGGTCGTCCGGTCCCAGCGGCCGACCCGCCATGGGCATCACCCTGCGTTCCTGAATTCCGCCCGCCCGCACGGATTCCCCCGACCGTCACACCATGGCAGAGCCCAGGTCAGTAGGGCCAGGGCCAAGAGATTGCCAAAAAGAGGTAAAGGAGAATCGGCGGTGGGGCAAACCTCGTTCATGGCTGTCCGGAAGTGCGGCGACCTCGGCCGCGACCGCCATAGTCTGCCGATCTGTCTGTTTTGGTCTGGATTGTTCGGTGTCGGACGAGTGCGGTGCCGGACGGTGCGGTGTTGGGCGAGGAGGTGGCGTGCGACCGGTGCGGTGGCGCGGAGCGGCGGCCATGCTCGCGGCGGGACTGGCGCTCGGCGCGACGGCCACCGGCTGCGCGGGCGCGCCCGACGGCCCGCGCTGGGCCCGGCAGACCGCCTTGGACTCGACCCTGCCGCACGCCGTGGAACCCGCGTCCGTGGCGGGCCTGGAGACCGCCACCCGCAGCGAGTCGGACGCGTGGCGCCGCCTCTTCACCGCCTACCCGATCGTGCCCGGCGCGGGGCCGCTGACCGACCGGCTCGATCAGGCCGTGGACGACCTGGCCGACCGGTACGAGCGCGAAGCCATACGTGGGAAGTACGAGCCCGGCACGCTCGTGCCGGAGCTGAACGTCCAGTGGACGCTGACCGCGGCGTCCGGGGACGTCGTCGGCGTCCGGCTCGTGAGCTGGAAGTCCCAGGGCGCGGAGGCGGGCGAGACCCGCCGCACGTTCTGGTACGACGGCCGGGCCGGGCGGGCCGTGGGCTCGGACGCCCTGGTGAACGGCGAGAACGGCCTGAAGCGTCTAGCCCAGCTCGTGCGCGCGCGGATCGAGGCCAAGGCCGACCCGGAGCGTGTCACCGCCGTCCCGGCGACCTTCGCGTCCATGGCGTTCAACGCCGACGGCGACCTGGTCGTGGAGTTCAACGACCATTCGGTCGCTCCGACCGCGCCCGGCCGCGTCGCCGTTGCGCTGGCCCCCTCCGAGTTCGAGCCGCTGCTGTCGGACCTCGGCCGCCGTGCCCGCGCCGCGTCCCTGACGCCCCGTCCCCAGCTCACCCTCGCGACGGATGTCCCCATGCCCACGAGGACGAAGCGGGCACGTCCTTCCTCCGCGCGCGTGAACTGCGACGTCGCCAAGTGCGTGGCGCTGACCTTCGACGACGGGCCCGGCCCCGACACACCCCGGCTCCTGGACGAGCTGGACCGCGCGCACGCGCGAGCGACGTTCTTCGTGGTCGGCGCGAACGCGTCCGCCCATCCGGGGTTGGTACGGCGCATGGCCGACGCGGGCCACGAGGTCGGCGGCCACACGCGCAGCCACCGAGACCTGACCCGGCTCGCGCCGATCCAGGTGCACGCGGAGGTCCAGCAGACGCAGGACGTCGTCCGGCGGCTCACCGGCCGCGCTCCGGTACTGCTGAGGCCTCCGTACGGCGCGTCCAACGGGGTCGTCACGGACGTCGCCCGCTCGCTCGGCCTCGTCCAGGCGCTGTGGAACGTGGACACGCTGGACTGGCGCGACCGGGACGCCTCGATCATCGCCGACCGGGCCGTGGACCGCGCGCGCCCGGGCGGGGTGATCCTCATGCACGACACCTATGGGACGTCCGTGGACGCCGTTCCGGGGATCGTGGCGCGGCTGAAGGGCGAGGGCTACACCCTGGTGACCGTGTCCGACCTGCTCGCGGCCCGGCACGCCCACGCCCGCATCCGGCCTGGCGGCCGCTTCTCCGGCTGGTGAGCCCCGGTCCTCGTGGTGGCCCGGGGCTCAGTGGAAGTCGCGGGAGCGGACGCGGCCGGGGACGGGCAGCCGCCGGAGCCGGGTCGCGCGGACGTTGGCGACGCCGTCGACGCGTTCGAGCCGCCCGTGGACGAGGAGGGCCTGGGAGTCGACCGCGAGGGCGCGGTGCCGGGCGAACACCGGCGGCGGGCAGACCACGTTGATGACGCCCGTCTCGTCCTCGAGGGTCATGAACACCATGCCGCCCGCCGTCGGGGGCCGCTGCCGGTGCGTGACCAGCCCGGCGACCACCACGTTCGTGTCACCGGGCTGTTTTCCTATGTTCTCGGACGACAGCGCGCCGAGGTCGTCCAGCGCCTCGCGCACGTGCGTCATGGGATGGGTGTGCGCGATGCCCGTGGCCCACAGGTCGGCGAGGGTCTCCTCGACGGGCGTCATGGCGGGGAGCGGAGGCGCGATCGTTCCCGGTGTGACGCCCTCCAGGGCGTTTTGGCTGTTTCCAGCGAGTGCGCCCGCCGCCCATAGGGCCTGCCGCCGCGACAGCCCGAAACAGCCGAACGCGCCTGCCGTCGCCAGGGCTTCGAGTGCCGCCGCAGACAGCGTGACCCGCCGGGCGAGGTCTTCCATATCGCGGTAGGGCCGTCCGGCCGCGATCGCCGTGGCCGTGGCCGTTCCGAGGTCCCGAACGCTCGCCAGTCCGACGCGGATCGCGGGTTGGGGCTCGGCTGGCGCGTGCTCGTGTGCGCGCGTGGGCGCGACCGGCTCTTCAAGCGTCGTGTGCAGGTCGCTGGCATTGACGTCCACGCCGCGCACGGTGATTCCGTGCCGTTTGGCGTCGGCGAGCAGCGAGTTGGAGCTGTAGAACCCCATCGGCTGGTTGCGGATGATGGCGGCCGTGAACGCCGCTGGGTGGTGCCGCTTCAGGTAGGCGCTCGCGTACACGAGGTGCGCGAAGCTCTGCGCATGCGATTCGGGGAAGCCGTACCCGGTGAAGCCCAGGATCTTCTGGTAGACGTCCTCGGCGACATTGTCCGGGATGCCGCGCTCAGCCATCCCGCGCATGAGGCGCTCCCTGAGTCGCTCAACGCGTTCGGGTGCGCGCTTGGCTCCCATGGCCTGTCGTAGCTGGTCGGCTTCCGCGGGGGTGAATCCGGCGCAGGCGATGGCCAGTTCCATCATCTGCTCCTGGAACAGCGGAACGCCCAGCGTGCGCGCGAGCGCGCCCTCCATCAGCGGATGCGGGCACGTCGGCGGTTCCAGCCCCTTACGCCGCCGCAGATAGGGATGGACGGACCCGCCCTGGATGGGCCCCGGCCGGATCAGCGACACCTGCACGACCAGGTCGTAGAAGCGGCGAGGACGCAGGCGCGGGAGCGCGGACATCTGCGCCCGCGACTCCACCTGGAACACCCCGACCGTGTCGGCGTCACAGAGCATGTCGTAGACGTCCGAGTCCTCCTGCGGGACGGACTGGAGGTCGTAGCTCCTGCCGTAGTGCGCGCGCACGAGGTCGAAGCAGTCGTGCAGGGCGGCGAGCATGCCGAGGCCGAGCAGGTCGAACTTCACCAGCCCCGCCGCCGCGCAGTCGTCCTTGTCCCATTGCAGGACGCTGCGCTTCTCCATGGACGCCCACTCGATCGGGCAGACCTCGCCCACCGGACGGTCGGCGATGACCATGCCGCCGGAGTGGATGCCGAGGTGGCGGGGCAGTTCCAGCATCTGCTGGGCCAGGTCGCGGACAGGTCCCGGAACCCCGGTCTCCGAGCCGACCGGGTCGCGCGGGTCGATGCCGCGGGACCAGGCGTCCTGCTGGCCGGGGGAGTGGCCGAGCGCCCGCGCCGCGTCCCGGACGGCCATGCGCGGCCGGTAGCTGATGACGTTCGCGACCTGTGCGGTGCATTCACGCCCGTACTTGTCGAAGACGTACTGGATGACCTCTTCGCGGCGGTTGTGTTCGATATCGAGGTCGATGTCGGGTGGTCCGTCGCGTCCGGGGGAGAGGAACCGCTCGAACAGCAGGCCGTGCCTGACGGCGTCCACCCCGGTGATGCCGAGCGCGTAGCAGACCGCCGAATTCGCCGCCGATCCTCGTCCCTGGCACAGGATGTTCGCGCTCTTACAGAACGCCACGATGTCGTGGACGATCAGGAAGTAACCGGGGAACCCCAGGCCTTCGATGATGTCGAGCTCTTTGGCGATCTGCGCGTAGGCCCCGGGCATGTTCTCGTTGTCCGGTGTGCCGTAGTGCTCGAGCGCGCCTTGCGCGACGAGCCTTCTTAGGTGGCTGGCCTCGGTTTGACCTTCCGGGACCGGCCAGTCGGGCAGCTTCGGCGCGACGACCGAAAAGTCGAAGGCGCACTCTGCGCCAAGGGCGACCGTCCGTTCGAGCACGCCAGGGAAGCGGCGCAGGCGCGCGGCCATTTCTGCGCCGTTGCGCAGGTGTGCCGTGCCGCTCGCAGGGAGCCAGCCGACCATGTCGTCCAGCGCCCGCCGCGACCGGACGGCGGCCATCGTCTCGGCCAGGCGCGCCTCGGCCCCTGGCGCGGCGAAGTGCACGTTGTTGGAGGCCACGACCGGTGCCCCGACCTCATCCGCGAGCGCGAAGAGCGCGTCATTGCGGATGTCGTCGCCGGGCTGGTTGTGGTCGATCAGCTCGACGAAGACGTTCTCCCGTCCGAACATCTCGATCATGCGGCGAAGTTCGCGTTCGGCCGCCTCCGGACCGCCTTCGGCGAGCGCCGCCGGGACAGGGCCCTTGCGGCATCCCGTGAGGACGGCCCAGCGTCCCTCGTGCGCCTGCGCGAGGGCCTCCAGGTCGTAGATCGGCCGTCCCTTCCGCCCGCCCGCCAGCTGCGCCGTCGTGATGGCCGAGCACAGCTTCGCGTAGCCTGCCGGGTCGCGCGCGAGCAGGAGGAGATGCCGTCCGGCGGGGTCGGTCTCGCCCGCGCGCGGAGTCTCGATGTCCAGGCTGAGTTCGGCCCCGAAGATGGTGCGGACACCGGCCTCGCGGGCGGCCTGGGAGAACCGCACGACCCCGTACATGCCGTCGTGGTCGGTCACCGCCATCGTGCCCACACCGATCCGCACGGCCTCCTCCACGAGACGCGCGGGGTCGCTCGCCCCGTCCAGGAAGCTGAACGAGGAGTGGCAGTGCAGCTCGGCCCACTCGACCTCCGGCTCCGCGGGCGCGGGCGGAGGCGGGACGTCAGGCCGGTCGTTCCGCTTCGGAGGCTCCGGGGGTTCCGGCGAAGTGCGGTCGCCGCCACTGTTCCAGGTCAGACGTTTCTCCAGCTCGGACCAGGGGACGGGCGGGTTGAACCAGTTACTCATACGTCGCCTCGACGTGCCAGCGCCCGCCCTCGACGGCCAGCAGGTACGCGGCCCCCTCGGCGGTCGTGACCTGGAACCGCGCCCGGCGGCGGGCGCGCTCGGGCTCCCACCAGCGTTCGGCGACCGGCCACGGGCCCGTCCAGGCCGTCACGGCGTCCGGAGGCGCCTCGCCGACCGCGATGTGGGCCGGAGGCCCGGAGACCGCGCAACGGGCCGACACGCGCACCTGAGCGCCGTCTGGAGCCGTCACGGCGGCGGGCAGCGGCTCCGGCGGAACGACGGCCGGGGCGGGCGCCGGCACGCGGCCGGGCCACGGGCCGTCCGGGATCTCCCGCGGCGGCAGGTCGCCCACAGGGACCTTGATCACCTGTTCGCCGGGTCCGCGGCCGTCCACGAGAACGGGACGCGTCACCCCGCCATGCCCGAGCAGGGCCTGGATGCGGTCGGTGGCGCGGGCGACACGCTCGTCCACGGCGCTCTGCCCCCACAGCGCGTCCTGGCTCCCTACCGCGGGCACGAGCTGGTCAGGCGTGAGCTCCAGCCAGACCACCCCGCCCCACACGGCGTCCCCGTCATGACTCGGAGCGTCTGTCCGCCATGCGGAGAGCTGCCAGCGGACGCGTTCGGCCACGGCGAGCGCGGACAGGGCGCCGTCATGCCGCCAGAGCCGGTGCAGGACGTGGCCGTCCGCCATGCCGATCTCCACCGACAGGCGCACGCAGTCGCGGCCGTGCTCGGCGAGCGACTCGTGAAGCTCGCCCGCCAGCCGCTTCGCGGCGAACGTCACCTCCTCGGACTGCGCGGGCGGGTCGAAATCGGCGCGGACGGTCAGGTCGGCGGACGCGGCGGACGGCGCGACCGGCCGGGGCGGCTCGCCCCGCGCGAGGCGGTGCGCGAGCGCGCCGTCCGCGCCGAACCGGCCCGCGACGTGCCCGGCTGGCAGCGCCGCGAAGTCGCCCAGCGTCCGGATGCCGAGCCGCTCGAGCAGGTCGGCCAGTTCGGGACGGTCCAGAACCGACATCGGGTACGGCGCGAGGAACGCCGCCGCGCCACCGGGCGGCACGATCACGCCGCCCTGGACGCGCGCGGCCAGCTCCGCCGCGAACAGGCCGTCCGCGACGCCGACCCCGCAGTCGAACCCCGCTTCGACCACCGCGTCTTGGAGGAGGACCCGGGCGGCCTCCTCGCCGCCGTAGAACGTCGCCGGTCCGCGCGCGGGCACGGCGCACAGACCTGGCCGGACGACCTCGACCCTGGGAGTCAGCTCGCTCACGGCCGCCGCCACCGCCAGGAACATGCGGCCCTCGGCGTCCGTGTCGCGCGTGCGCACGAGCAGATCAGGGCAGCGCCTCTGCGCGTCCCGAACACGCATCCCACGCCTCACGCCCTCAGCCCGCGCCGCCGACGTGCAGGCCGCGACCCGGCCGTCACTGGCGACCGCCCCGGGCACGGACGCCTCGATCCCGACTGCGGTCGCGGGCCAGTCGGGGCACCACACCACCAGGACCCGGCTCACGACACCCTCCGGGGCCGGACGACCTCCAGCACGGGACGCCCAGACGTGCGGGCGCGCGGTGCCTCGGCCGGTTCGACCTGTCCAGTGGCATTGGGCAGCCAGAGCCATTCGCGCCGCCCGGCCCCTGGCGCGTCATGGCCTTGGGCGACGACCTGCGCGCGACGTCCGCCAAGGACGCCATGACCGTTCCCGAGCCCGTCCCAATGGGACTCGGTCACGGCAAGCCGCAGCCTCAGCCCTGGCCATGTGCGCATGGCAGGGCCGGTGAGCGCGAGTACGCTCCCGTGTTTGCGCGCGAGGGCGGTCAGACGGCGGACGGCCCCAGGCGCGGGACGCTCGGGCGGCCTGACCAGAACCAGGCTCACGGCTTCGACCAGCGCCGCGACGACGTCGGGCCACCGCTCCGCCGGATCGTCCACCAGCAGCAGGCGGCGCGGGTCCGCGCCCATGCCGCACGCGGAGAGCACCCCGAATTCGGGGACGCCGACGACCGCGCACCAGCCATTCGTCCCTCCATCCGGTTCCGTGCCGTCGTCCGTGGACGCCCCGGCGACCAGCGCGACGCCCAGGGACGCCGATCCGGACCCGTCCAGCCCGACGACCGAGCCCGCCCGCAGCCCGCCCGGGAGGAGCGTCCGCAACGCGGGCAGCACCGGCACTCGCGGCCCGCCCGCGCGTACGAGCTGGTCCCGCAGGACGGCGTGCGGCGGGAGGCTGGGGGCCGCCGACGCGTCCGCCATCTCGCCTCCCCTGCGCTCGCCACTCCGACAATGTCGAACATAGGTTCGACCATTGTCAAGTTACCCCAGGTCAGAAAGTGTTCTGAGGGGGCGGGATACAGTGGAGTCAATGAAGATCAAATGTGCCGTCATCGACGATTTCCAGGGCGTTGCGGAGTCTCTGGCCGACTGGTCGCGGATCGGGTCGAAGGTCGACGTCCGCTTCCTGCGCGCGCACGAGCCCGACCCTGAGCGGCTCGCCGAGGAGATCGGCGACTACGAGATCATCGTGGCGATGCGGGAGCGCACCCCCTTCCAGGAAGGCCTGCTCGCGCGGCTTCCGAACCTGCGCCTCCTGATCACCAGCGGCATGCGGAACGCCTCGATCGACCTCGACGCGGCCGCGGAGCGCGGTGTGACCGTCTGCGGGACGTCCAGCGCCATCCATCCCACCGTCGAGTTGACCTGGGCCCTGCTTCTCGGCCTGGCCCGCCACGTGGTCGCCGAGAACGGGGCGTTGCGGTCGGGCGGCCCCTGGCAGCAGACGGTCGGCAACGACCTCCACGGACGCCGGCTCGGCGTGATCGGGCTCGGCCGGATCGGCGCGCGCGTGGCGAAGGTCGGCGCCGCCTTCGGCATGGACGTGGTCGCCTGGAGCCGGAACCTCACCGCCGAGAAGGCCGCCGAAGCCGGTGCGCGCCGCATGCGCACGCTGGACGACCTGCTGGAGACCAGCGACTTCGTGACCGTCCATGTGAAGCCGGGCGACCGCACGGACGGCCTGCTCGGCGCGGCCGAGCTGAAGCGGATGCGCCCGACGGCCTTCCTGATCAACACGTCCCGCTCGTCCATCGTGGATCAGGACGCGCTGGCCACCGCACTCCGGGAAGGCCAGATCGCGGGCGCGGGGGTGGACGTCTACGACATCGAGCCGCTGCCGGAGCACCACGAGTACCGGACGCTCCCGAACCTCCTCGCCACGCCCCACCTCGGCTACGTCACTGAGGACAACTATCGGGGCTACTTCTCTGAGGCCGTCGAAGATATCGAGGCGTTCCTCGCGGGCGCGCCCGTACGCGTCCTGACCCGATGAGCAGGGCTGCCGCCAGCAGTTGAGTGGCGGCGGCCAAGGAGAGGGCAAACGTCAGAGGCAGGGTGCCCGCGAGTGCCGCGCCTACCGCACCGGCGGTGATTTTGAGGCTCGCCCCTGTGGCGAACACCTGCCCGCGCAGTCGGGCCGGAGCCTCCCGATGCCGGATGTCGAAGACCGCCGCCAGTTGCGGCCCCTCACCCGCGCCCGCGAGGACGGCCGCCACAACCAGCACCCCCGCATTGGGCGCACTGGCCAGACCGGCCAATCCGAAGGCGATGCACAGGGCGGCGACCGCGAACACGGTTTCCGGCTTCCGCTTGGGTGGCCACCGGGCCGTGATCGCAGCGGTGGTCATCGCGCCCGCTGCCAGCAACGACAGCAGCAGTCCTCCACGCCCGGCCCCGCCGAGGTAGCGCTCACCCAGCGGAGGACACGACACGATCAGCATCCCCGTGCCCACGAACGCGACCATGGAAGCCGCCGTGACCCGCCGCAACCCAGGCGCGCGCACGATGGCCATGAACCCCGCCTTGAGATCGGCGGTAAAGGCCGCGGATTCACGTGGCTCCTGCCGGGGGAGCGCCAACGCAGCCGGGACCGCCAACAGCAGCAGTCCGATGGTCGCTGCCATGGCCCAGTAGGCATCAATCCCCGCGATCAGCCCCGCAGCGGCCGGCCCCGCCAACGCGGCCACGTTGTAGGTGGCCGCATCAGCCGCATGGCCGCGCCCCAACTGCCTCTCAGGCAAGACATCGGCAAGGCGCGCCGTCCAAGCCCCGGACAGGGACGGTGCCAGAAGCCCTGTGAAGACCGCCACCGTGACGGCCGCCCCCAACTGCCCAAGAACCGACGTCACCAGGGCCAAACCGGCCGCATATCCGCCCAGGGCGGCAGCCAGCAGTAGTCCGGGCCGAGTCGCGCGATCCATCAGAGCGCCGAGCAGAGGCCCGCCCACAGTGGACGCGACGGTCAGGGCGGCGAACAGCAGCGAGGCCGGCCGCTCCGACCCCAGCACGGCCATTCCGAGCAGCAGCAACGCGGGCGCCGACATCTCGTCGGCCGTCCGCGCGCTGAGCGCCCCGGCGAAGTAGACCGCCGCGCCCTTGTTACGGGTTATCATCTAAAAGGCGTAACACGAGGAGGGTGCTGTGATCAACCGGCCATCGGACGCCGCCGAACGGGCCGCCGCCCTGACCGGCGCGCTACGGGTGGACAAGGCGGACGCCGCCGCCGTCGCGTCACTCCTGCACGCGCACGGGGAGCCGACAAGGCCGGAGATCACCGACGAGGACGTAGCGGCCCTCGGCGCGGTCGCCGACCGCCTCTGGGGGATCTTCGGAGCTCAGGACACCGAGACGGCCGCCCGGCTCATCAACGGCCTACTGGCCGAAACCGCCGCTCCGCCAAGGCTCAGCGCCCACGACGGCACGTTCTGGCACCTCCACGCGGACCGCAGCGACGACGCGCCCTGGGCCGAATGGTTCGCCGCCTCCTCCGCCCTCGCCCTGGCCGTCCTCCTGGCCGAACGAAGGGCCCTCCCAGGCGGACTGTGCGCGTCCGCTTCCTGTGGAAGGCCTTTCGTCATGACAGGCCGTGGGGCGCCCCGTCGCTACTGCTCGGCACGTTGCGGCAGCCGCGAACGTGTCGCGTCCCACAGGCGCGCGAGAAAATGAACCCATGACGGCAGAAATCGCTCCCATCACGTGGACCGGCGACTCCCTGCGCCTTCTCGACCAGACGCTCCTGCCCGCGCGCCTGGAGTACCGGGACATCACCGAGGTCGACGCTCTGGTCGACGCGATCAAGCGACTCGTCGTCCGAGGCGCCCCCGCCCTGGGCGTGGCCGGAGCCCTGGGCGTCGTCCTGGCCCTGCGCCAAGCCGAACGCGAAGGCTGGGACACCGCCACTCTGAACAGCGCCATCACCCGCATCCGCGAGGCCCGTCCTACAGCGGTCAACCTCGCAGCCGGAGTGGACCGCGTCCGCCCCCTCGCTGCAAAGGGCTCCGACGCTGTCCTGGAGGAGGCTCTGGCCCTCCTGGATGAGGACATCCGGGCAAACCGCGCGATCGGCCGCCACGGTGCGGAATGGCTCAGCGCCCACCTGGGCGACAGGCCTCTCAGGCTCATCACCCACTGCAACGCCGGAGCCCTGGCGACAGCAGGCTGGGGCACGGCCCTGGGCGTCGTCCGCGAACTCCACACTCGCAAACTCATCGAGACCGTCTACGCGAACGAGACCCGCCCCCTCCTCCAGGGCGCCCGCCTTACCGCCTGGGAACTCCACCAACTGGGCATCCCCTACTTCGTCCAACCGGACAGCGCCGCTGCGGGCACCATCCTCCGCGGCCGCATAGACGCCGCGATCGTCGGAGCCGACCGCATAGCCGCCAACGGCGACACCGCCAACAAGGTCGGCACCCTCGCCGTGGCCCTGGCCTGCGCCGCCGCCAACATCCCCTTCCTGGTGGCCGCCCCCTGGAGCACCATCGACCTCTCCACCCCGGACGGCGACCACATCCCCATCGAAGAACGCCCACCCGCCGAGATCCTGGCCAACGGCCCCACCCCCGTAACCCCCGCAGGCGCACGAGCCCACAACCCAGCCTTCGACGTAACCCCAGCCCACCTCATAACAGCTCTGATCACTGAAACCGGCCCCCTCGACCCCGCCAGTGGCCACACACCCGCCCAGGAAGCGGAAAGCAAGGGGGAGCGCAGGGGGTAGGCCACCCCTGCGCTCCCCCGCGCTACGTCAGCTGGTTGTGGAGAAGGCGTAGACGGTTGTTGAGGTGAAGGTCTGGCCGGGGCGTAGGACGGTCGACGGGAACGCCGGGTGGTTGGGGGAGTCGGGGAAGTGCTGGGTTTCGAGGGCCAGCGCGTCGCCTTGGCGGTAGGCGTGGCCACTGGTGCCGACGAGAGAGCCGTCCAGGAAGTTGGCCGTGTAGAGCTGGACGCCCGGCTGGGTGGTGCTGAGGCGTAGGACGCGGCCTGTGCGTGGCTCGGTGACCGTGGCGGCGAGGGTGAGTTCGCCCGGGCGCCGCTGGTTCAGGACGAAGTTGTGGTCGTAGCCATGGCCGATGAGCAGTTGCGGATCGTTGTCGCGGATGCGTTCGCCGATGGTGTGGGGGCGCGTGAAGTCGAACGGGGTGCCCTTGACCGGGGCGAGCTTTCCGGTGGGGATCTGCGTGCTGTCGGTCGGGGTGTAGCGGGACGCGTTGACCTGGAGCTGGTGGCCGTAGGCGTCGCCCGTGCCCTCTCCGGCAAGGTTGAAATAGGAGTGGTTCGTCAAGTTGACGATGGTGGCCTTGTCGGTCGTGGCCCGGTAGTCCAGCTGTAGCCGGTTGCTGGTGCCGAGGGTGTAGGTGACCTTCGTCGTGAGCGTTCCCGGGTAACCCTCTTCGCCGTTCTGGCTGACGTAGGTGAGGTGAAGGGCGACGCTGTCTTTGCCCTTGACGGCCGTGGCCTTCCAGACCTTGGTGTTGAAGCCCTCGATGCCGCCGTGCAGGCTGTTGGGGCCGTTGTTGATGGGGAGCTGGTAGGTCGTCCCGTCCAGGGTGAAACGGCCCTTGGCTATGCGGTTCGCGTAGCGTCCGATGAGCGCGCCGAAGTACGGGCCGCCGTTCTTGTCGACGTAGTCCTTCAGCGTGGCGAAGCCCAGGGCGACGTTGGCGTCGCGGCCTTTGCGGTCCGGCACGTCCAGCATCTGGATGATGCCACCGTAGGTGAGGATCCGGACGCGCATCCCGTGCTCATTGCTGAGGGTGTACCGGTCCACCGAAGTGCCGTCGGCGAGCTTTCCGAACGCCTCCTTGGTGATGGACGGTCCGCTCGCGGCGTTGGCCGGGACGACCGTGAGGAGCGTGGCCGTGCCCACGAGGACGGTGCCTGCGACTGCGTGAAGGGACTTCATGGTCGTCCTCAGAGAGTGAGAGTTCGGGTCGCTGCTTGGAGACTGGCGTAGAGGCGCGCCTCGTACGCGCGCGCGGTGGCCGGGTCGTTCTGCAAGAACAGGGCGTCATGCAGGGCCGGAAGCCGCTGGGTGGCGTATCCGGTGTCGAGGCCGGGCGCGTAGATCTGGTGCCGGTACCACGGGCGCGCCGGTAGGCCGGCGTTCGTGAGCAGGTCCCGTTCCGCGCGAACGAGCCGGTCGTTGAGGGAACGGAACGCGGCGGTGTCGCCCTTGGCGAGCGCCGTATCCGCTCGGGTCTGGAGTGACTGAGCCGCTCGTTCCCATGCCTGTGCCTGCTGGACGTCGCGTGACACGTCCACCGCCACCGCGCCGAGCTTCTGGCGCTGCTCGGTGGTGAAGTCGTTCAGGTAGCCGGCCGTCTCGGCGGCATAGGGCTGGTAGTGCATGGCGATGACGTCGGCGTTCGCCAAACGCAGGGTCGCGATGCCGGCGAGCCTGGACATGGCCGCGTGGTACTCCCACGTCGGGTCACCGAAGTGTTCCGTCGAGTAGAAGTCGTCGCAGGTGCAGTGGTAGTTCCCGGACGCTCCGGGGCTGCTCGCACCGAGGTCCATGGCCGGGACGCCGAACCGCTGGAAGAACGGTTGGAAGTCGGAGCCGCCGCCAATGCGGTCGATGGGGGTCTGGCCGTTGTTCTGCTGTTTCCACGCGTCATAGAGCGTGCCGTTGGTGCCCGGCCACGCGACTTCCTTCGACGCGTCGATGACGCTCTGGTCGAGCGCGGGCGTCGCCGAAGGGGAGAACTCCGAACCGGCGGCGATGTCCATGTTCACGTAGGCGACCGCGTTGCGGAGCTGCTTCTCGTGCTCCTCGGCATACTCGGTGCTGCCGTAGATGCCGTACTCCTCGCCGTCCCATGTGGCCAGGACGACCGTCCGGTCCGGACGCCAACCGCGTTTCAACAGCTTTCCGAGTGCACGACCCACCTGCAGGACGTTCTCGGTGCCGGACAGGTTGTCCAGCGACCCGTACGCCCACGCGTCGTGGTGGCCGCCGAGCACGACCTCCTGGTCAGGACGCGTCGCACCGGGGATGCGCACGGTCACGTCCCAGATGGGCGTGGTGATGAAGTCGCTTTGCAGATCCAGGTGGACACGCGTTCCGCCAGGGCCGAAGTGGTACGGGAACGACAGACCGCCCTGCCATTCCTTCGGCACCTGTGCGCCGTTGAGCGCGCGCAGGAGCGGCTCGGCCGCGCCGTAGGAGACCGGCGTGGTCGGGATGAGCCCTTGCAGCTCCGGCGCCTGCGACGGCTTCAGTCTGGGCGCGTTCTTCGTCGAGGGCCACCCCGGTGTGAGCGGGTCACCCGCCGCGTACATCATCTGGGCCACGCTTCCGCGTTGGATGCCGTCAGACGCGCGCCACGGGCCCTGCGGATAGACCGTTCCACGGCTGAAGCCGTCGTTGGCCGGATCCGAGTAGATGATGACGGCCTTGGCGCCCGCCTTGGCCGCCTGAGCGGGTTTCACACCGCGGAACACCTGTCCGTAGCGGACGAGCGCGATTTTGCCCTTGAGCGAGATCCCGTTCTTGGCGAGTAGCGCGAAGTCCTCGGGACGCCCGTAGTTGGCGTAGACGACCTCGCCCTCCACGTTCCCTGACGGAGACAGGCCGTTGTAGCCGGGGATGATGTCGTCGTAGTACTTCTGCCAGGGCTGCTTGCTCTCCTTCACCGGCAGGACGCGCCGCTCAGGCGCGGTCATCTCCACGCTGACGCGCTTGGGGCGCGACAGGTACGTGTAGTAGGTGTTCACTTCTGGTTTCAGGCCATAGGAACGCAGCTCGCGGACGATGCGCTGGACCCGATGCCAGTCGCCGGTCGTCCCCGCCAGCGCGGGTTCCTTCGCCAGCTCCGCGTCGAGACGCCGCGCGTTCGCGGCGGACGGGATCGCGCTGAGCTCCTTCTCGTACGCGCGCTGCCAGGCCGACGACTTGGCCGTGAATCCGGGGATGGGAGTCGGGGACGAGGTGGGGGTTTGGCTCGTGGCCGGCGTGGCGGCGACGAGCGGGACCGCGGTGGCGATGCCCACCGCGAGGGCCAGGAATCGGGAGTTGAACACCTGGGAGACCTCCCGGTACTCGTGGTACGGGTGCGCCCGGACCGTACGTCGTGATCACGCGAAGATCCAGATGGTTCGCCGGATGCGGCCAAGACGAACCGGCGGGTTTTCCACAGAATCGGTTTCGGTTTCGGTGGCGGCGGCCGGTCCGGGAGGATGAGATCCGTGACGAACCAGGCGGCAGTTCCCCCGAAACCGGTGGTCCTCGAGGCGGTGCTCGAGCGGATCACCTACGCCAACGAGGACACCGGGTACACGGTCGCGCGCGTCGCCACCGAGAAGTCCGGTGGCGACCTGCTCACCGTCGTCGGCGCACTGCTCGGCGCGCAGGCCGGCGAGAGCATCAGGATGACCGGCCGGTGGCGCTCCCACCCCAAGTACGGCCGGCAGTTCGAGGCCGACTCCTACAGCACGGTGCTCCCGGCGACCGTGCAGGGCATCCGCCGCTACCTGGGCTCCGGCATGATCAAGGGCATCGGCCCGGTGATGGCCGACCGCATGGTCTCCCACTTCGGCACCGACATCCTGCGCGTCATCGAGGAGGAGCCCGGCCGCCTGATCGAGGTCCGCGGCCTCGGCAAGCGCCGCACCGCGCGCATCGCCGCCGCCTGGGAGGAGCAGAAGGCCATCAAGGAGGTGATGGTCTTCCTGCAGGGCGTCGGCGTCTCCACATCCCTCGCCGTCCGCATCTACAAGCAGTACGGCGACGCGTCCATCGACACCGTCCGCCGCGAGCCGTACCGGCTCGCCGCCGACGTGTGGGGCATCGGCTTCAAGACCGCCGACACCATCGCGCAGGCCGTCGGCATCCCGCACGACAGCCCCGAGCGGATCAAGGCCGGGCTCCAGTACACCCTGTCCGAGGCCGCCGACCAGGGCCACTGCTACCTGCCCGAGCCCAACCTGGTCACCGCCGCGGAGAAGATCCTCGGCGTCGCCCGCGACCTCATCGTCCCCGCCCTGGACGAGCTCGCCACCGACGAGGGCGTCATCCGCGAGCGCGTGAACGACGTCCCCGCCGTCTACCTGGTCCCCTTCCACCGCGCCGAGCGGTCCGTCGCCCGCGGCCTGCGCACCCTCCTCAACGTCCCGGGCGACCGGCTCGCCGCGTTCGCCGACGTCGACTGGCAGAAGGCCCTGACCTGGCTGCGCGGACGCACCGGCACCGAACTCGCCCCCGAGCAGGAGCAGGCCGTCCGGCTCGCCCTCACCGAGAAGGTCGCCGTGCTCACCGGCGGCCCGGGCTGCGGCAAGAGCTTCACCGTCCGCTCCGTCATCGAGCTCGCCGCGGCCAAGAAGGCGAAGATCACCCTCGTCGCGCCGACCGGCCGCGCCGCCAAGCGCCTCGCCGAACTCACCGGCCACGAGGCCGCCACCGTGCACCGCCTGCTCCAGCTCCAGCCCGGCGGCGACGCCCGGTTCGACCAGGACAACCCCCTCGACACCGACCTGGTCGTCGTCGACGAGTGCTCGATGGTCGACCTCATCCTCGCGAACAAGCTGATCAAAGCCGTCCCGCCCGGCGCGCACCTCCTCCTGGTCGGCGACGTCGACCAGCTCCCGTCCGTCGGCGCGGGAGAGGTGCTGGCCGACCTGCTCGCGGCCGACGCGACCATCCCCCGCGTCCGCCTCACCAAGATCTTCCGGCAGGCCCAGCAGTCCGGCATCGTCGTCAACGCCCACCGCGTCAACGCCGGCGACCACCCGCACACCCGCGGCTACCCCGACTTCTTCCTGTTCCCCTGCGAGGACTCCGAGGAGACCGCCGCCCTCACCGTCGACGTCGTCGTCAACCGCATCCCCGCCAAGTTCGACCTGGACGCGCGCCGCGACGTCCAGGTCCTCGCCCCCATGCACCGCGGTCCCGCCGGGGCCGGCAGCCTCAACACCCTCCTCCAGGACGCCCTCACCCCGCACCGGGACACCGTCCCCGAACGCCGCTACGGCGGTCGCGTCTTCCGCCCCGGCGACAAGGTCACCCAGCTACGCAACAACTACGACAAGGGCGTGGCGGGCGTCTTCAACGGCACCGTCGGCGTCGTCACCACCGTCTCCCCGGAGGACCACACCCTCACCGTCCGCACCGACGAGGACGAGGAGATCGACTACTCCTTCGACGAGCTGGACGAACTCACCCATGCCTACGCCATCACCATCCACCGCAGCCAAGGCAGCGAATATCCGGCCGTCGTCATCCCCCTCACCACCAGCTCCTGGATGATGCTCCAGCGCAACCTCCTCTACACGGCCATCACCAGAGCCAAGAAGCTCGTCGTCCTCACCGGCTCCCGCCGAGCCCTCGCCGCCGCCGTCCGCACCACCTCCTCCGGCCGCCGCCACACCGCCCTCGCCCACCGACTGACAACCCCCACCTGACCCACCCCCACTGTTCCCGTCCCCGCCCCGTCCCGCCCCACCCCCGGTGCCGGTCTCTACCGTCCCCGTGCCCATGCCCGTCCGTGCTGTGCCCGCCCGCGCCGTGCCTGTCCGCGCCCGCTCCGTCCGCACTCGCGTTGTGCCCGCGCTGTGCCCGCGCTGTGTCCGCGCTGTGTCCGAGCGGGCTGTTTCCGTCCGCGCCGTTCACACCTGCGCTGTGCCCGTGCTGGTTCACACCTGCGCTGTGCCCGTCCGCGCCCGCGCCCGCGCTGTGCTCGTGCGCGCCAGCGCCGTCGGGT